>CAYNDK010000183.1:0-4898 GCA_964395965.1 uncultured Flavobacterium sp.
GACGACAAAGGATTCTAATGTCCCTGGTTCTCCCGAAGTTTCGGGACTGGAGGTACCACAAAGCCCAAACATTTAAGTTTGGGCTTTTTTTATTAGCCATGACAACTTTATATATTCTACATTCTAAGAAATTAGATCGCTTTTATATTGGTGAAACACATCACCTTGACACACGATTAGAACGGCACAATGCACACACCTACTCCAAAAACTTCACTAAGATTGCTGATGACTGGACTGTAGTATTGGCTTTTGAACATCCTTCTCGAACTACAATTCTCCGACTCGAACGTTTTATTAAAAACATGAAAAGTAAAGCGTTCATTAAAAAAATAATTGACAATCCTTCTTTACTCAATGCTATTATTGACGACAAAGGATTCTAATGTCCCTGGTTCTCCCGAAGTTTCGGGACTGGAGGTATCCCAAAAATAAAACCCTTGAAATCCTAAAATTCTCAAGGGTATTTTAATTGCCTTTACTGAAATCTAAACCATTTGTTAGTTCGTGTTAAATAAAGAGGGCGTAACTACTACATGTCACTTTACTTGAACGTGCAATAGTTAATTAAAATTTTATTATAAATTATTTTATAGGCACAGGTAGTGCATTGGGTGTAATTTCCATGCCCTCTTGATACTCGGTTTCTTCAAGATCTTCGGTTTGTTTGCCGAGTCTAACTTTTGGATTGTCTTGCGTTCCCGTAATTTTAAGTGGAATACCAATAATTCCTAAAGGAGGTAACCCCAAACGCATTTTAAGATTCAAACGCCCATCAAAACTGGTTGTTCCCTCTATGCGAGGTCGAAAACCAGCTACTTTAAACTTAAATCGTTCTATTGTAATGATATTATTCTTAATGGTTGTTTTGATAGTTACTTTTGTCAAATCTGGATTTTTAATTTTATCTTTTCCTGTTGTTCGACTCACAGCATTCATCAACTTAAAACCTTTCATTTTCACTTTATTCACTGAAAGCACTCCGCCACCACTTAGTGAAGGAAAAATAGGCATCATTTGATCATTTAATTTTCCTGACAAAGTATAAGTCAATCCGATAATCCCTTCTGCGCTTTCGGCCGCCGACACCATTTCACGGAACAATTTCACCTCGGTATATGCACGTTTTACATCAAAATCCGAAGCCTTTATTTTCAAATCAAAGGCTGCTCGGTTTTGAGTTTCATTGGCGTAATTTGCCTCCATTGCCACCTGACAACCAATGATTTCCGCATTAGCATCCCGCAAATTGAGTTTCCCTTTCTGCATGCTTAATTTTCCGCGAAGTTGATTGATTTTTAAATCTTGAAAATTCAATTGATTCACCTGTGCTCCAAATTGTAAATCAAAATTTTTAGGCAATACAACCACTCCTTTTTCAATTGAAGGCACTTCTGCTACCTTAGATGTATTTGTTTCTGATAAAAATTCATCTGCATTTACATAATTTGATTTTAAATCAAATTTTCCTTTCAAGACAGCAGTCGAACTCAGCACAAAATCAATCACATTTCGCAGTTCACCTTTCATTTGAAAATCAGATTGCCCATAACTGGCTTTAAAGTCATCAAAACGCATTTGATCTTGACGAAATGAAAATGTCCCTTCATTGATTACAAATGGCTTAGGCAGATAGGATGCAGTCGTTTTGATTTCTTTTAAATATAAAGTTCCCGAATTTTGCAAACGGCTATAATGCCCTTCCATCGCTTCTTTTTGAGTTCCTTTAAAACGAACATTGGCTTTGACTAATCCTTTAACATCCAACCCTTCTTGAGAAAAAACTTTGTAAATTCGACCGATATCCAACATCCCTTTTGCTTTTACATCATAATGGATATTTGTAAAATTTTTAAGTTTAGCTTCCACAAAAACGGGATGCTTTTCAAATACAAAAGAAGCCGGTTGAATTTGGATATTTAAGTCATCTAAGCGACCAGTAGCTGTTTGAATCGCCGAAATCAACTCAATATTTTGAATTGGATTGGGATAGAATTTGGTTTTGACATACCCTTTTGATAATTGGATCTTTGCTTTTACTTTAGGAATTTCTTTTGTTTGGGGATTGTAAAAACCATCTGCACGTACATCCAAATCTAATTTTCCTTTAAGATCAACAGATGCAATTCCAAAAGCCCGATTCATGGCTCCTAAATCCAATTTTGACTGAAGCAATGCGTGGACTTTAGGCTGTGAAAGTCCTTCTGTTTTCACAATAGCCTTTGCGTAATCTTTACCGATATTGAAATAAAGTGAATCAATATTTACTTGAAGTCGCTCCGGATTTAACTGAGGTAATTTAGTTTCAAAATTGAAAAAGATATTGGTCGCAGGCACAGGAGCTTCTTTATGATTGATAGCTCCTTCGCGAATGCGCATAATGAAGCCTAAATCAGGACTTTTATTTTGTGAAGCGATATATTTACCTTTCAATGTCAAAATAAGATCCGTCTGCCCCTCTACTTGGGTTTTATCGAGCCAGGTTACATAAGCTGGTGGAAGTGCCGTGAAAAAATCTTGCAATTCGCTTTGCAGCGATTCTACTTTAAAATCGAGGTCATACCCATTTTTCAAAAAATCCAATTTACCCACAAAATCAATGGGCAGTTGGTTTATTTTTAAGTTATTTTCTTCGAATATAAAGGAAAGTGAATGGGTATTAATTTTGGTGATAAGTTCTGCATTCACTTTTTTATTCTTCAGATACTGATCCTTACCAAAGGTGAAATTAAAATCCTCTATTTGCGCATCGGTGTCTAAGTCGAAAATTGCTTTGTCTAAGTCGCCTTTTCCTAAATAATTGAATCCATTGGCATCAATAACAATTCCTGTTGATTGATCATTAAATAACAAATGACTGTTCTCTATGGAAATGCGATCGAGTCGCAAAGAGGTATCTGACCCATTATCTTCTTTATCTTGGTCATTAGATTCCGAAACATATACATTATAGTTTGCTTGCCCATTTTTATCGACTTTAACATTAATCAGCGCATCCGAAAGATAGATTTTATTAATAGATACCGTTCCATCAACAAGTAAGGCTTTTAGATTAATTCCAAAAGAAACTTCATCAGCTGCGATAAGGGATTCGTTACGATAAGGAGCCGAACCTTTGAGATCCAATTCGGTTAAGGTAAGAGTGAGGTAGGGAAAATGTTCAAAAAATGAAAGATTAGCTTCTTTAAAATTCAATTCCCCGTTTAGTTTTTGATTGGCAAAAGCTTTAACTTCTTGTTCAATTTTTCCAGGAAAAAGAATCGGAAATAGCACCATAAGAAGTAAAATTCCTACTATAAAAATTCCTGTTACTTTTAAAAACTTGCTTATTATACGCTTCATGACCATCTGAAATACAGCTACAAAGCTAAGACAACTCCAAGGAATAAAAAAAGGTTCCCAAAAAATAGGAACCTTTTCTTTTACACTTAACTAAATAAACTTATTCTTTGATCAATTTTACAGATTTGGTTTGACCGTTTTCATCGATCATTTTCACAACATACAATCCATTTTTTAAGTCTTCGATTGAATATTGATTATCCATTACAACATCGTGGTAACTTTTTACCAACTGACCTGTAATTGAGTAGATTTGAATTTGACTTAAATTAGAATTTACTGCAATTGTATTCGTTGCTGGATTTGGAGCTAGCGTAATAAAATCTAATTTAGAAAACTGTTCATTACTTAACGCCGGTTGATTACCGTAGATACGGAATCCTCCTGATTCAACCGTAATAGTTGCAGAAGTGCTCGCCACATTAACTGGAGTATTATCCATTAAATTATACCACGTACCCGTGTAAGGAAAATCAGGAGTAATATTTTGGGATGCAACAGACATATTGGCCAAAATCACTACATTTTTCAATTGAGAAGCAGGTAATGAGTTATTGTATACATACACTCGTTGACGAATATTGTTTGAATTAGGACTTATTGCATAATCACCATTAAAAACAGGATTATTTATTTTAAGATCAATCATTTTTGACCAATCGTTGTAAATTTTAGAACGTTCAGCCACACCCATCCAGTTGTTAGTCCATTGAGGTTGTGGTTTGGTATCCAATTTACAATCACCAGTTGTAGTATCATAGTCTGTATTTACAGTACCGTTATTACAAGTAAAGATTGATAAATTCATACCTAACTCTGCAAAATGCCAAATCATTTTTGGTCCAGGAACCAATAAGCTAATCGCCCCTATAGCCGACATACGATACAATGCATTATTTAAGTTTCCTGCCACTGGTGAAGTACCTGATCCGTTTCCAAATGTAATTGCAGAATACATTAATCGATCTTTATCGTGACTTTCAGGATAACCGATTAAGCGTTTTCCGGTAAAACCACGGCTCACGTGACCCATACGAGTTATATCACCACCTGTTGAATACCCTTCAACCAATTGCGTATAAGCATAGGTCATTTCACCCCACATCATCACCCCTTTACTTGGTGTTTCATTGATGCGATAATTTGCCCATTGTTGTTCTTCATTATCGGCTCCAAGGTGTTCAAAAATCACATAATGGGTTGGATCTAATGTCCAAGAATAATCTGCATATTCTTTTAAAATATCAACACGATCTTGTTGATACGCATTGGTACACGTGTCGTCTCCACCTGAACATGCTTGGGTAAATCCTTTCGTTAAATCCCAACGGAATCCATCGATTTTATATTCTTGAACCCATTGTTTGATTACACGTTTTGTATAATATTTTGTATACTGAGAGCTGTGATTAAAATCATTTCCAACACTATAACTATGTTTTGCAACTTCGTTAAAATAAGGATTATCAGCAGCTGGCTCACCCCAACCATCTCCATCCGCATCTTTCATCCACATGCGAACCATTGGATTTCTACCAAAAGCATGATTCAATGCC
>CAYNDK010000184.1:0-4877 GCA_964395965.1 uncultured Flavobacterium sp.
ACATTGCTCAAGTTGGAACATTTATAGGATTTGGATTGCTCGTAATCTTGGCTTTGTTTAAAAAAACGAATTGGAGGATTCCATTTCTTTTTTTCACCTATTTCAATACATTGGTTCTCATGAGCAATCTCCATATTAAAGGTTTAGATATTGATTTACTAAATAATGCCATGTCTGTATTTTTACCTCTTGTAATTGGATTTTTAGCAGCTGCGGTGATGACATTATTCAATTTACTTTTCAAAGGTTTTGAATCATGGAGTCCAATTTCAGTTCCTGTAATTTACATTTGTTTCATCATTATTGCTTTACAATTACAACAAACACAATTACAAAAATTAACGCTTTCTGACGAAACCCCAAAACAGTTACTTACAGCATATGATGAAATCGCAAAGCAGTATTTTAATCATACCTATTGTGTAGTCAATGATCCCGCTACTCAAATAATCAGTACCAACTCCCATTACTTTATGAATTATGATTATTTCCTAAATGATTATCCACGAGTTGATTCCATTCATTATGCAAATAGGAAGGATCCTAACTTTATCCGACTTCATCCTGAATTTAATATTTCAAAAAGTGTTATGGTATTTGTTTTAAGTGAAAATAGTAAAGTTGAAAAAAATGTATTCGCTGAAAACAAACATTATCAAGATAAATTAGTACAAACGATAAAAGAATTGCGTAAAAAAGGGCGTTCCATTCAAACAATTTATTCCAGTTCCATTTTACATGTTTATGAAATCGTGAACGAACCTGAACAAAGTAAAATTAACGACTTAATCTTCTAAGCCATGAGGAAAAACGACATAATAATCACGCGTATATCGCTTATTTTTGTTTCAGTACTTTTATTTTTTTCTTGTGGAAAACGGGAGGGAAATGAAAACAATCCCGTTTTTGATTGGTTTCGCACCGAAGAGGAAATGGAAGTAGCCGACCAATTTATTCGTTATAAAGAACCTGAATTAAGTTTGACACCCGTAGTACTTTCACTCTTTGATACTCAAAACAACTTCAGTAAATTATACAATGCAGAAATTCGTAAAGCTTGTGATTATAGCAAACTCCCATTTAATTGTATGAGTGAAAACCAGTGGAATGGAAGTCTTGAAATTGCTCCCACTACACGGGTAATTATGGTGTATAATACACGTAAATTAACCAATGCTGCTATTGATAAATTGATGGAATTTGTTTCCAAGGGAGGGCATTTGTTCATTCCTTTTGCTAATGAAGACAAGCGGATGTCCTTTTTGTATGGCTTCAAACCTGAAGCTGAATATGCCACCAATACCAAAGCAATGGGCTGGTATTTTACGAGTTCAATTGTGCCAGGTATGCAAAATCGGACACGAAATAAGGATTTTAAACTTTTTGGTTTTGCGGGTCAAAATTTCTCTGAGAATGTTGATATTTTAGCCTGCGCAGCAAATGATGCAAGTTATCCAACGATTGTTGAAAATAAGGTTGGTTTAGGACAAGTTTTACTCTACAACACTTCCGGTGATTTTGGGAAAATTGACCGCGGTTTTCTATTTTCAGGGATATTACGAGGTTTAGAAAATATTCCGTATCCAATTGCTAATTCCGCTACTATTTTTCTAGATGATTTTCCTGCTCCACAATATGATATTAAGGCCGAACCTATTCTTTCTGAATTGAATATGACAACATCCGACTTTGTAACTAAAGTTTGGTGGCCAGATATGAATAAGTTAGCACAAGAGTTTCATATACCCTATGCAGCGATGTTGACTTTTGATTATCGAAATAAAATAGATCCTCCCTTTACATTAGACCAATGGAATTCTAGAAAAATTAAAACCAATAATCGAACAGAAGCATTACCTGATTGGCTTGTTGGTGAATTGAAAAAAGGAAATCACGAATTGGCATTTCATGGGTACAATCACGTTTCATTAACCAAAAAAATGTGGCCAAATGCTGAAATGATTGAAAATTCGATGAGTGCTGTACGTAAAAAATGGGAATTAAGTAATTATGGAAAGTTTCCCACAACCTATGTACCACCGTCCAATGAAATAGATGGTTATGGTGTTCAATCGTTAAAAAAATCCATGCCTTCTTTGAAGTTTATGTGTAGTTTGTTTTTAGGACAAAAAGAGGAGGGAGGCAATAGAGAATTTGATTATGACCCTTATAGTCCAAATTTCTTTGATTATCCCAGAATTTCCAGTGGATTCTATTTCAGTGATGATGAAATATATGCCACAAAATCGATGTATTTATTTACTGGAGTTTGGACGCATTTTGTTCACCCTGATGATGTCTATCAAATACCTGCAACAGCAAACAAGAGTGCCGGGAAATATTCCCTAAGAAATGGCTTAAATTATGGTTGGCGTCAATCACAAAATGCGAAAACAGCCATGTTTCCAGAATTCCGTAATTTCATTAAAGACTTTACACAACAATTCCCACAAATGCAATTTGTTTCAGGAAACGAAGGCGGGACAAAGGTGATGCGTTGGCGAGCCTCACAGTATTCACATCAACTATCGGATGGAAAATATATGGTAAGTCAAACGAATGGAATTCAAGTAGATAATAACTATTGGTTTATGTTTGGAACTAAAGAAAGAAGCAAACAAACCGAGTTGGGTTTTCGTTCGAAAGGCTATCAATTTTCTAAAACGCCACTATTAAATGGATTTTTATACACCATTAAAACGCCAAAAGATCAAATTGAAGTTTCAGATGTATTGCTAAATCCAATACAAAATGAAGAAAAATTAGCGACCGTTTTTGCCCTTACACAAGCCCAATTTAACAAGTATAAAAAAGATGTTGCACGCTTTATAAGTGGTGGAGCTTGGGAAGATGACTTTGCTAAAAAACACGAATTGGAGTTGTTGACATTAAAATATAAAATGCTAGACAATGCTGAAATTGATTCAATTGTTTGGAATAAATATGCAAAATACATGTCTTGGGATGACAAAGCTGGAGAAGTATGGAAAATGTATGAAAAACATGTTACTAAATTTTCTTCCAAAAACAATATATTGTATTCGGGTGAATTGGATCGAGTAATTGGTTATCCTAACGATCTAGAACGAGAAAAATGGATGTTTGCTCAAACCCAGGTTGAAGGTGCTTCGTTATCTAGTTTAAAGGCATATGTAGCCAATTTTAATGAAGAAATCAATAAAGATAAAATCAAAATACTTCTACAACAAATATACAGTAGGGAAGCAACCTTTGATAATCAGAAAGCTTATCTGGATCATTTACTACTTTTTTATCCTGAAGAGGCAAAACAAGTTATCGATTTACTACCTCCCTCTAAACAGTGGGAATCAATAGCAACTACCGCTGTTTGGCGCTATGCGGATGAAGGGAATTTCAAGAAAGCTCTGGAATGGTCTGCTTTCAGTTCTGAAATTAGTTTCAAACAAAAAATGCAATGGTATGTGGAAATGGGACAATCGTCTAAAGTGATTCCGCTGTATAATGAATATATCAAATTGCATCCAGATGATAATGATGTTAAAGCATTAATGGCATCGATATACCATGGTTTAGGCAACTTTAAAGAAGCTTGGACAATTGCAAATTCAATGCAAGAAGGAGAGTCAAAAGAGGAGTTAAGAAAAATCTATAATAAAGATGTGGTATATGAAAAAGTACCCCTCCAACAAGACTTGATTGCAAATCAATCGGAATTATTTTATCCCGAAGTACTTCGCAAATTGACTAAAGCTATTCGTTTGGAATATGGCGATTATTTGGATAGTAAATCCAGTCTCGAAACCAATCAAGATGATCCAGCAATTTTAAAAAATCTTATTAGCTATAACCGATTAGATCATAAAAAACGACTGCATACTTTCGGAATTGCGCATGATCGTTATTATGAAATTAATTTTAGAACGAATAAGACCTATGCCTATAATACAGATAATTCAACAACGGGTTTTGAATACAAATTTACAACGGCTGCAGTCGAAAATAAAGCACAATATTGGTCAAAAGCACGTTTGGAAGTTAGTCAAAATACCGAACTCTACTATCATTTAGGACTTGGTTTTAATGTAACTAAAGGGAAAAATTATTATTCCTCTGAACTCAGCGCTTTTCCTGCAGAAACTGCTGCGGCAATGAATCAAAAAATATACAATATTCGTTGGACTAGTTATTTTGATACTCAAATTTTCAAGAAAATTAATATTGCATTGACACTAGAGGGGAATTATTTTACCGATGGTATGTTAGCCAGAGATACCATATTTAGAAAAAATAGTTCTTCACCTATGACCAACGATTTTGCTGAACAACGCATTAAAATTACGGAACTACCGGATGGAAGTTTAAAAATTGAAGAATTTGATTCCTCCTACAGCGGACAAATTTCTGCCCGTATTTTATGGGATGATAAAAAGAAAAAAGTTTCTAAATTTATTCCTTTTGCTGAGTCCCAATGGATGCTAGGTACCAGAGACTTACAAATTGGTTATCCGTATTGGATGTTGAAAAAACGTCTTTTTGGTGGAGGCGGACTAGGTTGGCAATTACAGACTGAAAATTTGCAAGCACGCATTGAGGGAGGCTATTTCTTTGATGATTTTAGTAAAAATTTCAAACGATTGACGGGTAATTTGAGCTATCAATTGTTTGATTTTACTGCACTTACATTTAATTTAGAGTTCTTCAATCAACAAAAATACTATTCAAACAGTTTTACTTTCGGACTGAAACATAATTTCAAAGCACGAAAACAACGTTAATAAAAAAGGGATACAAAATTTACGTATCCCTTTTTTTATTAAACCTATATGAATTATTAATCATCCGTTAACACTATGCGACGGGTATCTTTTATACCATCTTTTGATATTTCAACAAAA
>CAYNDK010000185.1:0-4837 GCA_964395965.1 uncultured Flavobacterium sp.
CAAAATGAAAATAGCAGTTATCGGAATAGGTTTGATAGGCGGTTCGCTCGCTCGTGATATCCGTTTGATTTGGGATCAGGCAGAAATCATTGGCTTGGATGCCCATGCGGGTCATGTGGAACAAGCAATCGAACTTGGTCTAGTGAATCGAGAAGGACAATGGGAAGAAATTCCGCAAATGGATATGGTGATCGTTTCTGTTCCTGTGGATAAAGCGCTTACCGTGGTACCCCAAGTCTTGGATTTGGTTAATGAAAACACTTTAGTCATGGATGTGGGTTCGACCAAGCAACCCTTATGCGAAGCCGTGCAAAACCATCCCAACCGACGCAATTTTTTAGCGACGCATCCTATTGCTGGAACCGAATTTTCCGGACCAACAGCCGCACTAACGGGTTTGTTTGAAGGCAAAACGAATATCATTTGTGAAGTGGAAAAAACGGCTTTTGGGTTGCAAGAACGCGCTATGGAATTGTTTCGAAAATTAGGCATGCGCATCCGCTATATGGATCCAATGTCGCACGACAAACACATTGCCTATGTTTCCCATTTGTCACATATTAGTTCGTTCATGTTGGGCAAAACCGTCATCGAAAAAGAGCAAGACGAACGCGACATTTTTGACATGGCGGGCAGTGGTTTTGAAAGTACAGTACGTTTGGCTAAGAGTTCGCCCGACATGTGGACACCTATTTTTGGTCAAAACAAAGTTAATGTATTGGCAACATTAGAAGAATATATCCGAAATTTGTCCCGATTTCGGGAATTATTGGAAGCCGATCAGTATGAAGCCTTATATCAAGAAATGCAACATACCAATCGCATCAAAGAAATATTAAACGGAATCAAAAAATAAGCCCTATGGAAAATAATAAAGAAATGCGTACCTGGTTGAATGATTTTCAATTGCCACATCCGCTGGTTATTGCTGGACCCTGTAGCGCAGAAACAGAAAGTCAGGTGATGCAAATCGCCCGTGAATTAAAGGATTCAAAAGTGTCTATATTTCGTGCTGGGATATGGAAACCCCGCACTCGTCCAGGAGGATTTGAAGGCGTTGGTGAAATTGGATTGAAGTGGTTGCAAAAAGCCAAAGCTGAAACAGGTTTATTGATGGCGGTTGAAGTGGCCACCGCAGCGCATGTAAAATTAGCATTGGCTCATGATATTGATGTGTTGTGGATTGGTGCCCGAACTACTGTGAATCCCTTTGCCGTGCAAGAAATTGCCGATGCTTTACAAAATACCGATAAAATAGTGTTAGTTAAAAATCCGGTAAATCCCGATTTGGCCTTGTGGATTGGTGGAGTAGAGCGCTTGTACAATGCGGGAATCAAGAAATTAGGCGTGATTCACCGCGGATTTTCGACGTATGAAAAAACCAAATACCGCAACAACCCAGAGTGGCAAATTGCGATTGATTTTCAAAGTAAGTTTCCCGATATTCCGTTGATTATCGATCCGTCACACATCACGGGAAAACGCGATATGATTTTTCAAGTCACTCAACAAGCTTTAGATTTTAATTACGATGGGATGATAATTGAAACCCATTGCGATCCCGATAATGCTTGGAGTGATGCGGCACAGCAAGTAACCCCTGAGCGGTTGAAACAAATTATTTTTGATTTGGTGATTCGAAAAGAAGATGATGCGGATGGGGATTATTTGCAACAACTCTCCAAACTTCGCGTCAAGATCGACGATTACGATTCCAAGTTGTTGGATGTGATTGGACAACGTATGAAAGTAGCCGAAGATATTGGAGCCTTGAAAAAAGAAAAAAATGTTGCCGTTTTACAAAATAAACGTTGGAATGAAATCTTGGAGCGTATGGTTAATGAAGGCGCACAACGTGGATTGAGTGAAGAGTTTATTGTGCAATTTTTTAAAGCGATACATCAAGAAAGTATTGCACATCAAGAAAAAGTCTTTAAAATAAATTAGAAAAGTCCCTTCGGGGATTTTTTTATATCCCTACTATTTCCCTATCATTGTGGACTTAAAAACCTCTAATTAGTAACTTTTTTTATGAAAAAACTATTTGCTGTAGCAGTTACGGCCTTGCTGTGCTGTAGTGCTACATTTGTATCTGCACAAAACAAAATTGAAAAAATTAACATGACTTATGGGGAAGAACTCCCCGACGACGGTGGGAAAATCGTAAAAATTATTGGAGAGACCAAAGGGAAAATCTACGCTTTGGTGTTGAAAGGGAAATCGGATTATTTCTTGAAAATATTTGAATCAGGAAGTATGAAACAACTTTCTAAAAGTCCAATCCAATTTCCAGAATTAAAGGAAAAGGATTTGGATTTTGAAGAAATCGTTTTGCTAAACGATAAGTTGTATGTCATCGGAAGTGTATTTGTTCGCACAGACAAAACCTTTTCATTGGTAGCCATTCCAATTGATGAACAAGGAAACCTGTCTTCCAAAACAATGTTGCTTTTTGAATCCAAAGTGGCTAATAAGTCGGATCGCGGAGGATTTTACTTTAAAAAGTCACCCGATGAACAAGTATTATTGGTAATGCATACCTCACTTTTTGAAAAAGAAGATGCAATGAAGTATGAAACCAAATTATTTGATGAAACCATGACTGCCTTTTTTGCCGTTGAAGATGTGGTGAAATACAATGACAATCAAAAAGATTATGAGTTTACCATTTCAGATTTTGATGTAAATGTCAATGATGATGTTTTTATTGTGGTGAATGAAGGGTTTCGCGACAAAAAGAAACGCGAGAAAGTTGAGAAAGTAGAGTTGCACATGTACAAAAAAGCGACAGGCTACAAAAAAGAGATTGTCAAAGTTGACATCATTGACAAAGAAATCATCAACTGTAAAATGCTAGCGACGAGTAAGGGTACCGTAAAATTGATAGGGTTCTTTTCCAGTGTACGTGAAAGTGGACGTTCCAATAAAGTGTTGAAAGGGATTTACAATATCACCATTAACAATGTTGACAATACAATTGTGAAAAGTGTCTTCAATGAATTTGATTATGCGACGAAAGTAAAATTGATAGGGGAACGCCGAACAAAAAACGGAATTGATGTTAGGCTATTGTACAACATTCATACAATCATCGAAAAAAATGACGGTGGATTGTTGGTGTTGTCAGAATACCAACGAATTGTTGTTGGTCAACGACAAGGAATAGGTCCGTTAGGATTTCAACCGATCACTTACATTACCAACGAGATTATTGTTACCAGTTTAAAAGCTGATGGAACATTTGAATGGGGGAATGTGGTTCCCAAAGAGCAATCGGCTACCGTCATGGCGATGTCGATTAATTTCTTTGCTGGAGGAACCAATGCCAGTTATGGAGTAGCCTTAGGTTTGTCAATACCTATAGCTATGTTGGGGAAAGGCCCTGAATTTTTAAGTTTTATTCCGATTTATAAAGATGGGCAGTTGAATATTTTAATCAACGACCATATAAAAAACAAAGGGATTACCGATATTGAAGCCATTCGCTCTATGGGGAATTACAACAATGCGGTACCTTCCTTATTTGTTTTTGATAGCAATAATGGAACTATGTCGCGTAAAGATCCTGAAGATGTGATCAAAAACGAGTTGGTAATTCGACCCGGTGTGTATTGTCGTAAAAACGATAAGGAGTTTATTATTTATGCGTCCAGAAATTCGAAAGACAAATTGGGACGAATGATTTTAGAAGAGTAAATAAAAAGAAGCTGTTGAAAAACAGCTTTTTTTTGTGGTATACAACCGATATAATGTAATTTTGCAACATGACAGGATGGGTATATAAATCAACTGGAAGTAATTACACGGTAAAAACCGAGGACGGTCAGCTGTTTGATTGTCGTATCAAAGGGAAGTTTCGTATTCAAGGAATAAAGAGTACGAACCCAATTGCAGTAGGCGATTCGGTTGAATTTGAGCTGGATCAATCAACTGATGAAACGATTGGTCAAATTCATACGATTCACGATCGAAAAAATTACATCATCCGCAAGTCAGTTAATTTATCCAAACAGGTACATATTATTGCAGCCAACATTGATGTTGTATTTTTATTGGTCACCATTAATAATCCAACCACGACGACTTCATTTATTGACCGGTTTTTAGTAACTGCCGAAGCCTATGGTATAGAAGCGGTATTGATTTTTAACAAAATTGATACCTACGATGAAGCGGCTTTGGACGAACAGCTTTATTTGCACTATGTCTACAGTCAAATTGGCTATCAATGTTTGCGTGTTTCAGCCCTTGAGAACAAAGGGTTGGAAGAGCTGAAAGCACTCATGCAAGGAAAAGTTTGTATGTTTTCTGGGCATTCGGGCGTAGGGAAATCTACGTTGGTAAATGCTTTAGAACCCGCCTTAGATTTACGTACCTCAGAAATTTCAGAATCCCACCAACAGGGGCAACATACCACAACTTTTGCAGAAATGTTTGATTTGTCGTTTGGGGCAAAAATTATCGATACGCCCGGAATTCGCGGATTTGGTGTAGTCGACATGGAGCCTCAAGAGGTAGGCGACTATTTTCCCGAGTTTTTTGCCTTAAAAGAAGATTGCAAGTTCAATAACTGTCTACACAAAGAAGAGCCACATTGTGCGGTAAAACAAGCGTTAGACGCAGATAAAATAGCATGGTCACGGTACCGTAGTTATATCCAAATTTTGGAGGGTGAGGAAGAACATTACCGAAGCGATCAATATGCTGATGAGCGCCGTAATTTACAGTAATCACTAATCAACGGTCAAGGATTCTTTTGCAGCTATGCAATAGTATAGTTTTTTCAAAATTTAATGTGTAATTTAAATTGTATTTGATCTAATCATGCGTGCAGTGA
>CAYNDK010000186.1:0-4827 GCA_964395965.1 uncultured Flavobacterium sp.
TGTCACCCGTAAACCGTTTGAAATCTTTGATAAAATGGGCTTGGTCAAAGAAATGATTCTCATAGCAGATATCGGTCAGGCTTTTTTCAGAATCTAAACTGTTTAAAACCGTATTAAAGCGCACAATAGAGGCAAATTTTTTTGGTGAAGTCCCTACGAGTTTTCGAAATCTTTTTTCAAATGGACTTTGACTGATGCCTAAATGTTGAATTAATTCTTGGATACGAATTGCTCCTTTGGAAGCATAGATTTGTCGAACGGCTTCTACTATTAAACGGTCGGTTTCCACTTGTTTGAGTTGGTTTTTAAAGAACTGATCGACATGACGAATTCGTTGGGAATCGGCAAAGCAGTTGCTCAACTTATCCTCTAATTCTTCCACCTGTCTGCGATCAAACAACAATTCTAGACCAACACTTTGATTAAACAATTCGTGAGCGGGTGTCGAACAAAAATGGGTAAATCCGATTTCGGTAAAATACACCAAAACAGTACCCGTATTTTCTGCATTTTGAAATTCTAAAAACGTATCGGTAATTCCTGTGACACCACTAGAGTGCAAAGGAATAGACCCAGTAGGTGTAATTTTTAATAATTTCCCCAAATATTGAAAACCAATCACCAATCCTTGAGAAGGGAAAACTTTATAAAGTTGGGGCGCAATGTTTTCCGCTATGATGTAATGACTTATGTAGTTTCGCAACAATTCGGTAGGGAGATGTTGATCAAACTTCATTTGGATAATTTATTTTATAATTCCAGCACAAGCTACACGACCGCCTGCATTTCCTGTGGGTTGGGTCACAAAATCATCGGCTTTGTCGTGTACAATCAACCCTTTGTTTAAAATATCTTTATTGGGATCACCACAACCAATGCACCACTGATCGGTAGCAAAAGTTACTGTTGCTTCTCCTTTGTCATTCGCTGTAAAATTGCCAATATCGCCTTTATGGTGTTCGGCATCGCCCCATTTTCCGTGTTTCACATGCGTCGGATTCCAATGTCCGCCCGCTGATGTCGCGTCACCCGCAGAACAATCGGCTTTTTCATGAATATGAATCGCATGTACCCCTGGTTTGAGTCCGGTGATTTTTGCTTCCAATGTCACTACTCCTTTTTTCTCAGTAAATGTAGCATTTCCAGTAACTTGACTGTTACTTTTAGGTTCGAGCGATATTGATAGGGAATTATCTGGCGATGTCGAAGATTTACAAGCAATAACTAACGTAAATACAGCCAAAGAACAAAAAACAATTTTTTTCATGGGAATCAATTTTACTCAAAGATACAGTTTTCTAATTTTCCCTATTCTAAAAATTCGGTTAAAAAAGAAAACCGTCCTCCTAAGAAGACGGTTTTCAAACAATTAAACGTAACTAATAATTAGAAACAATAGCCATTTTCTGCAATGAGTTTTTCCGCAATTGTTTCGCGTAAAGCCACTACATTAGGCATATTGGTATATTTGGTAAAACGGCGTAAGCCCATTAACATCATGCGTTGTTCATCGCCTTCAGCAAATGAAATGATACCTTCTTTACCTTTGGTGTACACTGTGTCAACAGCATTGTACAAGTACAATTGGGCCATGGCAATTTGCTCTTTACAACTTTCCGCACCATTTTTCTTCGCCATTTTTTCAACACGTAAAACGGTACTTTCCGACATATAGATTTCGATTAACATATCCGAAGCGGCCATCAACAATTGTTGGTGTTTTTCCAAATCCGGACCGTATTTTTGAACGGCCGCACCCGCCACCATTAAAAAGGCTTTTTTCAATTTGCCAATGATTTCCTTTTCTTCGCTAAACAATTCTGAATAATCAGGTGTGTCAAACGACGGAATGCCCATCAATTCTTCTTGCACTTTCATGGCAGGTGTAATCAAATCTACATGACCTTTCATGGCTTTTTTGATCAACATTCCTACAGAAAGCATGCGGTTGATTTCGTTGGTTCCTTCGTAGATACGGGCTATACGAGCATCACGCCAAGCACTTTCCATCGGTGTATCTTCTGAAAAGCCCATCCCGCCATAGACTTGGATGCCTTCATCGGCACAGTTTTGGGCATCTTCAGAAACGGCTACTTTAAGAATCGAACATTCAATTGCAAATTCTTCAACCCCTTTTAATTCGGCTTCTTGATGCGTTGCTCCCTCGCTTTCGCGAATGGCAATTCGGTTTTGGATGTCATGTGCTGCGCGATAGGTTGCACTTTCACCAGCAAAGGCAGAAGTCGCCATGTTGGCTAATTTTTGACGAATCGCTCCAAAAGAAGCAATTGGAACATTGAATTGAAAACGCTCATTCGCATACCCAACAGCATTGTTAGCCAAACGACGTTGCGCATCCAAACAAGCTGCGGCTAATTTGATACGACCCACATTCAGGGCGTTCATGGCGATTTTGAATCCTTCACCACGACCGGCCAACATGTTTTCAACGGGCACTAAGGTTTCGTTAAAAAATACCTGACGGGTAGAGGAGGAACGAATTCCCAATTTATGTTCTTCTTCTCCTAACGAAATTCCGTTATTCGGGTCATTTTCTACAATAAACCCGGTAATGTTTTTATCGTCTTCAATGCGTGCAAATACGATGAAAAGGGAGCAAAATCCAGCATTGGAAATCCACATTTTTTGTCCTGTGATTTTATAATGTTTGCCATCTGCCGTTAATTCCGCTTTGGTTTTTCCAGAATTCGCATCGGAACCAGCACCGGGTTCGGTCAAGCAATACGCCCCAAACCATTCGCCAGAAGCTAATTTTGGCACATATTTTTTCTTTTGCTCGTCAGTTCCATACAAGGTAATCGGCATCGTACCAATTCCGGTATGCGCACCAAAAGCAGTAGAAAACGAACCTGTCGCTCCTGAAATGTAGTCACATACCAAACAGGTATCGACAAATCCCATTCCGAGACCGCCATATTCCGCAGGAACCGCCACACTCAAAAAGCCCATTTCTCCCGCTTTACGCATCACTTCTTCGGTGAAAGCATAGTCTTTTTGTTCGAAGCGAACTTTATTCGCCCAAATTTCTTTGTCTACGAATTCTTTTACAGAATCACGCATCATCACTTGTTCATCTGAAAAATCTTCCGGCGTAAAGATGTTTTCACAAAGGGTTTCTTTTACGAGGAATTGGCCGCCTCTTGTAATATCTGCCATGATAGGATATTTTAAATTTTAAATGATAAATTTTAAATTTAACTTTTGAAAAAAGAAGAAAGAAGCAAGAGAAAAGACTAAGAACCTAACTTAGCAATTAGACCACTAATCATCTTTTGTAATTCGATAATCTTATTTTCTATTTCAATTGTTTTTTCTTCTGTAATGTATTTTTTTTGATTTGCAATTAATAGTTGCGTTTGTAATTCGAATGAAGACCCTAGACTAATATTCAAAAAATGAACAAAATGCTGATCTCCCCGATTGGAGCCTTCGGCAATGTTTGAAGGTATTGAAACCGCTGCACGATTCATTTGACTCGCCAAACCATAATTTTCAAACTTTGGAAATTCTAAACAAATGGAATGAATATCAAAAGTGATTTCCATTGAAAGGGTCCAGATTTTCAAGTTTTTAAAATTATGTTTCATACATTCTTGATACTCTTTCTTCTTGCTTCTTTGCTCTTTCTTCTACAACAATTCATAAATTCCCGCTGCGCCTTGTCCCGTTCCTACACACATCGAAACAATACCGTATTTGCTACCGCGTTGTTTCATTTCGTCAAAGAGTTGGACCGAAAGTTTGGCGCCGGTACAACCCAGTGGGTGACCCAAAGCAATCGCACCACCGTTGACATTCACGATTTCTGGATTGATGTCTAATTCGCGGATTACAGCCAACGACTGGGAGGCAAAAGCTTCGTTTAATTCAATCAGGTCGATGTCTTTCAATTGCAATCCCGCTTGCTGTAAGGCTTTCGGAATCGCTTTCACCGGACCGATACCCATAATTCGGGGTTCGACCCCAGCTGCCGCATAACTCACCATGCGCGCAATAGGTTCCAAGTTGAGT
The DNA here is from genome assembly GCA_964395965.1 of uncultured Flavobacterium sp. Classification (GTDB taxonomy): domain Bacteria; phylum Bacteroidota; class Bacteroidia; order Flavobacteriales; family Flavobacteriaceae; genus Flavobacterium. Next base: position 4,033 of record CAYNDK010000186.1, read on the forward strand.
TCTTTCACCAAGGCTTCGCTCATAATCATCACAAAAGCAGCGCCATCGCTCATTTGTGAGGCATTACCTGCGGTTACACTTCCGTCAGCGGCAAATACGGGACGTAATTTGGCCAACGCTTCTAGATTGGTATCGGCTCGCGGACCCTCATCTTGAGTTACCGTATAATTTTTGGTTTCTTTTTTACCCGCTTCGTTGATGAAAGTATGTTCAACAGTAATGGGCACAATTTGATTGGCAAAACGACCTTCTAGTTGGGCTTTGATCGCTTTTTGGTGCGAAGCATACGCAAAAGCATCTTGATCTTCGCGGGAAACGTTAAACTGCTTCGCTACGGCTTCAGCGGTGAGTCCCATGCCCCAGTAATAATCTTCATGTCCAGCGGCTGCCACTTTGTAATCGGGAGTAGGTTTGTACCCACCCATCGGAATGTAACTCATGCTTTCAGCACCACCCGCGATGATACAGTCGGCCATGCCACTCTGAATTTTCGCCACTGCCATACTTATAGTTTCCACACCCGAGGCGCAATACCGGTTCACGGTTACCCCAGGAACATCGGTCACTTTTAATCCCATTAAGGAAATTAATCGACCCATGTTGAGACCTTGTTCTGCTTCGGGCATGGCATTACCGACCATCACATCATCGATGCGGGAACGGTCAAAATCGGGTAATTGTTGCATTAAATATTCTATGGTTTCCGCTGCCAATTCATCCGGACGTTTGAATCGGAATACACCTTTCGGGGCTTTCCCTACTGCGGTGCGGTATCCTTTAACGATATAAGCTGTC
>CAYNDK010000187.1:0-4790 GCA_964395965.1 uncultured Flavobacterium sp.
CGATTGGTTTTTCTAAAACTTCACGATAGTAAGCACGACTTTCTTCCATTCTTTGAACCAAGCGATTATAGGTCAAATTGAAAAATGTCAAATCACGATTGACAATTTGGTCGTCAATTTTGGTTTCATATTTAGAAAATTCGTCAATATCGGATTGAAGAAAAAATCGTTTCGAAGGGTCTAATGCTTCAATATACTCTTTATATACTCCTTTTGAGAAGGTATCATCAATAGTTGCAGGATTGTAATGTCCTTTTTCAATTACATACGTAAGTAATTCAAGAAGTAACTTATCTTTTTCTGGATCGCCGTCTTTTGATTTGGGCATAAAACTCCACAACCCAATAGCAACAACGAGTACTACTAGTATTTTTTTAAAGTGTCTTTTCATAAAGTTCACAATTGCTTTCATTAATTGTCCTAAATTACATAAAAAACCATGCCAGTTTTTCTTTGCGCGACTAAAGTTTTGTTAAACATCGGCTTTTGCCAAAGTTAGGCAAATTGTCACGTATGAGTCCCAAAATATGTACTTTTGTTACAACACAAATAGCTATGCAATCAAAACCTTTAATTCTGGTAACTAATGACGACGGCATTACAGCGCCAGGAATACGCACCTTAATTACTGTAATGCAAGAGATTGGAGAAGTATATGTTGTTGCTCCAGACAGTCCACAAAGTGGTATGGGACATGCAATTACGGTAAATGACACGTTACATTTGAAAAAAGTATCACTCCCCGGCGCCTTAATTACCGAATACAGTTGTTCAGGAACTCCTGTTGATTGCGTAAAAATGGCAGTCCATGAGGTTTTAAAACGTCAACCAGACTTGTGCGTATCGGGGATTAATCACGGCTCAAATTCGTCGATAAACGTGATTTACTCGGGAACGATGAGCGCAGCTGTTGAAGCCGGTATTGAGGGAATTCCAGCAATTGGTTTTTCATTACAAGATTTTAGCTGGGATGCCGATTTTGAACCTACCAAACCCTTTATTCGAAAAATTGCACTCCAAGTATTACAAAATGGGTTGCCAAAAGGAACGGTGTTGAATGTAAACTTCCCTAAACTCCCTGAATCAGCACTCAAGGGAATTCGAATTTGTCGGCAAGCGAATGCGTATTGGAAAGAAAAATTTGACAAACGCACCACTCCATTTGGTAAAGAATATTATTGGTTAACTGGAGAATTTATTAATTTAGATAAAGGAGAAGATACAGATGAATGGGCGCTCAACAATGGCTATGTTTCAGTTGTACCGGTACAATTTGACATGACAGCGCATCATGCAATACAAACACTTAATTCATGGGAACTTTAAGATGAATTTTAAAGCATTACTTTTTGGATGTTTAGCGGGACTTCTAACCGCAAGTTTAGGAATTTTGGCCGTTTTATTTTTTATTACTGATTTTCGTTACCACTACAGTCTGAGTGTAATCCAAGCCGAAGGGATCCTTGGTAAAGTGATTACATTAGGATCGTTGTTAAACATCGCAACTTTCTTCTGGTTTTTGAACAAAAAGAAAGAATTTTGGGCTTATGGTGTAGTTGTAGCGACAGGTTTACTCACCCTTTTGACCGTATTGATATAAAAATGAAATATTACATTATAGCAGGGGAAGCTTCGGGTGATTTGCACGGCTCCAATTTGATGAAAGCGCTTTTTAAGAATGATCCACAAGCGAGTATCCGCTTTTGGGGAGGTGATTTAATGCAGGCTGTCGGTGGAACGCTTGTTAAGCATTATCGCGATTTAGCTTTTATGGGATTTGCAGAAGTTGTTGCCAACTTAGGAACGATTCTCCGAAATATTTCTTTTTGTAAAAAGGATATTTTGGCATTTCAGCCAGACGTCATCATCTTTATCGATTATCCAGGTTTTAATATGCGTATTGCTAAATGGGCAAAAAAACAAGGAATTAAAACACATTATTATATTGCACCGCAAGTTTGGGCTTGGAAAGAGAATCGGATCAAAGCGATAAAAAGAGATTTTGACCAACTTTATGTTATCTTACCTTTTGAAAAAGACTTTTTCGAACAAAAACATAAGTATCCTGTAACTTTTGTAGGTCATCCGCTAATTGATGCAATTCATAATCGCCCCACAACCGATCGTATTGCATTTAAAAAAGAACATCATTTGGATGACCGTCCAGTAATTGCACTATTACCTGGAAGTCGGAAACAGGAAATCGCAAAAATGCTTCAAACAATGCTGAGTGTTGTACCTAACTTTCCAGACTATCAGTTTGTTATTGCAGGTGCACCGAGTCAAGATTTTTCATTTTATGAAACTTTCCTCAAAGGGAAAAACATCAAATTTGTGGCAAATAAAACCTATGATTTATTAAGTATTGCCCATGCCGCTCTTGTTACTTCGGGAACAGCAACACTGGAAACAGCACTTTTTAAAGTCCCCGAGGTAGTCTGTTACCGTGCAAGTTCGATTTCTTATCAAATTGCCAAACGCATCATTACGTTAAAATACATTTCATTGGTCAACTTGATCATGGACGAACCGATTGTTACGGAATTGATCCAAGATGAATTAAACGCAAAACGAATTGAAGAGGAATTAGAGAAATTACTCGATCCTGTTCACCGCTCGCATTTACTTGAAAAGTATGACGAATTAGAGATGAAACTTGGTGGTTTAGGTGCTAGTCAAAAAACAGCTGATCATATTTGGAATAATTTAACAACGTCTTTATAAATCGTTTCCCTTATCTTTGCAAAAAATAATTTTGAATGCGAAAGCTGCTCGGATTTATAATGCTTATTTTGGTCATGGCTTCTTGTACCTCCACGAAGCCTAGCATTATTACATCTAAAAAAGTAGCTATTCAGAAGAAGCAATATTCAACCTATACGCCACAAAATAAACCTTCAAGTACTGAGGTAGCGTCTAAAGAGGTAAAACCAAAAAAAATAAAAACTACTGCTGTAATCAGAGAGCCTCATGCTCAAAATGAAAGCAAACCCAAAACCACTCCTACTGTTGTTGACCAAAATGAAGAAGACATCATTCTCACCGATGAGGAAGCTACTTACTTCTCAGAACAATTGGTTAACAACGCGTTAGACTACATTGGCACCCCTTACCGTGGTGGTGGAACAAGTCGAGATGGCTTTGATTGTAGTGGTTTAATGTTTACTACATTTCAAGCGTTTGATATCACTTTACCCCGCAGTTCTCATGAAATGGCCAAAATTGGACGTGTATTGGATCGAAGTGAAATTCGACGTGGAGACTTAATATTTTTTCGCACGAATGGACGACGCACGATTAATCATGTTGGAATGGTTACCGAAGTTACTGCAGATGAAATAAAATTTGTACATTCGTCAACACAACAAGGCGTCGTAATTTCCTCCACTAAAGAGCCTTACTACCAAAGAACCTTCGCACAGGTGAATCGAGTTATCGAGTAAAAGTAATCACCAAAATCCGGAAATATGAAAACAATTCAATTTCCGCTGATTCGTATTACACTTGCCATGATTTCTGGGATTGCCTTATCACGCTTTGTGAATCTAAGCAACCTTGTGCTATGTCTTTGTGTAGCTATTTCAGCGGTTTGTCTTTTTACCTTGTACTGGTTTACGCGTAAACAAATTCATTCACAACCTTGGTTTGGATGTATCACATTAATCCTTTTTATTGAATTGGGATTGGGTTTAGTTCGTATACACGATTCGGTTCAAAATCCAAGTCATTTCACTCATTGTATTAAAAATTCGCAACAAGTAAAATCGGTGTTTCAAATTGATTCCCCGTTAAAGTCTTCAGTTAAGAACTATCGGTACGTTGCGTCAATACAATCAATTAATGGTTTAGCGCTTTCTGGAAAGGTTGTAGTATCCTTACCCAAGAAAAACCCAAGACCCCAAGTGGGTGATTTAGTTGCAAGTATAGGTTGGCTAAAAATCACTTCTCCTAATGTAAATCCGGGAGAATTCGACTACAGTAAATACCTTGAAAACAAACATATTTATGGCCGTTTATTTGTCAAAAAAAATAGGCTAATTGCAACAAATAATCGATCAATCCGCGGATATGCTTATCGTATACAACAACAAATTGCAGTGAACTTAGCACAGCATCTAGGCAAAAAAGAACAACCTATTGTGATGGCTTTAATCTTGGGCCAACAAAACGACATTGATACCGCTACAAATTCCGATTACCAACTCGCTGGCGCTATTCACATCTTGTCGGTATCGGGACTTCATGTTGGGTTTCTTGTTGTATTACTTCAATTTATTTTTCGATTTTTCCCAAATACTAAACCGTATCGCTTGACCAAATTACTACTGACATTACTCGTGCTTTGGGGATTTGGTGTTATCGCAGGCTTAGCACCCTCGGTATTGCGTTCGGTGACAATGTTCTCATTTGTTGCCTTAGGAAATTATTTACGACGCACAGTAAACATCTATAACACGTTATGCATTTCTGCCTTTTTAATTGTTTTATGGGAACCTAATTATCTATGGGATATTGGTTTTCAATTGAGTTATTGTGCTTTATTTTTTATTGTTTGGCTCCAACCCTTATTGCTTCAACTTTGGTCTCCAAAAACTAAAATCATTCATTATTTCTGGGAACTTACAACGGTAACAATAGCAGCACAAGTTGGCACTTTACCCTTATCCCTATTTTATTTTCACCAATTCCCAGGCCTTTTTTTAGTGACCAATTGGCTTATACTTCCGCCTTTGGGGATCGTTTTATTTCTTGGATTACTGCTTTGTATATTGGCTTACTTCAATTTATTT
>CAYNDK010000188.1:0-4764 GCA_964395965.1 uncultured Flavobacterium sp.
CCATAATACTTTTTCTAACCAACCGGTTCCTTCGCGGCAAGGCGTACATTGACCGCAACTTTCATGGTGGTAGAAACGTGCAAAATTCCAAGTGTTGCGTACGATACAAGCGCGATCATCGTATACGATAAATCCACCCGAACCCAACATGGATCCCGTGGCAAATCCACCGTCTGACAAACTTTCGTAAGTCATCAAACGATCGTCTCCGTTGGCTGTTTTATAAATTAAATGCGCCGGTAAAATCGGCACCGAACTACCTCCAGGTACTAAAGCCTTCAAAGGTCGGTCGGTTTCCATACCGCCACAATATTCGTCTGAGTTGATAAATTCTTCAACAGAAATCCCCAATTCAATTTCATAAACCCCTGGTTTTTTGATATTACCTGAAGCTGAAATTAATTTGGTTCCTGTTGAACGGCCGATTCCGATAGCGGCATAATCAGCACCTGAATTATTGATGATCCATGGCACAGCGGCAATGGATTCCACATTATTAACTACGGTTGGATTAGCCCACAAACCACTAATCGCAGGGAATGGTGGTTTCAAACGTGGATTTCCGCGTTTTCCTTCCAACGATTCAATCAAAGCCGTTTCTTCTCCACAGATGTAAGCACCTGCACCACAATGTACGTGTAAATCCAAGTCGTAACCCGAACCTTGAATATTCTTCCCTAACCAACCTGCAGCATACGCTTCTTTAATCGCACGCTCTAAGGTTTTGAACACCCACATATATTCTCCGCGGATGTAGATATAGGATAGATTCGCTTCCAAAGCAATACTTGACGTAATCATTCCTTCAATTAACAAGTGCGGAATGTATTCCATTAAGTAACGGTCCTTGAAAGTTCCCGGTTCCGATTCGTCGGCATTACAAACTAAGTGACGTGGTTTACCCGACTTTTTATCGATAAAGCTCCACTTCATTCCTACAGGGAATCCAGCACCTCCACGACCGCGCAATCCCGAAGTTTTTACTTCTTCGATGATGGCTTCTGGAGTCATTTTCAAGGCTTTTTCCACGGAGGCATAACCGCCTTCACGACGATATACTTCATAGGATTTAATTCCCGGAACATTAATTTTGTCCAATAATATCTTTCTTCCCATGCTCTTATTTATCGTAAAAAGTTATATCACCGGTTTTACAGTCGTCGATAAGCTGATCGATTTTTTCTTTGGTCAAATGTTCGTGGTAATAGTCACCCAACTGTAACATCGGCGCATAGCCACAAGCACCCAAACATTCCACACCTCGAACTTCAAATAGTCCGTCAGCGGTAGGTTCAGCGATGCCTACATTTAATTTTTGACAGGTATAATCCATCAAATCTTCTACACCGCGTTGACAACAAGGTGAGGTTTGACAGAATTCCAACATATATTTCCCTACTGGTCTTTGGTTGAACATGGTGTAAAACGTCACCACTTCATAGACTTCGATAGGTTTAATTTCTAAAAGTTCGGCTACTTTGTTTTGTAGCTCGATACTCAGCCAATTGTCATGGGCATCCTGAACTTCGTGTAAAACCGGAATCAAAGCCGATTTTTTTTTGTCTGCAGGATAATGACTGACCAACTCGTTGATACGAGCCATCAAGGCATCGGTAATATTTATTTCCTGAGTATAATGGTGTTTTTCCATAGTTGTTAAGCGTCTAATTCGCCCGCAATTACATTTAAACTGGATAAAATCACAATCGCATCCGAAAGCATTGCGCCTTTAATCATTTCCGGATAAGCTTGATAATAGATATAACAAGGTCTTCTGAATTTTAAACGATACGGCGTACGACTACCGTCAGCGATTAAATAAAAACCTAATTCACCGTTTCCGGCTTCTACCGAATGGTAAATTTCTTCCACAGGTACAGGAACTTCACCCATCACAATTTTAAAGTGATAAATTAAGCTTTCCATATTGTGGTATACGTCTTCTTTTGGAGGAAGGTAATAGTCGGGAACGTCAGCGTGGTACGGACCTTCAGGTAATTTGGCTAAGGCTTGACGAATAATCGACAAACTTTCCCAAACTTCGGCGTTACGCACACAAAAACGATCGTAAGTATCACCCGATTGTCCTACTGGAATGTCAAATTCAAAATCTTCGTAAGAAGAATAAGGTGCTGCTTTACGTACATCATAATCGATACCTGCTGCACGTAGGTTCGGACCTGTAAATCCGTATTGCATAGCGCGTTCAGCAGAAATTGGACCCACATTTACCGTGCGATCAATGAAGATACGGTTACGTTCAAAGAGGTTCTCAAATTCTTTCCAAACAGCTGGGAACTCTTCCAAGAAAGCATTCAGTTTTTTGAAAGCTTCCTCTGACCATTCGCGTTCAAATCCGCCAATACGTCCCATGTTGGTGGTCAAACGTGCACCACAAATTTCCTCATAAATCTCATAGATTTTTTCACGGAATTGGAACACATATAAGAAACCTGTATAGGCACCTGTGTCAACACCAAGAATCGAGTTACAAATAATATGGTCAGCAATACGTGCCAATTCCATTACGATAACACGTAAATATTGAGCACGTTTTGGGACTTCTATATTAAGGAGTTTTTCAACCGTCATCCACCAAGCCATATTGTTGATTGGCGACGAACAATAGTTCATACGGTCTGTCAATACATTGATTTGGTAAAACGCACGGTTTTCGGCAATTTTTTCAAAAGCACGGTGGATGTAACCAATGGTAGGTTCGGCATCCAAAATACGCTCCCCGTCCATCAACAAGATGTTTTGGAAAATCCCGTGGGTGGCAGGGTGGGTCGGACCTAAGTTCAAGATCGAAAGTTCGCTACCGTCTTCATTACGGCGACTTTCAATGATCTTGGCATAACGATGCTCCGGGGTTAATAATAAATCGGACATGTATATGTGTGAGTTATATTAGCAATTAACAGTGGTTCTTCCGAAGAAACGGTCGTCTTTATCAGTACGGCCTCCGTCTTCCATAGGGAATTCCTTACGCAACGGGAAGGATTCCATTTCATCCATATTTAAAATGCGTTTCAATTGGGGATGACCTTTGAAATCAACACCATAAAAGTCAAACGCTTCACGTTCCATCCAATTAGCGGATAAAAACAAATCCGTGATGGTATCAATTACTGGGTTTTCATTCAAATAAGCACGCACTCGAATACGTGTATTTTCTACCCAATTGTGCAATTGATACACCACCGCAAATTGATGATCGGCATCATTATCTGGGTAATGTACCGCTGCAAGATCGGTCAAGAAATGGAAATTTAATTCTTCCTCTTCTTTTAGGAATTGAATAACGGCATGAATGGTAGAAGCGTTGGCTTCAAATGAAAAAATATCACGTTGCATTTCAAAACGAAATACATTTTCGCCGAATTGTTGTGTGAGTTTTTCCTGAATGTGTACGGTTTCTAAAGCCATAATTACAGGTTATAAGAAGCTAATAATTCTTTATATTCCGGTGAGTTTCTGCGACGAACGGATTCGTTTTTCACCAATTCTTGCAATTGCATCACACCCTGAACAATTTGTTCTGGACGCGGTGGACAACCGGGTACGTATACGTCAACAGGGATTACTTTGTCGATTCCTTGCAAAACAGAATACGTGTCAAAAATACCGCCTGAAGTGGCACAAGCGCCAACAGCAATTACCCAGCGGGGTTCGCTCATTTGCTCGTATACTTGACGTAAAATCGGCGCCATTTTTTTGGAAATCGTTCCCATTACTAACAACATATCGGCCTGACGAGGAGAAAAACTCACACGCTCAGAACCGAATCGCGCTAAATCATAATGAGAGGCCATGGTGGCCATAAATTCGATACCACAACAAGATGTAGCAAAAGGAAGCGGCCACAAGGAATTGGCACGAGCCAAACCTACCACATCACTCAATTTGGTTGCGAAGAACCCTTCGCCTGTAACTCCATCGGGTGGAGCAACCATTTTTGTTTTATTTTCTTCCATAGCTTTTCAAATTTATTCCCATTCAAGGGCTTTCTTCTTAATGATGTAGAAGAAACCTACCAATAAAAGGGACATGAAAATTACCATTTTAATCATTCCTTCATAACCTAGTTCTTTGAAGTTCACTGCCCAAGGGTACAAGAAAATAACTTCAACGTCGAATAGAACGAAAAGAATGGCAACCAAGAAATATTTTACAGAGAAAGGAATACGCGCATTTCCAATCGATTCAATACCACATTCAAAGTTCTTGTCTTTGCTTTGAGAATGGCGTTTTGGCCCTAAAAAGTTGGACCCAATAATCGTTAAAGCCACGAAGGCAACGGAAATCCCGACCTGAATCAGAATCGGTAAAAAGTCAGTTTGTGTAGACTGCATATTGCTACTTTTTTAGACGTTTTTAAAATAGCCACAAATATACATCGCAATATTGAAAACGCAAAGGTGTGAGGGTTGGGATTGCTGATAAAATGACCTTTTTCGTTTATTTAAATTAATTCTAAATAACTGAAGTTGAGTCCAAAAAAAAACACCTCGCTATTTGAGGTGTTTTCATACGGTAATCAGAAATCTATATATCTTTAGTTTTCAAGAATTACTACATTGGTGGCTAATTTTCCTTTACGGCCGTCTTCCTCTTCATAAGATACACGATCGCCTTCTTTTAAGCCTTCTCCTTTTAAACCGCTTGCATGAACAAAAATGTCTTTGCCGGTTTCATCATTCACAATAAATCCAAATCCCTTAGACTCATTGAAAAATTTCACTTTTCCTGTTTGCATTGTAA
>CAYNDK010000189.1:0-4741 GCA_964395965.1 uncultured Flavobacterium sp.
CAGTTTCAACTTGTTGCTTTATTCTATCGTTAACATTTTTTTGCTCTGTATACCCAATTTTTTGTGAACCTTCATTGTCAATAATAGTTGGTAAAATGTATGAATATAATTGAGGGTAAACTATTTGATATGATTTGATGTTTTGTGTTATTTTGCTCATTATGTCACTTTTAAACTTTTATTTCATCGTTGTTTGGGTCTCTTTTATCATGTTGCCTAACTCCTGCGTTGGTCTAAGGATAAGGATTTGTAAGGGGAGTATTTGAATAAGTCGGAGTTGTCAATATGCTCCAAAGAATGTTGCGCAATTCCTTTAGCTCGCAATTGATCCCAAATGCTTCGAAATATTTCCCAGTACTGTGGTTTTTGGTAATAGTTGTGATTGGCGAGACCTATATTGCCATTTAATAGACGGTATTTGCCATCCCCAGAGAAGTAGCGAATTAAATTCGATTCAATGTCTAGGGTTGCCGATTTATTAAAGGTATTACTCGTTACAATGTGAACTTCGGATAATTTACTTTTATCGGAGTTTTTGAGATGCGCTGCCATACGACTAAACGTATCGGTAGTTTCTCCAATATAAGCTTCTTTAATTTTTCCATCAGAAAGAATATACACAACAGGCCATAAGTCCTTGGCATAGTGTACGTTTTCCAATTCGGGTTCACGAATTAAATTAGGCGTAAAATCAAAGCGAAGAATGTCAACCTTAATAGGGTCGTTCATCATAATTCATCATATTTTTTGGCGGTACCCTTAGCTTTTTCTATAGGGTATTTCTCATTGTTCTTTTGGATTTTTTCCAGCACGATATCAAAGATGTTTAGTTGGTGTTTTTCGGCTAGGAGTAACGAAAACGACAAAATATCAGCCAATTCCTCCTTCAACTTCTCCAACTTCACATCCTCACTATTGCTGTCATTTTTCCATAAAAACAACTCATTCAATTCAGCGGCTTCAATAGAAATCGCCAATGCCAAATTTTTAGAATCATGAAATTGTTCCCAATCCCGATCATCTCTAAATTGTAGGAGTGCTTCTACTACTTGTTGATATTTATCCATGTCACTTCGTTTCCTCAAACTTACCAAAAAATCCCCAACCAGTCAAACCAATTGGGGATTTAAAGATAGAAGGTTTTCGTACACTAATTTTACGGATTTCCGCATGGTACACCTTTTTTTTGTGTTAACTAACCCACTACAAGTGTAAGCCTTTCTTTTCAAAGCATCGCTAGGGTTTTTCCTAGTGGGAGGGAGGTATTTTTCCTAGGGCTTGTTTTTTAAGTACCGTAATCCCTCCAATACCTTAGGAATCAATTGAACTTGGTTGATGGTCCAAAAGTATCCAGTAGGGAACTTTGTGGAAGTAAGCCGAATTGAAAACGTGATGGCCCTAAAGGTTCGCTCAAATTCAAAGGTCAATTCTTTGCATTTGTAAAGGTATTTAACAGCTGTCTTGGGTGCTGTTTTTTGAGTGCTAGTGGGAACAACATACCGATCAAACCACTCAAGCATACCGTCAATTTCATCCAGTCCAATCCATGCCGTCGCAACAACGGTGTGTTTTGAAATGCCTGGCTCTGAAACAAATACCTGACTTTCAATCTGTAATCCAGTAATCATCGCATTCGTCTCTAAATTGATTAGTTGACAAGGAATAAAATCAACCGTTTCATCCAAGCCTGAGCGAAAACTAACCTTGAATTGTTCATCATAATTGATCTGAATACTTTGGGCACTTTCCAAAAATTTGGACGGCTCAGATAATGGTACTTGACTGTAGGTTAGGCCGCAACACAAGAGTAAATAGAGTAACACTTTCATACTATTCTGGAGTTGTAGTTGTGGGATTCACGGGTTTCTTGTCTTGTATTCCTTTCCCCAAAATATACCCCGAAATCCCTGATAGAATGGCGGCCAATTCACTACTTTGTAAGATGCCCAAAATGCCAAACAAGATGACTGCAATAATCAATACAAACAACGTAATAAACTGCAATCCATAACCGCTCAACAAATCTTTTGACAAAGAGGCGTCTGATTTTAAATACACAATCAAGAAAAACGCAATCAGCAATATGGCAATAATAACCGTAAAGCAAATGCTGATATTGGTCACAAACGATTGCTTTTTATACTCAGGAGCCAAGGTGGAGTCTATTTGTTGTCGGCATAAATAAATATCTTGCTTTACAACCTCTATATTTTTTTGCAAACATTCTTTGATCGATTTAAAGGCATTAAATTCACGCTTGGCATCCTCAAAGCTCGTAATAATATCCGTCAACTCTTCAGAAGTATAGCTCCTGTTGAACGATAAATTGTCTTTTTCATTCCGTAATTGGGGAAGTAAATACCCACCCGGAATTTCGATGTCATATGCCGTTAACGTTATTGTGCCTTCTTTGGTGAGTTTTTTTTGCGCATTTTTTAACCAAAGGATACGTTTGTCTATCAATTTGATATACGCACTCATATCCATGGTATACGAAGTCGCAACATTGTTTAAATTGGCGAGTAAGTTTTCTTTCTCAGCCAAATATTCGCGCAAATACTTAAAACTCTCTTTGCGATCATCGGTGTTAAAACGCGTTTCAAAGTCTTGTTTGACCTGTGTCTCTTTGTACATGTCCAAATTGATTACGGTGCCATTGCTTTGCCCCAACAACGGTAAGTAAAGGAGCAACAATACGAAGGCATAAACTAAACGATGGCCAAGGGTAGGGAGTGAAATAGTCTTCATGTTAGGCTCTTTTTAAATGTTCTTCCAATACCCGATGTTCAGCCTTACATCCCGTAAATTGCACGCTATAGGCTTCTGCAAATTCATAGACTTTTCGTACCTCACCCTGGGTACCCGGAGTCACCTTATCCCCATTGGTATAAGTGCGTTCTACTTGCATAATTACGATTGTTCCAATTGAATACTTCATGTTAGAGTTTTGATTTTAAGGTTTCCCAATTCGTTTTAATTCGTGTTGTGGCAGCTTTCAATTCGTCACCCGACTTTGTCGTCAAGTTTTCATTCAGAATCATGAGCACCAATTCTTTTTGAGCCATTTTTAATTGCGCCTCTTTTTGCTCCAAACTAACTTCGAGCGAATCGGCATTTTTTAATGCTGGTAGCTCATCAGGATAACTCGAACTCGTATCCGTACTTGCGGTAGGTAGTCCATACGACATAGCTGCCAAATTAACCAGTTGAGTAGTCAAGTCAAACGAAGCTTGAATCACTTTGGTGGCATCCACACGAACACCTTTGATAGAGTAATTATTGTTATAAGTATTGGGCATTTCGTTGAGAATAACCGCAATATCGGCGTTCCCCATAGCTGTTTTTCCTACGGTACGGTTGTAGACACTTTTCCAAATTTTTTGGTGTTCTTTCATCGTGATATAGGCAACCAATTCATCGCCCAATAGATTGGCTCGCCCCGCATAGTAGACCAAGTTGAAACGCTGTAATTGTTTTTTGGAATCTTCAAGTACAGCTGCTTTTTGCGCATCGGTTAAGAGTTCCTCAACCTCAATTTCTCGCATCAACGTTTGGTAAAGTCCGGGTATTTTTTTGTACGAGGACAAAGCTTCCGCATGTTTTTTTTCAGAAAGATAGGTAGTGCCCTCTAGGAAATTGGTTTCTATAGCATTGGCAACATCCATGTATTTGGTTTGGAAAGTACTACTGTATCGTTTTATATCGTCTTCATTTTCTAAATCGCTCTTTAGTTTAGTAACCAATTGACGAAATAACGTATGCCGCTCGGTGATAATCAATGAAGAAACAAGGGGGGCTACTTGTGCTTGACTGGTGTAGGCCTGGCGTTCCACAATATCGAGTTTAGCCATAAACACCCGCAAGGAATCTTGATTAGCCGTACTCACTTTAACTTTCAAACTCGTGACACAGCTCGTCATCATCAAAAGGGGTAACAACAGAAGGTAGTATAGTTTTTTCATCGGATTAATTTTTAGCGTTTAGCCACGTTTTTATTTGAGGAAGCGTAGTTGGAATCGTTTCATTTGGATATAATTTTTGCAACTCACTACGCACCAATTCGGTATAAATAGCCCGAACTTCAGCATCGGTGCGATCGGTAACAGTATTGATTTTAAAATCAATTCGATTTTTGTACAAGTCAATCGAATTTTTAAGCTGTTGAAAGCGTTTATCATTACGGCGATAATTTTCAATTTGTTTTTGATTCAAAAGAACTGCTAGCGAATTCATACTGTTCTTACTTTTCACAAAGTTGCCAAATGCTTGAGCAATTGCATCCGAATTGGAAGACAACAAAAGGACCAGTTCTTTGTTGGGATCATTGTTTGCCAGTGGAGTAATGTTCTTGAAGCTACCGTTGGTAGGTTGCGACAATTCCCCAAAGTAGTCCTGAATTGCATTACGGTCATAATAGCCCGATACATACCGCGAACTAGAGAGAAAAGAATAGCCACGAACTTCAACCTTGTAATAATTCGAAATAGGGAGCAAGGAATCCTTAAAATAATGGGTTTCTTTGAAACTGGAGCAGCCCGATAAAAGCAGACACAAGCCCAATAAAGCAATACATTTTTTCATATTTTAGAGTTTAGAGGTTACCATCCCAACCATAAAAACATATAGGCCAGTAGAAAAGGGGCGTAGGAGTTGCCGAAAGGGGAATAGGAGCGAAGAGCAGCAAAGCGTAAGTCACTTTGCTTCAGCTGCATACCTTGTACAATATTCGCTTAAAAATTTC
>CAYNDK010000190.1:0-4712 GCA_964395965.1 uncultured Flavobacterium sp.
ATATCGTACTTCAAGAAGGTACCGGTGAAAAACCTTTAGCAACAAGTAATGTTAAAGTTCACTATACCGGAATGTTAACGGATGGAAAAATATTTGATAGCAGTGTACAACGTGGACAACCAATTGATTTTGGATTGAATCAAGTAATTAAAGGATGGACTGAAGGTGTTCAATTAATGCCTGAAGGATCAAAATACAAATTTTATATCCCTTATCAATTGGCTTACGGTGATCGTGGTGCTGGTGGTGTGATTCCTCCAAAAGCCGATTTAATCTTTGAAGTTGAGTTACTTAAAATTAATTCAAAATAAAAAAAAGGCTGTCTTTAATTTAGACAGCCTTTTTTTATTCGTATTATCCTTTAAATCGCCAAATAAATGAATCCGTGACATCATCGATAAGTGCCCCAATTTCGACACGAATAATAATACCAAACTCGGATTGAATCGTTAACCAATTGGATTCGTTAAAATGGTTGGTCACCGAATCGAAATCCTCGGTTTCCCAGGAATTGAATGGTAACGACTCAATAACTTCGCCTACCGGCTTTCCAATTATTGATTGTCCTAAAAGAGTGGCGTGGGAATTAGAAGTTATTGCATAACCAAAACGCAGCTCTTCGTCAGCATAAAAGGTTAGTCGCAATTTTAAATTATTATATAAATAAATTACATTATCATCTTCATCATTGAACTGACGATCGGGCTCACCTAATAGATGTTCCACATGGGTCATTTTCATACCGAAAATCAAATCGGCAATACCATTTTTAGGATCTATTTTCATGCTATTAATAATTAAAAGTGCCATAAGGCGATTCTATGGTTAACTTTTTAGTCGTGGATGCTTCTACCCTACCCACTTGCTGGGCCTCAATCCCAAAGCGATTAGCTATTGCAATAATCGCAGTCGCATGTTCTGGTTGAACATACAATTCCATACGATGTCCACAATTAAACACTTGATACATCTCTTTCCAATCGGTTTCAGATTGCTTTTGAATCAATTGAAATAAAGGAGGAACCGGAAATAAATTATCCTTTATCACATGAACATTATCAACAAAATGCAAGACTTTAGTTTGTGCTCCACCACTGCAATGCACCATTCCGTTTATATTTTCTACACCAACTTCTGAAAGAATTGCTTTAATAACAGGGGCATATGTTCGGGTTGGTGAAAGGACCAACTTACCTGCATCAAGAGGTGCTCCCTCTACAGCATCAGTTAAACCTACAGTACCCGAATAAACTAATTCTTCTGGAACCGCAGCATCAAAACTCTCGGGAAATTGGGTCGCCAATGCATGTTCAAAAACATCATGACGTGCAGACGTTAATCCGTTACTCCCCATCCCGCCGTTGTATTCTTTTTCATAGGTGGCTTGCCCATAACTTGACAACCCAATGATTACATTTCCAGGTTTAATATTGGCATTATCAATAACCTCTGAACGCTTCATGCGTGCAGTAACGGTTGAATCAACAATGATTGTTCGCACCAAATCACCTACATCAGCCGTTTCACCGCCTGTAGAATGAATAGTAACACCATATTGACGAAGTTCAGCAATTAATTCTTCGGTCCCGTTAATAATAGAAGCAATTACTTCACCTGGAATTAAATTTTTATTACGGCCAATAGTGGAAGAAAGTAAAATATTGTCTGTTGCGCCTACGCACAATAAATCGTCAATATTCATAATCAAGGCATCTTGAGCAATCCCTTTCCAAACAGATAAATCACCTGTTTTTTTCCAATACATATAGGCTAATGAAGATTTTGTACCAGCACCATCAGCATGCATGATCAGGCAATAATCTTCATCACCCGTTAAATAATCGGGAACTATTTTACAAAATGCTTTAGGGAATAATCCTTTGTCGATGTTCTGAATGGCTTGGTGAACTTCTTCTTTAGAAGCAGATACACCTCGCTGGCTGTAGCGTTGTGAATGATTTAATTGCATAGTCGTGTTGTTGTGGCGCAAAGATACTATTTCTCTCTCAAGTTTCATGCGTCCAAGTATAAGTTGTGCAATTTCAAGCTAATCCTTTTGATTGTTAATTTCCTCGAATCATTTTTTAAGAATTTCAATAAAAAAGAGACGAACTATTCATTTGTAGTTGCTGCTTCGATTTGGGCAAACCAACGTAAAAACACCGATGGATCTTGGGCTCCTGACAATCCAAATTTACGATTGGCAACAAAAAATGGCACACCTTGTACACCTATTTGTTGACCTATTTCTTGGTCGTGCAGTACTGCCTTTGCAAAAGTTTGCTGTTCCAATACGCTTTCAACTTCTTCTCTTTCCAATCCTATTTCTTCGGCAAGCCGAACCAAAACTTCAGGTTGGTGTAGAATTTGACCTTCTTCAAAATAGGCTTTAAAAAACCGTTCCTCAGCCTCATTTTGCAAACCTTTTTCTTTAGCTAAATGAATAACCTGATGGACTTTGGATGTATTTGTTGGAACTACTTGATCAAAATGATAATACAACCCAACAGCGGCAGCGGTTTCGGTAACTTGTGCATGCATCTGTTGCGATTCTGCTAAACTAACACCATATTTTTGTGCAATGCGTTCATAAGCATTGTGTGCCGTATTTTCTTCAGCATTTGGATCCAATTGAAAACTTCGCCATTCTACTGTAATAGGCTCGCCAGTCCATTGGCTTAGGGCTGCTTCAAATTTACGCTTTCCAATAAAGCAGAATGGACAAACTACATCACTCCAAATTTCAATATGCATACCTTCTATTTTAATAATCTTTCTAATGCTTTTTCAACAACAGGATCTTTTTGAGTAACCAAATCCTCTTTTGAATTAGTAATTTCTATATCAATAGGCACGCCGTTATCTTCTAGGATTTGATCATCGGGACCATAGTAAACTTGATTGGATAAAGTTACCGTAATTTCATCATTTAATTCAATTGCATACATATCCGAAAGCATTCCTGAAGTTGGTGTTCCCACAAGTTGCACATGAGGTTGACTCGATAAGGTTAAGGTAAAATCCTCAGCAGAACTTGCTGTTTTATCATTGGTTAGCACAACAATTGGTTGGGTATAACGATAACCTTGAAAAAGTTGCGAATAAAATGCTTCCTTTTTTGTGTAGGAAGAATCACTACCCGGAATCTTTGTTGCTTTGTAATGTGTTAATTGCCTTAATTGCACAAATCGCGAAGCCATTTCGAGTCCTCCATGACCTCCTCCATTCCCTCTCAAATCTATAATTAATCCCCGTTTAGGTGCTTGCATTGTGAGTATCGAATCCAACATACGTTCCATTATTTGTATGTCTTTTTTTTCTAAATCATCATCAAATAAACTCGATACTTCTCCAAAACAACGGGTTATTCGTAAATAGCCAAGTTCGGCAGATTGTCCATAATAAAACAGGGCGATTCCTTTAAAAGTTGGCCCTATTGGTTTTGGTTTTGAAAAACCTTTCTGCACCAATGTACCCTCAACCATAGACCAAAATTCGTCTTCCTTACCTTTAAATTCTTGTTTAAAATAAGAAGGCTTTTGAGCTTTAAAAATTACTTTATCCCCTTTTGAAATCGTAATGTGCCCATCTTTTAATGGAGCCACCATTTCTTGAAAAAGTTGGATCAAATCTTGTTCTTTGGTTTTAGAATTAACTTTTGGTCTATAGGTTTGATAAACAGTATCCCAATTCACCTTTTTCAAATCAAAAAAAGCATAATGATCTTTAAATGCTCTCCAAAACTGTTCAAACTGTTCTTCAGGCTTACTTATTCCCCCTTTATTTTGAGCGAAAATTGTTAGAGTGAAAAAGAATAGAAAAATAATTTGTAAAAAATACTTTGATGCTTTCAATAGAAAAATAATATTACTTCATGGGCCTAAAAATAAGACGGTTTTGAAAATAAAAAAACATTCAACCTGTTAAATTTCACAAGCATTCTAGGTGGATTTATTCCATTTGAAAATATAGAAATAACCATTAAAAAAAAGACTTACTAAAACTAATGCTATAAAAAATGCACCTAATAACGTACCGTATTCCAAAACAGGTTCTTTTTGAAATTGACCGTTTACATTGGCCATTTGTTTCAATTTTTCAGTAGCATAAAATGCTAAAAAAGTCGCACTAACCCAATGAAGAACAATCAGTACATTTAAGGTAGTCGAGTGAGTACAATGTTTTGTATAACGGTATAACAAAGTATCACTAAGGTATTTAATCAGCATATATAATAATGCAAAAAAAAGCAAAGCGAAAACGAAAAGGAAACGCGAAGATGAATCAGAAATATACATTTTCAACTAATTAGGTTAGGCTTGTATTTACAGTACAAAAATAAAAAAAAAGTGATTCTGTCGAAAAAAATCTACTAACGTTCTAAAATCTTAATAACCACTCTACGGTTAGCATTTTCTTCTTGTTCATTTTTCTCTGGAATGGCATAAATAGGCTGTGTCGAACCATACCCCTTATAAGTGAGTCGTTTACGATCTATTTTATGTACAATTAAAAAATTATAAACCGCTTTAGCCCGAGCTTCTGAGATATACATATATTTATTTTCACGATCACAACAAATATGGCCTTGAATTTCAATCTTAAGTGTTGGATTTTCCTCCAAGACACACAACAAATCCATCAGTATCGGTTCTGTATTGGGAACAAACTTGGCAGAATGATTTAAAAAATTAATTGTATTTAATTGAATC
>CAYNDK010000191.1:0-1716 GCA_964395965.1 uncultured Flavobacterium sp.
GAGCAAGCGTAAACTTCAATTTTCCCCGAATAACCTGAAACTTTAAACCTGAAACTTTAAACCTGAAACAAAAAACAAAACCCCGCTCTCCAAAGTCACCCGACTTCGTAGCCATGATCATTCCTACTTCTTTGCACTACACTTCCCGATGCGCTGGTAACCTGACACCTACATCCTAGCTCTTTTTCCCTTCGCTGTTCATAGTGTACACTTCACTTCCCCGGTTATTATATAGGTTGTATTAGCTTTAAGCCGCGACTGGGTTGTGTTTGGGTGCGTTACCCCACTAAAAAGGTAGGGTTGGGTACGCTTTTTACCTACTGCACCCACTAAAAAGGTACGAAGGGGTACGTAAATCACGTACCTCCCGTACGCCTTATGCGTACCTCGGGGAGGGGGGGTACCCCCGTCGGGGTCGGTATTTGGCGTACCTAGGGTACGCACATTACGTACTGGAAGTACGCTTTTTGCCGCATTGACGCAGCATTAGGCGTACTCTTTAGAGTATTTTGCGATAGGGGTTTCGAATAGTCGGAACGGGAAGTGACTGAGTTCTTGAGCTGCTAAGCTCCTGAGCCTTCGTAAACAACAACTCTTCCTTAAAATCCAACATTAAACACCACGCAACGGCTAGGCTAACTATGTTACTATGCGCTTTTACAAAAAAGCCTACCGAATTTTTAAGTTAACACCGAGTAGTAAACAAATTTAACCACAAAGGGACATAGTTTTGATAGAGTTAAAGCTGCTGAGAAGCTGAGCCACTGAGCAAACGTTGCGTGAAGAATGGAATGGGATTTCTCCTATCGTCGAAAGGACGTTTAAAGCTGCTGAGATTCTGAGACGCTGAGCTCCTGAGCAATCGTTACGTGAAGAATGGAATGGGATTTCTCCTATCGTCGAAAGGACGTTAAAAGCTGCTGAGATACTGAGCTCCTGAGCTCCTGAGTAAACGTTGCGTGAAGAATGGAATGGGATTTCTCCTATCGTCGAAATGACAAGATTGTGTTTAAAGCTGCTGGGATACTGAGCTCCTGAGCTCCTGAACAAGTGTGCTGTTAGTGTATTCGTGAATCGAGCAGTTACCCCTAAACTCTTTACACCCCTCTAAACTTTTCCACTCTTTTCAACCAATCCTCAAATTCCCCGGCGCCCCCAACTTGAAACCTGAAACTTGAAACTAAACAAACTCCTCCTACACCTTCACCCGGCGTTGCTCTGTTTCAGAAGCGCCCGTTTGACGTTGTTTGGCCGCTTCTCCTTTGCTAAAACGGTAACTGAAGGATAAGGTGACCACTCGGGAATCAAAGTAGCTGTACCAGCCGGCTTGTGCGTTGGCGATATTACGGATGTCTCCGCGGACTTGGTTGGAATACAAAATGTCGGAAACATTCAGTTTTAAAGTTCCTTTGTTTTTTAAAATTTTTGCAGCTAATCCCGCGCGATACGTTGTGATGGGATAAATAATAAATTGTCCCGATAAGGCCTTGCTTTGGTACTGTCCCGACAATTCGGCGGTGAAACGTTTGCTCAAAGTAAATTGAAAGGTAGGCGCAAGGGCCCAACTCCATTTCGAGTCGTTTAAGGTTTCGGTGTAGACCGAACTCTCAAAAACGTTATTCATTAATTCGGCATAACATTGTACCGTCCACCAAGGGGTGAAGTTGAAACCCCCAATTAAAAATATAACAAAACAAACATGTTTTGCAAAATTTA
>CAYNDK010000191.1:1726-4705 GCA_964395965.1 uncultured Flavobacterium sp.
TCCTCGCGGCTGCCTTCGTAGACCCGGCCGCATGAAACCCGCATTGAAACTTAGACCATACGAAACTTGTTTGGCAAAATTTCCGGGGCGACTGTAATACGTTGTGCCGCGTTGTTCGTTGGTTTCTGAAATGACATTGTCGATATAACTGTACAGTAAAGTGGTGGTGTATTTCTTGCGAAAGGTATACGACAACTCAGCATTGTACGAAAACGTTGGTTGCAAAAACGGATTCCCACCGTAGTACGTAAATCGGTCCATGGGATAGGTAAACGGATTCAAATCCTTGTAATCAGGACGATCGATTCTACGTCCCAACGATAAGCCCACCACGTGATTTTGTAGGGTGTCGATGCGGTGTTGGACATACAGTGTCGGAAATAAACTGGTATATTTTTTTACAAATGACGAATCCCGCACCACTGGATTCCCTGATTGGTAGCCGTCAATATGGGTGTATTCCAAACGCAATCCGGCTTGTACGGTCCATTTTTTATAGTCTTTGGCATAATTGACATAGCCGGCATGAATGCGTTCTTGGTAGGTGAAATCATTGGAAAAATCATAATTGGGCGTCACAGCTGTACCTACCACATCATAAAAGGCAGCGATGTTATTGGTTTTTACATAACTACTTTTCGCTCCAAAGTCCAGCGAACCTTTGGCAACCGCTACTCCCGAATAATCGGCTTTCGCCGTCGCAATTTTGATAGTCGAGGGTAAGTTGGATTGCAATAACGATTGATTAAGTACACTGCCATCAGGAGCCGATTGGGTGTTGTACAACTCTTGGTTGATTTTGGAGTCGTACCCAATATAATCGGTATTGACCGTGAGTTCTTGTCCCTTGTCGTTGAATTTATGGTTGAGGTTGAGGTTCAAACTACCATTTTTGAAAACCACATCCATCGGATTGTAGGCCTTGACGGTACTGGTGGTTTGGCCATTGCCGTCGGTGATTAAGGCATTGTTGGTGGTTGACCGATGGGAGGGATTATAAAAACCGCTGACCAAAACTCCAATCGTTGTTTTTTTACTCGCATAATAATCGGCACCCAAGCGGGCAGATTGATTGCGGTTATTGGGTTTGATGTATGAATGTTGGGAAAAGGTAGAGGCTAAGTTACCCGAATTGTCAAAGTATTTACGGGTAATCGTGAGGTCTTGGTAAGTGTTGTTTTCAGAAAAAGCGACATTGGAAAAGAAATTCCATTTGTCCAAATGATAATTGAAATTGAGCGAGTTGTTGGTGCGGGCATAGGTACCTTGACCATAGGCTAAATTCACGCCGCCATTAAACCCTTTGGACTTGCTTTTTTTTGTGCGAATATTGATGATCCCTGAATTCCCCGCGGCTTCATACCGAGCCGGTGGATTGCTGATGACTTCAATCGACTCAATTGAAGATGAGGGCAACGATCGTAAGTAGGAGGCCAAGTCGGCTGCTGCCAAATAAGTAGGTTTATCATCGACATAGACGATTACGCCTTGTTTGCCTTTGAGGGAAATGGTGCCGTTCATATCTACCCGAATACCCGGTGCTTTCTCCAACACTTCCAATGCGGTGAGTCCGGCGTTGCTAATCAATACCTCGGGATTGACGACAATGCGATCAATTTTTTGTTCGACAAAGGCTTTTTTCTTTCCGACAACCGCTACTTCTTGTAAAGTTTCGGTCGCTTTTTGTAACGTAATCGTCGGAATTTGGAGGGGCGAAGCTTCAAAATGATAGACGGGCGAAAGGTATTTTTCATACCCTAAGGCTTGCACTAGGATACGAAAATCTAGCGGTTGAGTGCGTTCGAACTCAAAACGCCCTTGTTCATCGGTAACCGTCGTTTTGAGTGGATCTTCGTTTTCAATTCCGATTAAATAGACGGAAGTTGCGGAGAGCGGTTCGTTGGCAGGTCCCAGAAGTTGACCTTCTATTTTTTGGGCATGAAGGGAGAGTGTTCCTATCAGGAAACTCAAGAAAGCAAATACTGTTTTCATGGTTAGAGTTGATTTGATTGCAACCACTGTCCGAAAGCATAGCCTTCTTGGAACAAATAAATACTCAAATAAACAATGAAAAACCCGATGAAAAGGCGTTTTGCATTTAGTATTGAAATGGTTTTTGATTGCATGTGATTGATGATTAAGCTAACGGAAATATCCAAGCATTTCATCATTGGACAAGCATTTTAAATTAATGTTACACCTCAAGTGTGTTAAAAAAAGGAGGTGAGAGCGTTTGGGAGAAATAGGAAGTATATACTATGAATTAATATGATTTTGCACTCTCTTTATACATCCAAGATGAATAGGCATAGATCAATAGAATGAGCAGTAATGGATATATTACGATATGAAAACGATCTCCTTGATCACTTGATATGGCAGAAACAGCGATGATATAGGTTAGTGTTAGTGAAGTGAACTTTATAGGTTTAGGTGTTTTCATAAAAATGAAAGCAATTGAAATCAGTAGTCCTAGAGATGTAAACAGGATATTTTGAATTTTAGAGAGCCCCTTGAAAAGATAGGAAAAGATATCAAAGTAGCTGGTGTTATTTTGATTGATACATCCATGAACAGAGGCACTTCCATGTGTAGCATTATCAATACCATTTAAAATATAGGCTTTAAATAAATTGTATGTATTGTTGGTTATCTGTGCTTCAAAATCTTCTTTTGCAATCACTTTCATTTCCATCAATGTTTTGTATTTAATTCGTTTTACACGCTCATTTTTACCTTGTACAAATGCAATATTCTTTTTTAGACAGTCTGCTTTAGTTCCCAAGTAATCATAATAGGTTACCCCATCGATATAACTAATAGTATATGTGCCGTATTGTCTTTTCATTTGAACGAGTTGGATCCCTAAAATGGCTAAGCACAGCGAAATTGTAACGCTATTTTTAAATCTCACGATTAATTTTAAATCTTTTCGATAGATCCAAATAAATACATAAAGTAAGCCAACACTAAAGGGTT
>CAYNDK010000192.1:0-4682 GCA_964395965.1 uncultured Flavobacterium sp.
GATGTGTACCGTCATGAACGTGTAACGATTTAATACTTTGACGAACAATTTGTGAAGCATACCGAAGTGTATGACGGATTGATTGCCCGTGTGATTCAGCACGAGTACGACCATATCGAAGGAATTTTGTTTACGGATAAAATTTCTACCTTAAAACGTACCCTCATCAAGAAAAAGCTACAGAACATCATGGATGGCAAAGCCCGTCCAGATTATCGCATGAGATTTTATAACAAAAAAGGTCGTTAATTCGAACAAATAGATATATTTGCGACCGAAAAATACATTTCCAAATGAAAATTGACAGAATACTAGCCATTTCGGGTAAGCCCGGATTGTTTGAATTGAAAATGCAAACCCGCTCTGGATTTGTGGCAGAGTCGTTGTTAGACGGTAAAAAAATCACTGTAGGGATGCGCAGTAACGTAAGTTTATTATCGGAAATCTCTATGTACACGTACACAGAAGAAAAACCGTTAGTAGATGTAATGCGTGCCATCGCTGTAAAAGAAAACGAAGGTCCTGCATTATCACACAAAGAAGACAATGCTAAGTTAGTGGCGTATTTTGAAGAGGTTTTACCCGATTATGATCAAGACCGTGTGTATGCTTCTGATATCAAAAAAGTATTGAATTGGTACAATATTTTGCAAGCAAAAGGATTGGTTTCTAAAGACGAACCCAAAGTGGAAAACGCAGAAGAAATCAAAGAACAAGTAGTTGAAGAGGTTAAAGCCAAAAAGAAAACTACCAAGAAAAGCGAATAAAATTCACTAAACTAACCAAATATCCAGAATCCCGATCGTATTTACGGTCGGGATTTCTTATTTTTACCCAAAACGATTACCATGAATACCCGCGAAGCACAACTGCAAGCTTTCAACCGTTTGCTCGATATTATGGACGATTTACGGGAAAAATGTCCCTGGGATAAAAAGCAAACGCTGCAATCCCTGCGTCATTTGACCATTGAAGAGACCTACGAACTCGGAGATGCCATTTTGGATAACAACCTTGAAGAAGTGAAGAAAGAGTTGGGCGACCTGCTCTTGCATATTGTTTTTTATGCGAAAATTGGCAGCGAAACCCAAACGTTTGATATCGGGGATGTGGCTAACGAAATTTGCGACAAGCTCATCCACCGTCATCCGCATATTTATGGCGATGTGGAAGTAGCTGATGAAGAGGAAGTGAAACGCAACTGGGAAAAGTTGAAGTTGAAAGAAGGTAAGAAATCCGTGCTGGAAGGTGTGCCCAAAGGATTGCCTGCGATGGTTAAAGCGAGCAGGGTACAGGACAAAGCCAAAGGCGTAGGCTTCGATTGGGAACAACCCGAACAAGTCTGGGAGAAAGTCCAGGAGGAATTGCAAGAATTGCAGGAGGAAGTCGCGACAGGCGATCAGGACCGCATCGAATCGGAGTTTGGGGACGTACTCTTCTCCATGATTAATTATGCCCGCTTCTTAAACGTAAATCCCGAAGACGCCTTGGAGCGCACGAATAAAAAATTCATTCACCGTTTTCAATACCTCGAGTCCAAAGTCAACGCCATGGGAAAATCCCTTGCCGATATGACCTTAGCGGAAATGGATGTGTATTGGAATGAGGCGAAGAAGATATGATGATTTGAAAATTTGATGATTTGATAATGTAGTTAAAGCTCGATTTTACTGCTAAAATCTAAACTCTAAACTCTAAAATCTAAACTCTAAAATCTAAAATCTAAACTCTAAACTCTAAATTCTAAATTCTAAACTCTATAATGGAAAAACACGAATTAAAACGCTCTCTCGGACTCATTGACGCGACCAGTTTGGTGGCGGGATCGATGATTGGTTCGGGTATCTTTTTGGTAACATCAGCCATGGCCCGAGATGTGGGTTCGGCGGCTTGGATATTGGTGTTGTGGTTCATCACCGGACTACTCACGATGTCGGCAGCGTTGAGTTATGGCGAGTTGGCTGGAATGATGCCGAATGCGGGTGGGCAGTTTGTGTACATCCAACGGGCGTATGGAAAACTCGTTTCGTTTCTCTACGGATGGACGGTTTTTACAGTCATTCAAACGGGTGTGATTGCGGCGGTTGCCGTTGCGTTTGCCAATTACACGGCAGTTTTCTTTCCGGTGTTGGAACAAAAGATTTTTACCTATGAAAGTTTTGTGTTTACCAACAAACAAATTTTAGCCATACTCAGTATTTTTTTACTGACCTATATCAATACCCGCGGCGTACAAAACGGGAAAATCATTCAGTTGGTATTTACCTCGGCAAAGTTAATTGCTTTATTTGCGCTCATCATTTTGGGCTTGTACGTCGGACTGCAGTCGGATGTGTTGTCACAAAACTTCGCCAACCTTTGGGAAGCCAAGAAAACGGTGAATCATGAAGGTACGCTGGAAATCTCATTCCTAAGTGGCGTGGCCTTATTGGGCATTATGGGGGCAACCATTATCAATCCGTTGTTTTCGAGTGATGCTTGGAATAATGTGACCTTTATTGCAGGGGAAATCAAAGACCCGAAACGCAATATACCACGCAGTTTGTTTTTAGGAACTTTAATCGTAACCATTATTTATTTGTTGGCGAATGTGGCGTATTTGTCTCTGTTGCCGCTCAACGGTTCGCCCGACGGTGCTACAGTTATGGAGCGCGGTATCATGTTTGCGTCTGAAGATCGGGTAGGTGCTGCAGCAGCTAGTGTAATTATGGGAAATGTAGGCGTGTTGGTGATGGCCGGATTAATTATGGTGTCGACGTTTGGTTGCAACAGCGGACTCATTTTAAGTGGCGGACGTTTGTTCTATGCGATGGCCCAAGACGGTTTATTCTTTAAAAAGGCGGGCGAACTCAACGATAAAGAAGTGCCCGCACGCGCTTTGTGGGTGCAAGGCATTTGGGCGTCGTTGTTGTGTGTCACTGGGAAATACGGTGATTTATTGACCTATGCGACATTTGCGTCGTTGTTGTTTTATATGCTCACTATTGGCGGACTCTTTATTTTACGCAAGCGCGAACCCGATGCGGAACGTCCGTATAAGGCTTTGGGCTATCCGTTTATTCCGTTGTTGTATATTTTGATTACGGCTTCGATTTGTTCAGCACTATTGATCTACGACACCCGCAACACAGGATTGGGCTTGGGTATTGTAGCTTTGGGTGTTCCGGTGTATTATTTGTTTTTGAAAAAAAAGTCGTAAGTCGTAAGTCAAAGAGTCGTAAGTCAAAGAGTCGTAAGTCGAAAAGTCGTAAGTCGAAACTCATAACTTCCTCGCGCGAGGGATAGGAGCAAGGTGCCGTGCACCGCGGATAGCCCGACCCCGTTATTCTTAAACTTGATGAAGAAAATAAATAACAGACGGGGGCGCGCCATAATGAAGGGAGTAGGAATCAATATTCAGTGATCGGTAATCAGTAATCAGTAATCAGTAATTAGTCGTAAGTCGAAACTTATAACTCATAACTCATAACTCATAATTTATAACTGTTAATATCGTAAACTTTCAATTTACACGGGTTTTACTTGAAACCTGAAACTTGAAACCTGAAACCCCATATACCCAAAAACCCCGCATTGCTGCAGGGTTTAGGTCGTTAATTCACATTATATACGCACGCCCGACTACTCGGCCATTCGTTTTAATTTCTGCCTTTCTTTCAAGGCTATTTTCTTTCCTATCAATTCGATATATCCGCTTTTGTTGAGCTCAGAGAGCAGGCGGATGCAACTTTCGGTGGCCGTACCAATCATACCGGCGAGTTCTTCGCGGGAGAGTTGGATGTGCAATGTACCGTCTTCGTTTTTACCGAAATTATCTTCCAAATATAATAAAGTTTCTGCTAATCTTTCCTTTACTGTTTTTTGTGCCATGTTTACCATGTGATCGTCGGCTTCGCGAAGGTCGCCACAAATCGTGCGCATCATGTTCATCGAGAAATTGTTGTTCTTGTTGAAGAAACTCATGATTTCCGACTTAGGAATGAAGCATACTTGCATGTCTTCAAGGGCCACTGCACTTAAGTTGGTCGGTTCTTCACTAATCAACGAACGCTGTCCCAATAGCTCGCCAGGCTTGACCAGCTTGACGATTTGGTCTTTGCCATTCGAACTTAATTTCGACAATTTACACACGCCGTCTTTCACACAAAAGACCCCATTGATACTTTCGCCTTCCTCAAAAATAGGTTCGCCCTTTTTGATGGTATAGGAGGTTTTGCATTCGGCCATGTGGAGCAGTTCGTCCTTAGTAAGTGCCTTCAGGGAACTAAATTCCCTTACAATACACTGTTCACATTTGCTCATGGAAGTAAGATTTTTGTTACACCAAAGTTAGGTAATTATTCGCATGACAAATATCATATTTTAAAAAAAGTAGGTGTGTGACCTTTGTTACAGGTAAAATGAGCAAAATTATGGACACATCAACATGTTTCCATTGTGGTACGGAAGTAAGTCGGCAAGACGTTATCCGCTTTGATGAAAAAGACTTTTGTTGCACGGGATGTAAAACCGTGTACGAGATTTTCAGTCAGAATGATTTGACGTGTTACTACGACTTTCAAAGTGCCCCCGGAGCAACGCCTTCGGACATCAATGGAAAATACGACTTTTTAACCGACGACAAGATCGTCACAAAATTATTGGAATTTGAAGAAGCTTCCACCCATATTGTTTCACTGTAC
>CAYNDK010000193.1:0-4658 GCA_964395965.1 uncultured Flavobacterium sp.
TTCAATAAAACAATTGATCAGCTTACCGTAATCGCTCTCGATGGGAAAGTCGTATACCAACAAAGCAACGTTGGACAGGAAATAGACATGAGTTCACTCTTGTCCGGACTTTACCTTATTAAAATTGAATGTAACGACGGGAGTGTTTACACTAAAAAAATCTTGAAGAAATAGGTTATTTTTGACTTAACGAATAGTAAAGTTTTTTTACTTTACGCCACTAAACCAATTGATTATGAAACAAAAATTACAATTATTTGCATTGTTTATCAACTTTGTTTCATTCGGTCAAATCATCAATTTCCCGGATGCCAATTTAAAAGCGAAATTACTAAGTGTAAACACGGCTTACAGTTCCAATCCAACTGAACCCAGTATTGTTTTGGATAGTAATGGTGATGGCGAAATTGAAGTTAGTGAAACATTGACTACCGAGCGAATTGAGATTTCGAATAGTTCTATTAACGCTTTGGACGGATTAGAATTTTTTCCCAATTTGAAATATGTGGGTACTGTTGGTAATGCTATTCCAACCAATAGTTTGATGGGACTAACACAACTTAAAGAAGTTTCTATCGGATTAAATGGATGGACAATAATTGATAACAGTGTTATTCCTCAAAATATAACTTTTTTGCGTGTTAGTTTTGACACTACTAGTATTCAATTCTGTCCCAATACATTAACACAACTAAAAAACATAACCCTTTATGATTACCCATTTGTAGATTTGAATTTATGCAACACAGCAGTAGAAGCAATTCAAATTTATAATGCTCCGCAACTGAACACGGTGAATATAAAAAACAACCACTTATGTCCAATGTATGGATCTGATGTAAGTTACCGAATAACAGTTAACTCAACACTATTACCCCCTCCTCCACCTTCTGTAATCATTTTCAGTAATACTACCAATCTACTTACCATTTATGTAGATTCAGGGGAAATTTCAAATGTAAATTCAGGATGGATATCTAATACCTTTCAGTTAGACACCAACGCCCCGCCATGTGACACCACTGTAACCTGTGCCAATGCGTTAACAACCCCAACTTTTGATTATTTCACTACGTATCCCAATCCTGTGGAAACTACGATGACTCTTAGCAATACGTTCAATAAAACAATTGATCAGCTTACCGTAATCGCTCTCGATGGGAAAGTCGTATTCCAACAAAACAACGTTTCTCAAGAAATTGACATGAGTTCGCTCTTGACCGGACTGTATCTCCTTAAAATTGAATGTAACGACGGAAGTGTTTTCACCAAAAAAATCATGAAGAAATAGGATTTAGATACCCTAACGCAACGAAGTGTTTTCGTTTAACTTACTGTTTTTATAACTAAAACCAAAGTAAATCGTTAAGCCTACCAACAACCAAATTGTGAAATAAATCCAGTTCCACACACTGAGTTCCGCCATCATGTACAAGCAACTCACCAACCCAAGTAGTGGAATCAACGACAAATTCTTTTGGTAAGCCCAAGCCGCTAATCCAAATAAAGTCACGATGAAAATCCACATCGGGATTTTGTGTTGAAATAACGCAAATCCGGCTTCGTATTTCAAACTTTGATTAATAGGCAAAGCGTCTACTAAAGCGTGATACGCTTTTTCGTCTTTTTGATAATCACTCAAGGTAGCCTCTAAATCCACTTTCTTGTCTTTGATCATTTTTAAATCATAAAGATAAGTGGTCACTTTGTTGGCTTCCTCTTTACTCAAAGAAGTAACCAAGGTTGATGCATCATTTAATTTGGGTTTATTGGTTACAAAATCGGCCACATTTTGAGGGAAAAATTTCAGAGCACAAACCATCCCAATTAGCAATACAACCGGGAAAATATATTTGGCATTAATATAAGGTGTTTTAAATTTTCCGCGCGGTACATCGGGTTTATTTTGCAAAACCAAAACTCCGGCACACACCAAAACGAATGCGAATAACGTACCAATACTACATAAATCTGTCACCATCGTTAAATTAAGGAAAAGTGCTGGAATAGCGACTACAAATCCAGTGACAATAGTGGCATACGAAGGCGTTTTAAATTTTGGATGGACTTTGGAATAGCGTTTCGGTAAAAGTCCGTCCCGACTCATACTCATCCAAATTCGGGGTTGTCCCATTTGAAATACCAATAACACACTGGCCATCGCCACAACTGCGCTCACAGCGATGATTCCCGACATCCATTTTAGATCCAATTTATCAAACACAAAAGCTAAAGGATCACCAACATTCAAGCTTTCATACGACACCATACCTGTTAATACAAGGGCGATGATAATGTAAAGTAAAGTACAAATAATGATAGCCCACATCATCCCTTTGGGTAAATCGCGCTGTGGGTCTTTACATTCTTCGGCGGTTGTGGAAATGGCATCAAACCCGATATAGGCAAAGAAAACGGCTGACACTCCTTTTAAAACTCCAGTCACACCATTGGGCGCAAACGGACTCCAATTATCGGTATCTACATAAAATACACCCACTGCAATCACCAATAGTATAATACACAATTTTACGACCACCATTAAATTACTGGCATTTCGGGATTCTTTCATGCCACGGTACACCAAAAAGGTTATGATAATAATAATGAGAAGTGCCGGTAAATCGGCTACCAAATGAAATCCTCCTAATGTAGGTGAAGTGGTCCATGCAGTATAGGCCGCTTGTACACTTTCGCTTAAATTCTCAAAGGTTTTACCACTATGCATGAGCGCAGTAGCTTCTTCAAATCCTTTGGAAGCTGTCAAATAATCCATTTGAATCCACTCAGGAAGGTGAATGCCACCGCTTTCTAGGAGTCCGGTAAAATAGTCACTCCAAGATATAGCAACAGTGATGTTACCAATGGCATATTCCATGATTAAAGCCCAACCGATAATCCAGGCAACGATTTCACCAAAAGCCACATAGGAATAGGTGTACGCACTTCCTGAAACGGGAACCATAGACGCAAATTCAGCATAAGCAAAGGCGGCAAAGCTACAGGCAACCGCAGTAAATAGAAATAAAAAGATAACAGCAGGACCACCGTCAGCACTCGCTTTTCCAATGGTACTAAAAATTCCAGCTCCAATAATAGCTGCAATTCCAAAAGCGGTTAAATCTCTGGCGGTAAGATGTTTTCCTAAGGCATGATGTCCGTCAGCTTCATTTTTTGCGACTTGCTTTAAAATATCATGTACCGATTTCTTTCGAAATAAATTGGAAAATTTCATACGCTTAACTGTATTCAAATTGAAGAAAACAAATATAAACTTTTATTTGATTGATAAAATCATTTGAAAAAGGGGTGTTATAGCCAAAACTTATTACATGATAAAAACTAATAATAAAAACTAATAGAATTAACACCAGGTTGTCTGTATTTTTGTGGTGTTCAAAAAATGAATTATTAACTTAATACACAATACACATGTCATTAGTTGGAAAAAAATTCCCAAACATTACTGTAGACGCCATTTCTTTCATGGGCGATAATTTACGCATCAACGTTTTAGACGAAGCGGTAAAAAACAATAAGAAAGTATTGCTTTTTTGGTATCCTAAAGATTTCACTTTTGTTTGTCCAACTGAGTTACATGCTTTTCAGGCGGCTTTAGAAGAATTTGAAGCTCGTAACACTATGGTAATCGGTGCTTCTTGCGACACTAATGAAGTTCACTTTGCCTGGTTAAATACCGCAAAAAACAATGGAGGTATTGAAGGAGTAACGTATCCTTTATTAGCGGATACTACACGCAATTTATCTTCTACATTAGGTATTTTAGATATCGAAGCGGGTGAGTACAATGAAGATACAGATTCAATTTTATTAGAGGGTTCAAATGTTACTTATCGTGCAACTTATTTAGTAGACGAAACCGGTAAAATTTTCCATGAAAGTGTAAACGATATGCCTCTAGGACGTAATGTTCAAGAGTATTTACGTTTGATTGATGCTTACACACACGTACAAACCAAAGGAGAAGTATGTCCAGCCAACTGGGAAAAAGGTAAAGATGCGATGAATGCGGATCGTAACAGTACTGCTTCTTATTTATCCAATCATTAATTTTAATTAGGCTTCACGAAATCTTAAATTTTGTGTATCCTTCTTTTAAAAAACCAAAATCATGTTTCAAGAATTAGATCAAGATAATTTAGCTGAAATTGTTGCCAATAATGAAACCGTAGTTGTTCAATATGCTGCTTCTTGGTGTGGAAATTGCCGTATCATGAAACCAAAATTTAAAGTATTGGCGTCACAAAATGAATCTATTCCTTTTGTTATTGTAGATGCAGAACAATTTCCTAATTCACGTCAATTAGCAAAAGTTGACAATTTACCAACCTTTGCAACGTTTAAAAACGGTGTATTAGTGAATCAAACGCAAACCAATAAGGCAGAAGTTTTAGCTGAATTGGTGCATGAAGTACTTTAAATTATGAAATTACCTATCATTAAACAGTTAACTCAATTCATTGAGGAAAATGATCAAGATTACATTGTGGAAACCCTTGAAGTCTTGGAGCATTTAACCGAATTAGAGTCGCTAAAAGAAGAAGAATTAGATGTTATTGGCGAGTTGATTTCAAATATGTATGGTGCCCTTGAAGTCCATAAAATGATCAAAGAGGGTAAAGACAAAAAAACAGCTC
>CAYNDK010000194.1:0-4636 GCA_964395965.1 uncultured Flavobacterium sp.
CGATTTAGTAGAAGGCGAACTAGAAATTGGACAAATCGCAGGATTAATTCACGAGATCAAACCCGTTGCTCAAATTATAACCGATGTTGTTTCTGAATTTGAAATGGCAAAACAACAAGCAATACATTTGTAAAATGAAAAAGTACTTTTTTGGGATTATCGTTTTGTCCCAACTTGCATTCGCCCAAAAACGGCCCAAATTAGTGGTCGGAATCGTAGTCGATCAAATGCGTATGGAATATTTATACCGTTTCCAAAACGATTTTTCAGAAACGGGTTTTAAACGCATTATGAACAACGGTTTCACCTTTCATAACGCGCATTATAACTACATGCCCACATATACCGCGCCAGGTCATGCGAGTATTTACACCGGAACAACGCCTTCTGTGCATGGAATTGTAAGTAATGAGTGGTTTAGTCGCACCAAAGGAAAAGAAAGATATTGCACGGAAGACGGGACTGTGGTTGCACTAGGCGACGTAGCCGGAACAGAAGGGTTAATGTCTCCCAAGAATTTATTGGCCACAACTATAACCGATGAATTGCGCATGGGAACCAATTTCAAGGGAAAAGTCATCGGAATGAGTATTAAAGACCGTGGCGCTATTTTACCTGCTGGACATTTTGCGAATTGGGCGTTTTGGTAC
The DNA here is from genome assembly GCA_964395965.1 of uncultured Flavobacterium sp. Taxonomy (GTDB): domain Bacteria; phylum Bacteroidota; class Bacteroidia; order Flavobacteriales; family Flavobacteriaceae; genus Flavobacterium. The sequence goes on from CAYNDK010000194.1 coordinate 651, forward strand.
AGTAAAACCGGGAGTTTTATTTCCAGTAATTATTATGGTGAAAAATTACCCGACTGGGTAACCGAGTTCAATGCCAAAAAAGGCTATTTGAATTATATCAATCAAGGGTGGAATTTGATGAAACCTTTGGCTACTTATAACGAAAGCGATCCCGACGATTCACCTTATGAAGGGAAATTATACGGCGTAGAAAAACCAGTTTTTCCTTATGATCTAAAAGCAATTTATGATAAAAACGATGCAGGTGTATTGCGAGCTGTGCCTTTTGGAAACGACTATTTAGCCGATTTTGCCAAATTAGCTATCACTAAAGAACAACTGGGTAAAGATGCCATCACCGATTTTCTTGCGGTGAGTTTTTCTTCAACTGATTATGTTGGCCATATCTTGGGTCCGCGCTCCATGGAATTGCAAGATACCTATTTACGTTTGGATAAAACACTATCCGATTTTCTAGCCTATTTGGATGTAACCGTAGGGAAAGATCAGTACATGGTTTTTATCACCGCCGATCACGCATGTTCGGAGAATGCTGCGTTTATGCACGATCATAAATACAACGTGACAAATTTGGATTACAAAGCCATAGAAGCCAGTTTGAAGAAGTTTTCTACGGATACGTTTGGTGCCGATTTAGTATTGAATTACTCTAATTTCAATGTGTATTTGGATAGGGCAAAAATCAAAGAAAAGCAATTGGATTACCCAAGTGTAGTGTCCCAATTAAAATCCTTTTTGTTGGAACAACCCCATGTGAAAACGGTGTATACGCAGGAGGAAGTCGAGCATTTTTGTGCCGGTGATTATTACAAAGAAATGGTCGCACGCGGTTATGATGTTCATGAAAATGGGCAATTGGTCGTTTTGGACAAACCGGGATATATCGAGTACGGCAAAACAGGAACTTCCCACGGAACACCCTATGCCTACGATACCCACGCACCATTGTTATTCTACGGGTGGGGCATCCGAAAAGGGGAGAGCCATGAAAAGCGTTTCATCACGCAAATAGCGCCAACCGTTTGTCAAAAAATTAACATTACCTTTCCCAACGGCTCGGAATGCGAAGTGCTGCCCGAACTGTTTCGCTAGTATTAAATTCCTGTTAAACGCATTGAAGCCCTTTCCCCAAAGGGCTTTTTTTTGTATTTTGTGTGAAAATAATAGCCTATGAAAGTATTGATTAAAACCTTATACAAAGAAAGCACCCGCATCAAAGAACTCGTTTTTGAACGCTACCTCAAAGACTTTGTCCTGATTTCCATTGGTATAACCATGGCAACAATCGGGTTAAAGCAATTTTTACTGCCCAATGATTTTCTTGATGGAGGAGCCATGGGGTTGTCACTTTTAACTGAGCGTGCAACGGGAGTCGACCTATCTTTATTAATTGTTTTAATCAATCTACCTTTTATTTTCATTGGCGCTAAACAAATTTCTTGGGAGTTTGCCTTCAAAAGTATGGTCGCTATTTTAGCCTTGTCGTTACTCGTTCATTTTGTCGATTTTAAAGTCATCACTAGCGATAAACTATTAATTTCTGTGTTTGGCGGATTTTTCTTGGGTGCCGGAATCGGGTTCACCATTCGGGGTGGCGCCGTCATTGACGGTACCGAGGTTTTGGCCATTTATGTGAGTAAAAAAACGAGTCTTACGGTGGGCGACTTTATCTCGGTATTCAATATTGGTGTGTTTGCCTGCGCCGCGTTTTTGTTCAATGTTGAAACGGCCATGTACAGTATGCTGACCTATTTCTCCGCTTCCAAAACGGTGGATTTTATTATCAATGGTATCGAAGAATACATCGGAGTAACTATCGTTTCGCGTAATGCTGATGAAATCAAACAAGCTATTATTGACAAACTACAACACGGTGTTACGGTTTATAATTCGGAAAGCGGCTATGGGAAACGCGGTATCGACCACAATGAAAATAAAGTTTTGTATTGTGTCGTGACCCGCTTGGAAGTCACCAAATTAGTCTTGGAAATTCAAAAAGTGGATGAAGGAGCTTTTATTGTCCAACATTCGATAAAAGATACCAAAGGCGGTATGATTAAAAAACGTCCGTTGCATTAAAAACGAAAGGCTGTCCGTTACGACAGCCTTTTTTATTAAATATCCAAAAGAATTTGATTTTGAAGTAAATCGTCAAACGTTTCCCGCTCCCGAATCAAGTGGCCTTGACCATCTTTCCATAAGACTTCGGCTGGTTTAAAACGCGAGTTATAGTTGGACGACATCGAAAAACAATACGCTCCAGCATTTTTAAAACACAACACATCGCCTTCGTTAATTTCGGCAATACGACGGTTGTTGGCAAACGTATCCGTTTCACAAATGTAGCCCACCACAGTATAAAAACGTTCCTTACCTTTGGGGTTGGAAATGTTTTCAATCGTGTGGGACGAACCGTAAAACATGGGTCGAATCAAATGGTTAAATCCGGTGTCGATACCCGCAAATACGGTCGATGTGGTTTGTTTGACAACATTGACTTTGGCCAAGAAATAGCCTGCTTCACTCACTAAGAATTTTCCCGGTTCAAAAGCCAGGGTCAACGGTTTTCCATATTCTTTTTCAAAGGCCAAAAAGCGTTTGGTCAACTTTTTCCCCAATTCTTCAATATTCGTTTCAATGTCGCCTTTTTTGTAGGGAACTTTAAAGCCCGAACCAAAATCCAGGAATTCCAAGTTGTTGAATTGTTTGGCGGTATCAAAAAGAATCTCAGCGGCATACAAAAACACTTCGATATCCAAAATATCCGATCCGGTATGCATGTGGATCCCGTTGATGGTCATGCCCGTATTTTCAACAATGCGCAAAATATGCGGCACTTGATAAATCGAAATTCCGAATTTACTATCGATATGACCCACGGAAATGTTCTCGTTTCCTCCTGCCATGACATGCGGATTGATGCGAATACAGACCGGCGTTTTGGGATGCTTGGTGCCAAAATGTTCCAAGACCGATAAATTGTCAATGTTGATTTGTACACCCAAAGCCGCCGCTTGTTCCAGTTCTTCAAACGAAACGCCATTGGGGGTGAAAATAATTTTATCCGGCGTGAATCCGGCATGGAGTCCGAGTTGCACTTCTTGAATCGAAACGGTGTCAAGTCCGGACCCCATCTTTCGGAACAGCTTCAAAATCGAAATGTTGGATAACGCCTTCATTGCATAATTGATGCGTAACGATTCCACCTTGAAAAAGGCGTTGGTAAGGCGTTGGTATTGGTGTTCGATTTTGTGGGCATCATACACATACAGCGGACAGCCGTAGGTTTCAGCCAATGCGAGTAACTCAGTAGTTTGCATGCTGTTCAAAAAAATTAAATTTAAAATTATACGTTGCAAAGATACCGCATAGCGTGCAGGGAGTCAACCGTGTAGCCGATTTATAGGAATATTTTAACAAAGCAGGGGCGGGATTGGGAATACGGAATTTTTTTAGCCCCGACCTGCCTACCGGCAGGCAGGTTGAGCCGATATCCTATTTTTTTGGCCTATTCGTCGGTTTTAAAGGGCCAAAAAAATAGATAAAGGCGAAAGCGGGAAATAGCTCCAAAAAACTTACTAAATTGATATACATTTCTTTTTTGTTTTGGTCGATTTACTTACATTTGTGGCACTTAATATCGGACCCGTTCCGAATACAACTAAACTTATTCTTTATTATGAACATACACGAATATCAAGGAAAAGAGATTCTCGCAAAATATGGCGTTCGCGTACAACGTGGTATTGTTGCCAATAATCCAGTGGAAGCGGTAGCAGCTGCCAAACAATTAACAGCCGATACCGGAACTTCTTGGTATGTGGTGAAAGCACAAATTCACGCTGGAGGCCGCGGAAAAGGCGGAGGTGTGAAATTGGCTAAAAACCTCGATCAAGTTACTGAGATTTCAGAACAAATCATCGGTATGATGTTGGTGACGCCACAAACTCCACCAGAAGGAAAGAAAGTACACAAAGTATTGATTG
>CAYNDK010000195.1:0-4632 GCA_964395965.1 uncultured Flavobacterium sp.
TTCTGAATACGTTTCTTCATTTACAAACAACAATGCAATTCCCAATCATGGCTTCGAATCCATTACAACTGACATAAAAATGTTGAGTATTGAGGACAGTTTCCTAGAGGTAACTAGTTTTCGGAAATTTGCAGCTATATCAGAAACGGTTAATACACAACTCCTTTTTTTCAAAAAATTTAAAGACTATTACCCCTATTTACATGTATTTGCTTCTCAAATCGAATTCACAAAATATATAATTCAAAAAGTAGATGAAGTCATTGATAAATATGGAGTAATCAAAGACAATGCCTCTCCTGATCTTGTTACTATTCGACGCAATATTAACATGGTTCGTGGTAAAGTAAATCAAAGTTTTGGACAAGCACTTACACATTACAATTCTTTAGGATATTTAGATGACATTAAAGAAAGTGTTGTTGAAAATAGACGTGTGCTTGCCGTTTTAGCGATGTACCGCAGAAAAGTAAAAGGTTCGATTTTAGGAAGTTCAAAAACGGGAAGTATTGCGTATATCGAACCTGAAGCTACATTGAAATATAGTCGTGAGTTACAAAATTATGAGTATGAAGAACGCGAGGAAATAATTCGTATTTTAAAACGACTAACTAACGAATTGCGTCCTTTTGCCTCGTTATTAACAGACTATGAAAGGTATTTAAGTTCAATTGATGTTCTTTTTGCAAAAGCACGTTACGCCCATGAAATCAACGGACTTCTTCCAAAAATAACAGAAGAAAAACGTATGTTTTTGCGTGAAGCTTACCATCCAATTTTGTATTTAACCAATAAACAAAAAAAGGAAATCACGTATCCACAAACTATTGAACTCAATCAAGAAAATCGAATCATTGTTATTTCTGGTCCCAATGCTGGAGGAAAAACTATTTCTCTCAAAACTGTGGGATTATTACAATTGATGTTGCAATCGGGGATTTTAATTCCAGTTCATGAACGCAGTGAGACCTTTTTATTTGACCGAATTTTAACCGATATTGGAGACAATCAATCTATTGAAAATCACTTAAGTACTTACAGTTACCGTTTAAAGAATATGAATTATTTCTTGAAGAAATGTAATGCGAAAACATTATTTCTGATTGATGAATTTGGTACTGGTTCTGATCCCGATTTGGGAGGTGCTTTGGCTGAAGTTTTTTTAGAAGAATTTTATCATCGTGAGGCGTTTGGGATTATTACCACCCATTATACCAACTTGAAGATTTTGGCAAATGAATTACCTTTTGCAACGAATGCCAATATGTTATTTGATGAAAAGTCGTTGGAACCCATGTTCAAACTTCATCTCGGACAAGCAGGAAGTTCATTTACCTTTGAAGTAGCACAAAAGAATGGTATTCCCTATGGACTAATAAACCGAGCAAAAAAGAAAATTGAAGGCGAAAAAGTTCGTTTTGACAAGACCATTGCTAAACTTCAGAAAGAACGTTCAAAACTAGAAAAAACCTCTGAAAATTTAAAAGAAGAGGAAGTTAAGGCTCGTGAAGAAAGTAAACGTATGGAACAAATTAACGCTAAAATTCAAGAGAAATTGGAACGGTATCAAGAGTTATATGATGCCAATCAGCGATTAATTTATATGGGACAGAAAATTGATGACATTGCAGAGAAATACTTCAACAATAAAGACAAGAAACTTTTAATTGGGGAATTCTTAAAAATGGTGGAAATTGAAAATTCTAAACGTAAAAAAATTTCAGCCAAAGAGAAAAAACTACAAGAAGTTGTCCAGAAAAAGGTTGAAGCAGAATTGAAAGTAAAAGTTGATGAAATAAGACAAGTAAAGAAAGAAAAGAAAATTGAAGCTCAAAAAGCAGCTGAAAATAAACCCAAAATAGAACTAAAAATCGGGGACCGAGTTCGAATGTTGGATGGTAAAGCGGTGGGTACCCTTGATGCTATTGAAAAGCAGAAAGCAACAGTTAATTATGGGTTATTTACTTCAAAAGTAGATTTACATCAACTTGAATTTGTTGAACGACCAAAAAAATGATTCAATTACCAGAAAATAAAGCCCTAATTCTCTTTGATGGAGTTTGTAATTTATGCCATTACTCCATTGAATTAATCGTGCGTAATGATTCGGGAAAACGATTTTATTTTGCAGCCATTGAGTCGAAAACGGGACAAATGTTAATTGAACATCTAAAAATTGACATTCAACAAATGGATAGCATTATTTTATATGAACCTAATTTTGGCTTTTTCACCAAGGCAGCAGCTATATCGAGGATTGCCATGCATTTACGCTTTCCTTATTCTTGGTTTCGATGGATTAAATACCTTCCTAAACCTATTTCGAATTGGATCTATGATTGCATTGCATCAAATCGGTACAAATGGTTTGGAAAAAAAGAGCATTGTTATTTACCAACTCCTGAGGAGCGAGAACGCTTCATATGATAATTGTCATTCTTGACTAAATGGTTTACTACTACATTTGAAGTAAACTTTAAACTATCGTATTATGTTAAATCGTATTTTGCCTTTATATTCTTGGGACAATGGAGCTTTTGTAATGATTGTTGTCTTCGGATTAGTGATTGTTGGGTTATTAGCAGCTGTTTATTTAATGGCTTCGGGAGGTAATAAAAACAAAAAAGACTAAGCTAAGCTTAGTCTTTTTCATTGAGCAATATTGTAATTAATAAAAATTATTGCTTAACAATTTTTTTAGTTACTGAACCTGCTTCTGATGAAATAGCCATAAAGTATACACCTGGTGCTAAATCTGAAATGTTCATTTGAGTTTCAGTAGTTGTATCAATTTTTAATGTTTTTACCGCACGACCGTTTGCATCAGTAATAGTAATCGCATTAAAACCTAAAGAATTACCTTTAATGTTGATTGTGTTTTGTGCTGGATTTGGAAATACAGAAACACTATTTTGAGTAGCTTCAATTTCAGTTGTACCTAATAATGCCTCAGTAGCAGTAGCTTTAACTGTTAAATTATCAAAAATCATTTCAGAAGCTTCTGCATTTGTAGTTGGAACTGCAGATACAAAATCCACTTCATTTGGATCAAAAGGGCCCGCCCAGTTTGCTGCAGGTAATCCTGTGTATACAGCGCCTGCTTTCCAAATTGTTTCACCAGAAGTTGTATCGTAAGCAAAACCAATACGGTACCAAGTATCAGCATCTAAAATTAATCCACCTGTTTGAAGTGTAATTAAATAATTTCCATAAGACCCCCCATTATTTAAATAACAAACACCTTGAAGAACACGAGTTCCCATGTTGTATACAAAACCGTTCAAAGTTCGTGTATTAGTACCATCCATTCCATACAAACGTACACCAACTTGAGCAGTACTTGAAGTAGCAGCTCCTGTGTAAAGATCGTATTCAACTTCGATAATATCATTTCCTGTTGTGCGATCAGCCCAAGCAAGATCCAATCCATCTTTCCACATGAAACGACTTCCTTTGTTACCATTAGAACTTGTAATTTTCAATCCATTTGTAGCATCAAAACCTGATGTCACAATTTGAAAATTATCTGCTGCGGCATTTGTTCCTGTTGTAGGAGCTGTACCATTTGAAGTTGCAATTAACCAATCTCCTTGACCTGGAGTAGCTCCAGTAATGTCTGTAGCAACATTACCTACTGTAAGGGTATTGAAATTTTCTGATTGCAACATCTGTGCACTAACTGATCCAGCGGTTGCAACTAAAATTGAAAGTAATAGTTTTTTCATTTTAAAGTAATTAAGTATTTGTCGATTTCAAAATTAATTAATTTTATGGGAAAATAAAAAACTTAGTTGTTAAAAGTAATTTCTCTATTTTTCTCCCTCCCATTTCCCAACTACACTTGTAGCCAAAGCATTCCCCAAAACATTGGTGGCACTTCGAAACATATCACAAAAATGATCAATAGGTAAAATCAACGCGATACCTTCAACGGGGATTTTAAACATCCCACAAGTGGCTGCTACAACCACCAAACTTGCACGGGGTACGCCTGCAATTCCTTTACTTGTGAGCATTAAAACAAGCAACATGGTCATTTGAGTAGGTAAGTCTAAATGTGTCCCGGATGCTTGTGCAATGAAAATACTCGCAAAAGTCATGTACATCATACTCCCGTCCAAATTGAACGAATAGCCCAAGGGTAGCATAAATGAAACTATTCGATCTTTGACACCAAAGCGCTCTAATTCTTCAGTTAACTTTGGAAAAACCGCTTCACTACTCGTCGTACCAAAGGCGATGGCTAAAGGAGAAACTATTCGTTGTAACAATTCTTTCAAGCGTGAACGTAAAAACAAGTACCCAACAAATAACAACACAAGCCATAATGAACCTATCCCTACTAAAAATGCCCCTAAAAATTTTGTGTAAGTAACTAATAATACACTTAAATCTTTCGTTGCAAATACCGCTGTAATGGCGCCAAAAACACCATAGGGGGCAAACTTCATCACATAGTTAACCATTTTTAAAATTATGTGCGAAATTTTATCCAAGACTTTAATAACGGGTTCGCTATAACTTCCCATTGAAGCCGCAGCCAATCCAAAAAAGATTGAAAAGACAACAATTTGTAAAATTTCATTGGTAGCCATCGCTTCAAAAACACTTTTGGGAATAATGTGTTCCACA
>CAYNDK010000196.1:0-4589 GCA_964395965.1 uncultured Flavobacterium sp.
ATGGTAGTCAAACGACGCATACCCTTTGGAAACCGTTTTCAAACGGTCGTAAAAGTCAAACACAATTTCCGCCAACGGCATGTCAAAGTTCAATTCCACACGCTCAGTAGTCAAATACGTTTGATTCGTAATAATGCCGCGTTTTTCAATACACAAACTCATGACATTTCCCACAAAATCCGATTTGGTGATGATGGTCGCTTTGATATATGGCTCCTCCACGCGCTCCAATTTGGACGGTTCGGGTAAGTCGGAGGGATTGTTTACAATAATAGGAGTTTCCGGTTCTTTTTTGGTATATGCTAAATACGATACGTTGGGAACCGTAGTAATTACAGTCATGTTGAACTCACGCTCCAAACGCTCCTGGATAATTTCCAAGTGCAACATGCCCAAGAATCCACAACGGAAACCAAAGCCAAGCGCGGCCGAACTTTCCGGTGAAAACACTAACGAGGCATCGTTCAACTGCAATTTCTCCATGGAAGCACGCAAGTCTTCATAATCTTCGGTATCTACGGGATAAATTCCGGCAAATACCATTGGTTTCACGTCTTCAAATCCGTGAATCATATTCGTAGTAGGCGTTTTGGCATCGGTAACTGTATCACCTACTTTTACTTCTTTAGCTTCTTTAATTCCAGAAATCAAATAGCCTACGTCACCACAGCTAATCACGTCTTTTGGGACTTGATTTAACTTCAAAGTTCCAATTTCATCGGCAAAATATTCGTTGCCTGTCGACATGAATTTGATTTTTTGACCTTTGCGAATTTCGCCATTTTTCACGCGGAAAATAACTTCGATCCCACGGAACGGATTGTACACGGAGTCAAAAATCAACGCTTGCAACGGTTCGTCTTTGTCACCTTTGGGTGCCGGAATGCGGTCCACAATGGCTTCCAAAATTTTATCTACACCAAATCCCGTTTTCCCCGAAGCATGAATAATATCTTCCAATTTACAACCCAACAAGTCCACGATATCGTCGCTCACTTCTTCCGGATTGGCACTGGGTAAGTCTACTTTGTTCAGAATTGGGATAATCTCCAAATCGTTTTCCAACGCCAAATACAGGTTGGAAATCGTTTGGGCTTGAATACTTTGGGCTGCATCTACAATCAAAAGTGCGCCTTCACAAGCCGCAATCGAACGCGACACTTCATACGAAAAGTCCACGTGACCGGGCGTGTCGATCAAGTTCAAGATATATTTTTCCCCTTTGTGGGTGTATTCCATTTGAATGGCGTGACTCTTAATGGTAATCCCACGTTCACGCTCCAAATCCATATTGTCCAACAATTGCGCTTGGGCTTCACGAGCAGTTACCGTTTGGGTTTGGTCCAATAAACGGTCGGCCAGCGTACTTTTTCCGTGGTCAATGTGGGCAATAATGCAAAAATTACGAATGTTCTTCATCTTCAATAGTCCTTTTTTAGCGCTAAAATTTAAAATTTAGAATTCAAAATTTAGAATAATAAGAAGGGCGCTCTCGTCGTCCCTCCTCACCGGGCTTTCCGCAGTACACGCCTGCCTAACGGCTACGGCGGGGTACTTTGCTTCAATCCCTAGCGCAACATCGTGCAAATATAACGCAAAGTTTAGAATATCAAGAGGATTGCAAAGGATTACAAGCGTATATTTTTCGGCTTTTCTAATGGGTTTATCAATTGATTCACAAATGTTTAACTTCTTTTCAATTGATTTTCACTTTATTAATCCTAGAATAATCCTATTTTTGCACCTTGAAAAACTCTTGTTATGGTCAAAATCGGAAACATTGAACTCCCTGATTTCCCGTTGTTACTCGCGCCCATGGAAGACGTGAGCGATCCACCGTTCCGTCGTTTGTGTAAGGCTCACGGTGCCGATTTGATGTATTCTGAATTTATTTCCTCAGAAGGACTCATCCGCTATGCGATTAAAAGTCGGATGAAACTCGATATCTTCGATTACGAACGTCCTGTCGGTATCCAAATTTTTGGAGGAGATGAAGAGGCTATGGCTATGAGTGCCAAAATTGTAGAAACCGTTCAACCCGATTTGTTGGATATCAATTTTGGGTGTCCTGTAAAAAAAGTTGTGTGTAAAGGCGCTGGTGCTGGCGTGTTGAAAGATGTGGATTTGATGGTGCGTTTAACCAAAGCAGTGGTAAAAAGTACCAGTTTGCCAGTAACTGTAAAAACCCGATTGGGTTGGGATGAGAATTCAATCAATATTGACGAAGTTGCCGAACGTTTACAAGATGTCGGTATTCAAGCATTGACCGTTCATGGTCGCACCCGCGCACAAATGTATAAAGGACATTCGGATTGGTCGCACATAGCTCGCGTCAAAAACAACCCGCGAATTCATATCCCGATATTCGGAAATGGCGATATTGATTCTCCTGAAAAAGCCTTGGAATACAAGAACAAATACGGTCTCGATGGTATTATGATTGGTCGCGCTGCAATTGGGTATCCATGGATTTTTAATGAGATCAAACACTATTTTGCTACGGGCGAACATTTGCCAGTGCCCACCATCAAAGATCGTGTGGAAGCAGCCCGTAATCATTTGTTGTGGTCCATGGAATGGAAAGGGGAGCGTTTGGGTATTGTCGAAATGCGTCGCCATTATACCAATTATTTCAAAGGCATTCCCAATTTTAAAGAATACAAAACGCGATTGGTCACCACAGATGGTCGTGATGATTTATTACAAGTGTTTGAAGATATTGCTGAAGCGTTTACGGGTTTGGTAATTTAATCTAGGATTTTTTTGGATACACGACTACTCGCAATCCAGCTGGAAATAAATCCGAGTAGGACAACCGTGGTAAACACAATGATTAGATTGTCCCAATGAAATTCTATTGGGTAGGCTAGTGACGGTGTTATCATGATTAGTTGGTATTTCTGTTGAAGAACCACTAGTATAATACCCAATCCGAGTCCTAAGAGTCCGCCAAAGACACTCAGTAAGGTGCCTTGTAATAAAAAGATGCGACGAAGACTACCCACTTCTACTCCAAGATTATATAAGGTTTTTAAATTTCCTTTTTTGTCTAAAATCATCATGATTAAGGCTCCTGCCAAACTAAATAATGCCATTACAATCACCAGGGTGAAAATTAAGTATACGGCAATGTTTTCTGAATTGAGCATTTTGTACAACGTTTCATTGAGTTGAGCTCTGTTTTTCACCAATGTATAGGGGAAGATTTTTTGAATCTCAGCTCTCATATCATCTTCATTTACGTTGGGGCTAAGTTTTATTTCCAAACTTGAAACTTGTTGTGCATTGATTTGAAGTAATTCTTGAGCAAGTCGTAAGTCAACAAAGACATATTTAGCGTCCAACTCTTCATTAATAGCATAAATTCCAACAGGAAATAAGAGCATCGTATTGAAAGAATCCTCTGGATTAAGGCTTAAGTCACCTCGTCCTGGTTTTGGGACATAAACCTCAAAAGGGTTGTTGTAATCCATAAGTCCCAAAGAGAGTTTTTCGGAAAGTCCATACCCAATAACAGCCTGAGTGGTATTTGATTGCAGCCACTGACCATTATATAATTTTGTGGGCGCATTGGAAACACTCGGAAAATCGGAATCAATACCTTTTAAAAAAGAAAATTGGGTTTTTCCATCAAACAAAAACATGACCCGTTTTTCAACTACTTTGCTGTAGTGTGCAATTCCATCAAGTTTTTTAAGTCTTTCAAGTTGTTGAGGTTGAACGGTGAAATATTCTCCTTTTTGTGCAAAAAGTTTGATGTCAGGGTCTAATTCATTGGAAAAGGAAAGACTAAATGTTCGTAATCCACTGAAAACAGACAACACGACAAATAAGGCCATGGCGCCAACAATGATACTCATCGAAGCAATACCCGTGATAATATTAATTGAGGTGTTTTTGCTCAATGAAAATAAATAGCGACGGGCAATGTAGAGCGAGATGTTCACTTATGATTTTTTGCGTTTTGCTAATAAATCACGATTTTCAATTGGATTTTCTTCACCTGCCAAAGCACGGTCAATTTGTTCAATATATTCTAAGGAGTCGTCAATATAGAATATGAGATTAGGTACTTTGCGTAATTGTAATTTTACACGTTGGGATAAATCGTGTTTAATTAAAGGAGTATTAGAGCGAATGGCAGTTAATAGTTCTGGACCTTTTTCAGCAGGAAAGACACTAAGGAAAACTTTGGCGATTGAAAGATCTGTTGTGACATTTACTTTTGATACGGAGATTATTAAATTGGTAATACCGTTTTTACGTACTTCGCCTTGTAAGATGTCTACTAAATCTTTTTGTAATACAGTCCCGATTTTTTTCTGTCTATTTGATTCCATGGGACAAAAATACAACTTTAATCTGAATTTGATTTTTTACCTATTTGATAAAAATCATCAAAAGTGCATACGGCTATTTTCTATCTTTGTTCAAAAAGTTAGAGAATGAGAAAAATTGAACATATCGGTATAGCCGTTAAATCATTAAGTGAGTCCAATGTGTTGTTTGAAAAATTATTTGGAGCAAGAGCATAATTTTTTTTGACAACGACAAAAAAAACATAAATGAGAATGAATATAAAAACAATA
>CAYNDK010000197.1:0-2023 GCA_964395965.1 uncultured Flavobacterium sp.
AGTATTTCCAATTTCATAAAAAGAACTGTTAACTAATTCTCCATTTGAATAGGTGTTTTTAACACCATTAGTTAGATATTCAAACGTGTCTGAAGGGGAATCTTCCAAATGCCAAATGCCTAAAATTTCTTGATTTGGAGTGGTGGTTTGAGTTGAGGAACTCGAAGTAGTTGATAAGATTGTGTCAATTTTAGTATAAGCGAATGCCATACCTAGACTTAGTGCAAAGACTAAAGCGATAATAATTTTTTTAGGTTTCATAGGTCTTAACAATTTAATTTATTTAATGTTAGATTGAATGTGTTTATTCTGGCTTGTCGATTATTGTTGTTAACAAAACTGTTGACTTTGTTGGTGATTGTATTTACATCCGCATTATCAACATCAACGTAATTGAGAATACGTGTTTTGAAATACCATAAGCCACTTAATACAGCATGAGGGAGATCTGGGTTGGAAACATCGTTAGGATGACTGTAAGGGACATTGATGTTGTTTGCGGTTAAATAATTTACATAATTTGTATAATTGTCTTTGAAAGTAAGTTGAAACATGCCTCTGCCTCGATATAGCCAACCATCACCACTACTTTGATCTCCATTACCCATTTTACAGCAATACACAAAGTTCGCCAGACTTTGAGGGTTATTGATGTAAGGGTAGGGGCTTGTAAGGTTTGGATTTGATGTTGAAAACTTAGTTGGCCAAGTCAAAACTAAATTAGCAGCAGTGGTATAGTTAAGGTTTTCAGTGCTGTTTAAAATATTGACTCCCCCAGTTTCCCCTTTGACTTGTGCTAAAAAGTGAGCTAATTTTTTATCGGAATCAATTCCAAATTTAGGACCGTATTGTTTTAGTTGATTATAAAATGTAGCAATAGTGCCTTGTGAAGCATTAGGGAAAATCTCTTGTAACTTGCTTTCAGTTAAGCAATCGAACGGATTTTTCTTAGGAGGAATTACTCCAACATTGCCAGAAGGATTGCAAGGGTCATCTGCCATTCTACAGGCGGGTGAAAGAGTGTAAGTGATAACTATTGAATAGGTATAACCAGGATAAGTGCCGTTTCCGCAAAATGAACTGCTATATTCACCCCAACTGCCATAGCTTCTACCACATGAGCATTGGTATGAGATGTTAACTTCAGTAATACAAGCACTATCTCCTCCGCCTCCACTTGGGTCGCCTGCAATAGGATATTCACCACCATTTCCATCGCCTGGTGAGGGTGACTCCATTCCACCACCATTTTCAGGTGGAGTAGGTTCATCTTCAATAGAAATAATAATTTCTTCACAGGGGTCACCAATTTGAGCTAATCCGGATGAGGAAACTTCTCCTTTAAATTCTTGAATTGTTTTAAGATTGGCATTAAACTGTGCAGCAAACTCCTCTGTCATCATGTATTTCATCAAAGTTACTTCCATTTCTCCTGCCTTTTCAGTGAGAACTAAGTTGTGAAATGTTTTATAATTGTCTAAAGGATGATTGTTTATCTTAAAAGTGTAATTTTTAACCCCTATAGAATCAATTACTTCAAGAATGGAGCTAAAGTCAATTTCACCTCCGTCAGTTCGAGCAGATGTTTCAGTAATGTCAAAGATCTGAAGGTTTGACCCTTTCGAGTTTAAAAAACTAATAAGTTTTAATGATACATTTTTGGCAGCTTCACCAGTTAAAGTGTGAATTCGTTGTTCACCATGGTGGTGCGTGTCTGTTGTTGTAGTTTCGTCGTCTAGTTGGCAGCTAAATCCAATAACTGCCAAGATTAGCATAGTTGCTAATACATACAATTTACTTCGCTTCATTGTGTTTGATTTTGGTTTATAAAAAAGTTGATGGCTTAAAATGAAGGGTATTCAAATGAGGGAAGTACTGATGTTTAATTTTTATGTTACATAGGCATATATTTTATATCACTAAATTATTATAAAAATTTTAATTGTAAGTATGCAAAAAGTGTATATCGTGTTAAATGTTAATAGGTTAGAGGAATTTTTTGTGTGGTAATTTGAATTTGTTT
>CAYNDK010000197.1:2033-4583 GCA_964395965.1 uncultured Flavobacterium sp.
AAATGTAATTTTATCACCTGACAATGCTGTCAAAAGGGTTCGATCTGGGATTGCGTAAGGTGTAGTTAATTAATGTTTAAATAAGCTATGAGTTGGTGAATTGATCGGATTCGAAACCATTGAATTATCTGTGCAAATGAATAATTCGTGTATCTTTGCGCAAAATTTTATCCTATGAATAATTTAGTACAAGAATTGCAATGGCGTGGGTTAATCCATGATATGATGCCAGGAACAGAAGAGCAACTTTTGAAAGAAGCAACTTCCGTTTATATCGGCTTTGATCCTACGAGTGATTCCCTGCACATTGGGAGTCTTGTTCCCATTATTTTGTTGGTTCATTTGAAAAATTTTGGTCACCGTCCCATTGCTTTAGTGGGGGGTGCAACGGGAATGATTGGAGATCCATCAGGAAAATCGGATGAACGCAATCTTTTAGATGAGGTGAGTTTGCAAAAAAATGTTGATGGTATTAAAGGTGTACTGTCCCGATTTTTGGATTTTAATTCAGATGGACCTACGGCTCCAGTATTGGTAAACAACTATGACTGGATGAAAGATTTCTCATTCATTGCTTTTGCCAGAGACGTTGGTAAACGGATTACAGTGAATTATATGATGGCTAAAGATTCTGTAAAAAAGCGCTTAACAGGTGAAGCTGGTTCTGGAATGAGCTTTACAGAGTTTACCTACCAATTGATTCAAGGTTACGATTTTTATCATTTGCATAAACACTACAATTGTTTGTTGCAAATGGGAGGTTCTGATCAATGGGGAAATATAACGACAGGTACCGAGTTAGTGCGTCGTATGAATGATGAGCATGCCAAAGCATTTGCAATGACATGTCCGTTAATTACTAAGGCTGATGGATCTAAATTTGGTAAAAGTGAAGGTGGAAATGTATGGTTGACCGCCGATAAAACATCGGTGTATAAATTTTACCAATTTTGGTTGAATACGACGGATGTCGATGCAGAAAAATACATTAAGATTTTCACCTTTTTAGATAAAAATACAGTTGATGGATTAATTGAAGAACATCAACAAGCTCCACATTTACGCGTACTTCAGAAACGTTTAGCAGAAGAAGTTACGGTATTTGTGCATGGTCGTGAAGAATTTGACAAAGCGGTATTTGCCTCGGCCGCATTTTTCAGTCCGACGATGGAAGAGCTGAAACAATTGGATACGCAGACCTTTTTGGAGGTTTTTGAAGGTGTTCCTGTTGCTGAATTAGCGGCTTCCGAATTGGAAAATGGTTTGGATATGGTAGGCGCTTTGGCTGCAAAAACGGGGTTTTTGAGTTCGAACAGCGAAGCCATGCGTGAATTGAAGCAAAATGCAATCTCCTTGAATAAAGTAAAGGTGACTTCAGCGTATAAAATTACCTCGAGTGATTTGATACACGATAAATATTTGTTGCTTCAAAAAGGGAAGAAAAATTACTATTTGATTGTAGTAAACTAAATAGAAGAGGGTCCGTTAAGGGCCCTTTTTTTATACTACCATCAAATTACACCCCCGAATATCAGAATGGTCAAAACGGCCCAAAACTTCAAAGGAATTATTTGAATATTTTTTACCTAAGTCTTGGGTGGCAATAAAGGAGCACGAATTGTAATTGGCCAAATCGATTACATTGATGCCTCCATTTTTTCCATTCGATACATACCTTAAAGCATCTTCAGGATCGCGGATAAGGACATGCATCCAATTCGGGCATTCGAATAATCCTTCGCCATAGGAATAGGCTTGAGATAGTAATTCGGTCATCCCGTATTCGGAATGGATCGTTGGCACACCAAATCCTTGGCACAATACCTGATGAAGTTCCTCTCGGATCATTTCTTTACGGCGTCCTTTCATTCCGCCAGTTTCCATGATGATGGTGTTTTTGAGTTGGAAGGTTTCTTTTTCGATGAGGTCCAACAAGGCATACGTGACTCCAATTAAAAGAATATTTTGACCTGATGCATCTAGTGTTTTTAATGTGGTGATGAGTTCGTCGTAATTATTTAAATAAAACCCGCTATGTTCGTTTTGCGAACCTTCAATTAAGTCCTCAACCATATAAATGAGTGACGAACCTTTCCGTTCCAAATAGGAGGGGAGTAGTGCTATTACGGCATAATCTTCAATATTACCATAAAAATTAGAAAAAGCAGCACGAAAACTTTGGGTGTATAGACTCAGATCGGTCACATGGTGCTGACTTGTAATTGCGCCAGTGGTACCGCTAGAAGTGAAGGTTGTTTGAATTGGGTCGTTATTTGAAACTATTTTTCGACTTTTAAAAAATTGAATGGGTAAAAAAGGAATGGCTTCGAGTGATTTTACCTCTGTTTTTTCTACGTTTAATAAATCACAAAATTCACGATAGACGGCATTGTTTTCGTGTTGATGACGAAAAACTTTGAGTGCCATTTTTTCGAATTGTTTCGGATTGGCAATAGTAAATATATCGTGAGGATTCATAGGGCAAAAGTACAGAATAAAAAAAGCCCCGACAAATTGCCGGGGCTTGTGTTTATTTTGAACGAATAAAAT
>CAYNDK010000198.1:0-4537 GCA_964395965.1 uncultured Flavobacterium sp.
TTCGAGTGACAAACCTGGTACAGGAAGAGGTGTCTTTTTTTGATACAATAAATCAAATCGACCCAAGTTTGGAAAATCCATGTAATCCCGTCGATTATGGTACCGACCACCGGGAATAATACTATCCGACTTATCGATCCCCATGCGATTCAAAAAGAAGTTAAGGGTATCTTTATCAATGGAAGTATCATAAACAAAACGAACTGGTTCACCGATACGACGTTCTTTTACAGAAGAAGCAATCTTTTGCAACATACTCTTATTCAAATCACTATCAATATCCAACTGGGCATCTCTTGTAATTTTGATCATGTGTGCAGAAATACTTTCGTAATCAAAAATATTAAAGATCGAACTCAAATTATAACGTATTACATCATCCAAAAGCATAATGTATTGTTTGTTTTCTATTGAAGGTAAAACAACAACACGATTAATATTTTTTGGAATTTCAATGATAGCATAGCGAATTTCTTTTGACAAAACACGACTAATTACAGGTGCATTTTCGTCACGTCGCATCACTAGTTTTACGGCTAAATAGCCTGAAGTATCTTTTAATAATGGGAATTCGGCAAGATCATTTAAAATTACAGTGACTAGTTCTGGACTTACACTTTGAATGAAAAAATCGTGAATGAAATTTTGATGTTCTTGACAAAGTTGCGTTTCATTAACAATGATAACATTTTCTTTTTCAAGCTGTTTTTCGATATCACTCAAAATACGCAAACTATCGGTTTGTTGTTTAATAACAATTTCAGTGATATCCTTTACTAATTGTTGAGCGGTAATTCCACCAAGAATTTTCTCTCCGGTTTGACCCGATAAACTTAAACGACGAATTGCGGCAAAACGCACACGGAAAAATTCGTCTAAATTATTGGAAAAAATTCCTAAAAAACGAAGTCGATCTAATAATGGAACTGAGGGGTCAGCGGCTTCTTGAAGGACACGAGCATTAAAGGTTAACCAACTTTTTTCGCGGTCGATATAGTGATTTTTTTTGTTGTTAATCATGATTTAAATCGCTGGGTGTTTGAAATCGAATGGTTTTTCCACGTTGAATTTGGCTCCATTGATTAGTTTCAAATTCAATTGTGACCCACCCCGAAGTAGGTACATTTTCGATATATCGGTCCCCAAATTTATTAACAAAATCTGTAATAGCAGAATTATGTCCAAAAAGAAAGACGTGCTTTAAATCAGAATTAAGATTTTTAACAAATGTTTCAAGATTTTTAACATCAAAAGTATAGAGTTCAGGTGCTATTTTTAGTGAACTACTTCCTAATTCAAGATCTTCCAAACATATCATTGCAGTGGTTCGTGTACGTACAGCAGGACTTGAAAATATAGCATCGGCTTTAACGATTTCATCTTGTATGGACTTTTTCATTTTATGAATTCGCTTTATTCCAACCTCATTTAAAGGCCGTAGTTTATCATCCAAAGGTAAATCCCAAGACGACTTAGCATGTCTAACTAAAGAGAGTATAAATTTCATTTTATTTGTAAGATTTTTCATGTTATATATAGCATCAATTGCATTTTATCTGCTTTTTTGTGCATTTTATCGATGCTTTTTTTGGTGGAGCAGAAAATACTGACTACTTTCGATTTGTTAAAATTATGCATTTCATCGATAAAACATGTATTTGAATGTAGAATTTTTATCACAGAAATTGTAGAAAAAACGTTCAACAATCTACCGTCGATCTGCCTAAAACTAACGATGAATAGCCTTAAATCAGTTAAAAAAGGAATTTCAACGAGTTTTGTGGTAGTTCACAGATAAAATTAAAATCGGGAAACTTATCAACATAATTTTGAACAATGTTAACTTTATCATAAATGCGTAGTAAGTATAGTAACAAAATCAACCCAAATAAATCAAACATGAACAAATCAATTAGTTTCAATTCGGTTTTGAGAAATGTGGTTATAATGATCCTTTTTCTCTTCTCTTTACAGAGTGAATTGTTTGCCCAGCAAGCAGGTTCGCCCAGAGTATCAACGATAAAACTGCTTGATACCTACATTGGAGGCGGAACTGATCCCGATCGAACACGTCTCAAAGATTTAGTGTATGAAGTACAATCTTCGGTCTACTTTTATGACAATGAAGTAAAGACTTATGGCAGTAGTCCAGTTAGTGTTTTTACTGACTTCAATGGCTTTATTCGCTTACCTCAAGCAAATTTTCAGAAGGCTACTATCGAATTAATAACTGTTAGAATTGATAATCCTTCACAAATTATCAGCACTCTAAATTTGTCTTCCTTAAGTGGCTTTACGAAACTTAAGTACGTGTACATCTTAACAACTTTCCCTTACACCTTACAACAAATTTCACAAGTTGTAACGTCTAGTGGTACAAACTACATTGTCGTTTATAAGAGCGACATGGGTTCATAAGCTAGTCTCCGATTTTAAAGTTGAATACCATGAAAAACAACTATATGACTCACAAATCTAACAAAACCAAATTTTTACTTCTACAACTTTTATTCCTTTTCGGAATGATTGGAAGTTTGAATGCTCAGGTTTATGTTCCCTTTACACAGCGAACTTCGTCGTACACTCCAACGAAAACCGTGTACAATGTAAAAGGAGATTTTACCATGATTGGTAATACCAACCTGACCCTACAAAATTATGGTGCAACGACCAACAACAATAACAACACGATGGTGTATGTGGATGTTGATGGAAATAGCATCACAGGCCTTGGCGGAAGCCCGACCTTCAACTCGTCGTCAGCGAATTTGACCCTCTCAACCGAAAATGGTGCAATTCCTTCTTGTTCGCGAATTGTATATGCTGGATTGTACTGGACAGGTCGTGCTGATCAATCAGGAACCGCTTCAAATACGTTTAATGTTTCTAAATCAATTGGTGGTACAACGTATACCAAGACGTTTGACAAACGTAAAGCCTTATTGAAAGGGCCTGGAGCTTCTGCTTATACGACTTTTCAAGCGTCTTCTACTAACATTTACTACCCAACAACCAATGGAGATTACATCTATTCAGGTTATGTTGAAATTACCGATTATGTTAGACAATATGGTTTAGGTTCCTATACTGTAGCCGATTTAGCATTACGTGATGGTAATGGTGGTGGAACAGGATACTCCGGAGGTTGGGGTATCGTTGTTGTTTATGAAAACTCCAAAATGAAATACCGTGATGTAACTATTTTTGATGGTCATGCCTACATGAATGGTTCATCTACAACAAACTTACCTGTATCGGGTTTTAATACTGTACAAACGGGTAATGTTGGAATTAAATTAGGTATGATGGCCTCTGAAGGGGACGTTAATTTAACTGGAGATTTCTTCAGAATCAGAAATTTAAATTCTAATACCTACACTACTCTTTCGCATTCTGGAAATTCAGGTTCGAATTTCTTTAATTCTTCTATTGCCACAGGTGGTAATACTCGAAATCCAAGCATAGCTAACAATACTGGTATTGATATAGCTATGTTTACGCTTAATAACACCAATAATACAATAATTGGTAACAGTCAAACGTCGACCAACTTCCAATACGGTAGTGGTGGTGACGTTTATGCTATTTTTAATATAGCAATGGCTGTAGACGCTTATGTACCAGAACAAGAAGGTATGTTAAGTGTGACGCAATTAAACAATGTAAACGTTTCTGCTCCACCGTATACTATTCAACCGGGACAGGATATGACATTTAGTGTCGATATCAAAAACTTAGGAACTGAAGCCGTAAATAATACCCGAATTGTAATTCCAATTCCTTATAATGCTACCTATGTTACTAATAGTGCTGCGGGATCTGTTTTATTTACGCCACTTCCAACACCAAACAGTGTAACTTTTAATCCTACTCTAGGTGCAACTGGCTCAATTGTTTGGGATTTTGGAACTTTACCTTTACCATCCTCTCCTAATCAGGTTTTAGCACGATTAACTTTCAAATTAAGAGCAACAACCGATTGTACGATTTTAAACAATACTTCTTGTGGTAATAACATTCAAGTTAATGGTACAATTTCCGGAGTCGGAGCGATAACAGGAGTTGCCTTAAATAATAAACCTTTAATTCAAGGATATACAAACAATGGAACTTGTGTGGGAGAACCAATTGCGCAAGCCATTTCAATTGGAATCAATGGTACCAACTATGTGAATGCCAATTGTCAAGGTGTACCAACAGTTCGTAACTTCTACTATTGTGGTGCTGGAACAACAGTTCCTGTATCAGATGTAGCTTCAAGTTTCCCTACAGGATCTTCTTTCTACAATGAATATCCAGTAGATTCTAATACTGTGGAATACAATGCTTCAAATCCATTCCCAATGAATGCAGGAACAACTGTAACTTATTATGCAGTTCCTCCTGGAAGCACTGGATGTAATATTCCTTTTACCATTTCAAGATGTAACAAAATTATTGCTAATGATGATACTGGAACTTCTATTGTAGGAGCTTCAGGTGGAACATCATTTACTAATGTTTTAACCAACGACACTTTAAATGGAAATCCAGTAGT
>CAYNDK010000199.1:0-4530 GCA_964395965.1 uncultured Flavobacterium sp.
ATGACGGTATCTGAAAATTGGGAAAGGATTCCATGCGTAATAATACGATGGATAATATCCCCAATACCATGAAGAACAATACGGACGATAATAAGGAGTCCAAAAGTAAGAGTAGATAACAGGAGTGCTTACATAAACAGGTTCGTAAATGTAATTTGGCCCATACATATATACATCACCAACAACTTGTACTTGAACTTTTTTGGTTCGTGGATCTGTTTCGACTTCTACCGTTGCAACATCTTGGTATTGGTCTTTGGCTAAAACAGCTTGAAGAACAATAATGTGTTGATTTCCTTCAATTGATTCAACAACACGCAAATAATCAACTTGATTGTCATTGTTCAAATCTAAGTTTGAGATTGGTGTTTTGGGGTCATTTAATCGACGTTCAAAGTCCTCTAAGTTTTTTGAATCTCCAAATATAGAAGCTACAGCACGTAAATCTAGATTATCGCTAATTTCTGAATTTGATGCACTAACCGTTGTTCGGTCTTGTGCCCAACCCATTGTGAGTGCTCCACTCATCAAGGCGCTAAAAAGTAGTTTCGTATTCATAACGTAAGTATTTATGATTTGTTTGCTAAAAACCAAACACTGTGCCAAAAATCGATTTCGTGTTCTTAAAGTTTTACAATTTTGGTTACATTCGTAGAAAATACTAGGGTTTATGCGGGTAATTTTTTTTTCGATTTTATGTTTAGTAACGCTCCAGTCGTGTAAATCAAAGTATTTACATACCGTACAAAGTGCAAATGACTCAATTGTTTTGAAAGATTCAGTTCGTATACGAGCTTTAGTAGTAACAAAAAATGCACTTTGGTATGCTGGAAGTGAGTCTAAAATTGGTTACATAAATTTTAAAACTGGTGAACAAAAACAAGGTAAACTACCTGCAGAACAGCCTGTTGATTTTCGTTCTCTAGCCACAAATGGAACCAGTCTATTTTATATGTCTATTGGTAATCCTGCACAATTATTTAGTAGTACAAAAGAGTTGGAACACATTCAAAAGGTTTATTATGAAAAACATGAAAGAGTATTTTATGATGCAATTGCTTTTTTTAATACAATGCAAGGAATTGCTATTGGTGATCCAACACAAAAGGCGTTAGCAATACTTTTAACTAAGGATGGCGGGAAAAATTGGTTTCGAATTCCAGAGTCGGATGCGCCTCAATTGGAAGAAGGTGAAGCTGCATTTGCTGCTAGTAATACAAATATTGTAATTCAAAAAAATCTAGTATGGCTTATAACTGGCGGCAAAAAGTCCCATGTTTGGCATTCAAAAGATTTTGGAGCACATTGGGAACGTTTTGAAATTCCAATAAAGCAGGGAGGTGAAATGACGGGTGCTTTTACAGCAGCATTCTATGATGCAAAAGTAGGAGTAGTAGCTGGAGGTGATTATTCCAATCAAAACGATCATGAAGGGAATTTAATTTTGACCATTGATGGTGGGAAAACATGGAAAAGGGTTAACTATTTAAATGGTCCAACCTATATATCGTGTATACAATTTGTGCCCAATAGTAAAGGCAAAGAAATTGTTACAGTCGGGGCCGGAGGTCTTTTTTATTCATCAGATCAAGGTCAACATTGGTTGCAATTAAATTCCAATTCGTCTCTGTATACATTTCGATGTTTGGATGAGAATACTCTTATAGCAGCAGGAAAAAATCGAATAATTCGGTATGAATTGGTACGATAAAATAAAAGCAGCCTATCAACGATAAGCTGCTTTACTATTGTAACGTTTGATCGTTACGGGTTTCACACTCTCAAATTTAGTTTCTTGCACGTCGGTCGCGCAATTGTTCGACCAATTTACGGTTAAATTCTTCTTCAGCACGTTTTAACTTTAAAATTTTAACAGAAGAAAGAACATTTTTTAAATCTGAAAGAAACTTTTTGCGCAGTTTATAAAGTTCATCTTCTGTGCTTTCCATTTGATTTAAAGCAGTTTGAGCTTCTTTTTCAGATAACTTATCTAAGTCGTCGCTATCTTTTCGATCCATGTAGGATTTTACTTTTTGTTTACGAATTTCTGCTTGTTTTTCTTCAAAAGCATTATACAAGGGCCAAAATTTTGCAGCTTCATCAGGAGTTAGATTGAGTTCTTGTGTGATAAAAGCAATCTTTTGAGATTTAACTTGCTCTTTTTTCTCTTTGATTCGTTCTTTAAATCGTGAACCAGGTTGTGCAAAACCACTAAATGTGCAAATTAATGTTAGTAGTAAAGCAATTAAATGTGTTTTAGTTTTGTTTGTTTTCATACGTTTCATTATTGAGTAATATAATTTTCTAAGTCAGAATTTTCAAGAAGTACTTCTTCTATAATTTTTTTATCAGTATTCGGTTGATGAAGACTATCCAACGTACTCGAGGATAAATAATCGATATATGCTTCATCCGATAAATCGGTATGTTCGGTGACATAAGATTCAATTGCTGCCCAATGCGCTTCATCTTCTTCTTGAGATTGGAAATACCAAAGCGAACTTAATCCAAGCGCCATGACAAATAAGGCAGCTACTGAAAGTATTGTTGTTTTATACCGTTCCCAAAGGGACAAGGTTTTGGGTTCACTCGCTTGAAGCATTTGAGCTAAAATCAATTCCGATGTTGACTCAAAATAACCTTCGGGTGTGGAAAAGCCTGTTGTGACTTTTGGATGATTATCTAGGTTAAAAGGTTTCATATTTCTTTGACTTGTTTGCCATCAAAAGGTTTAAAGTTGGGACACATAATCTTCAATTTTTTTTACAGCATGATGGTAGGAAGCTTTTAGTGCACCCACTGAGGTTCCCAATATGGCAGCTATTTCTTCGTACTTCAGTTCTTGAAAATATTTCATTTTAAAAACGAGTTGTTGTTTTTCAGGAAGCGTTGCAATGGCTTTTTGTAAATGAAGTTGAAATTCATCTCCTTCAAAATAGACATCACTTTCTAATTTGGCAACCGCTTGCTCTTGGTATTCAGATGAAGTATATCCATTGCGTTTTGCTTTTTGATTTAAATAAGTTATCGCTTCATTTGTTGCAATTCGATACATCCATGAATACAATTTGCTTTCGCCTTTAAAATCTTTCAGATACTGGACGATTTTTATAAATGTATTTTGCAGAACATCATCAGCATCATCGTGATTTAAAACGATAGATCGAATGTGAAAATAAAGGGGTTTTTGGTAAAGACGTAACAACTCGCCAAACGCCTTTTGTTGTGTTTGAGGGGTGAGCAATTCCTGTATGAATGCTTTTTCGTCTTTCAAATTTTAACCGATTTGAAATTTAGACTTTCAGAAATTGGAAAGGTTTAATTGGTGTTGGAAATCGATCCAACAACGGGAGTAAGCGTTGCTGTTGTATCGTTTGCAATTACTCGTCGGGGTTGGTTTTGGGTAGGTTGTACAGGTAAATAAATATCTGTTTCCCATTGGGAAGGATGGGCGGTTTCTGCCATGCTTTTACGGTAAACCTCAGTAATATTCAAATGGGTTAAACGTAACCATTTTTTTGCATTGATCAATTGAAAGCCCTTTTGCCAAGCTTTTTGACTGTGGGAATAGTCACCTTTCAAAGTTACCTTAAGTGCTTTATGAGGAGGATATACCATAAATGTCATATCACTTCCTTCCATAATATGTATACTGTCTCGAACAGGCATACAAACCGAAAGGGCAACTTTATGAAGGGTTCGGTCATATTCATGGTAAACAACAAAAGGTTTTCCAGCAGCCGAAATAGAATTGCGTTTAAAAAACAATTGCATGCGCGGAATCAACATTTTAAGAGTTCGTGTCACTTCTTTGTCTGAACAACGTGCATATTGTTTGAGACACATTATTCGGGGACGATTTACTGCCGATCCTACTTGTATTGAAAATGTTTTAATTTCCTTATCTAATGTTGTATTGAGATTGGATAAAGTTCGTTCATACAAAGCACCCATTGTCGATTGCACACCTCCTTTAAAAAAAGCAGCTGCTTTGGATCGGAAGTCCAATTTACCTTGAATGCGATACGTAACTTTAGTGCCTCCTACAGTGTCTTTGAATTGCCAATGGATACGTGTTTGGTTTCCATCTTCATCCATAATTTGGTAAAGGGTAGTCTGGTCTTTGAAACCTACTGTTTTTAGCGAACCTGTGCGTTCTCCAGACCATCGAACTTCTGCTCCTTTACCAGAAGCATTACCAGGATAATCGTAAACAATCCCTTTTTGTTCTAAAATCCAAGCTGCAAATGTTTCCCAATTCCGAAAATTGTCAACATAATCAAAGACAACGTTGCGTGGGTTTTTGATAACCAAGCTTCGGGTTACATCATAATTAGGTTTCTGGGTGGCTACAAAAACTGCAGTACCGAGCGTGAATAGTCCGAAAAGTAGAATCAAATAACGGAGAATCTTCATGACAGGAGCTTACGGTGTAAATGTATGAAAATAACCCTACGATTTTAATGTTTTGTAATAAATTTTACCGCAAATAAAAAGAGAATGAATCCGAAAAAGGCGAGTAAGATTTTA
>CAYNDK010000200.1:0-4468 GCA_964395965.1 uncultured Flavobacterium sp.
CGGATCATATTGATGAATGATATGCACACCGTGAAAAGATTTTTCTTGGAATTTATGATCATGGGAGTTATAGCAGTATACTTCATGCCCTTTTTCTACCAAATAAACCGAAAAAAATTCAGCAAACTGCTCAAATCCTCCGTAGTAATTGGGTATGCCGCGGGTTCCTAGTATAGCTATTTTCATGCAAATGGTTATTACCGTGCAAAAATAGCGGTTTTAGGATATGAAAAAAATAAATTTACGGTTTAAGCAATTCGTTTAAAAAGGACATCAAACGCATTAACATAACTTTGAATTGAAAAACAGGTGTGTGCCCTTTCTTTTCCTGCATTACCCATTGTCTCACTCTTTTTTACATCAACAACAAGTTCTCGCATCGCTCTAGTAAGTGCATTACTATCGCTTGGTGGCAATAAATAACCCGTTGAACCTGATACAACAATTTCAGTTAATCCTCCATGATTAGAAGCGATCACGGGTTTTCCAGCTAACATCGCTTCAACGGCCACTAATCCGAAAGGTTCGGGTTCGGTGGAAGGTACTAATGCAACATCAATTGCCGCCCAAAAAGCCTGGATATTTTGTTGAAATGGAATTTGATAGACTTGGTTTTGAAGTCCTTTTTCGTTGATTTCACGATGTAATGTTTCCTCAAAATGTTCTTGATTCGGTGGAGCAGAACCAATAAATAGTAAACGTGTTTGAGGGAATTCACGAGCAATTGGTTCGAAAGCTTCCAAGGCGGTTAACTGTCCTTTCCAACGACTTATTCTGCCTACAAGGGCAAATACAGTGGAGGAAGTTGTTGCATGAAAAAATTGGTCACGAATACTATTAACCTCGGTTTCACTGACTGATTTAGGGAGTTCTAATCCATTGTGAATAATACAACTCTTTGATGCTAAAGGTGCTGTAGCGTTCCAGAAATCAGCAGTTGCTTTGGAATTATAAACTACTGATGTCGTTGAACGTAAGGCCAATAGTTTACCAAAGGTTTTGCGAAAAATTCCCGGAGATTCGATGATTTCATGTACATGCCAAAGATGAGGAATTTGTAATTTTCTTGCGGCAAAAACACCTAATAATACGGCTAAAGTATTGGAATAGATAAAATCGAATTGGTTTTGCTTGTGCAGGTTTTTTACAATCGCTATTCCCTTATTTATATCGTTAAAAAACCGTAATAAATTCAAGGGCGTAAACATTTTACGGTATAATTTCAATACTGGTGCAATATGGACTTCTGCATTACAAGCTTCTAATTCAGGACGCAAAGGCCCATCAAAAGGCAATAATACAACCGCTTTATACTGTTTGGGATCTAGGTTTTTGATCAACAACAATAATGTTTTATCTGAACCGTAAAGCTCAGCCGCTTGGTGTATAAACAATATAGTCCTCATGGTTTTTGTTGTACTAATTGATTTTTATAGGCAAAAAGAAACCCGATGAGTAATGATTTAGAATCCAATAAATTATACATTCCCATAAATACCCAATTGGATAAAACTAAAAATACTCCTGTACCTATAAACAATAACTTTAAAGTATATAATTCTGATGTAGTAGCCTTGGGATTATATAAAAAGAAAAAAATGGAGATAAAATAGACAAACAATCCCAAAATTCCAGTTTTCAATAATACCGTCATAAATCCGTTATGTAAAATGGAAATTTGACGTAATTCCATATCTCCTAAATAAACTTTTTGTTTCAAATCGACTTGTGAGCCAATTCCTTCACCAAACCACCAAGTTTCATTATGACTTAATTGTTGTGTTGTGCGGATATTCTCGTAGGAACGGTAATTGTCATTAAAATCTTTCCAATCATCGCGATTAATTTTGGTACTAAAAGCTTCGCCTGGAGCCATTTTTATTTTATACAAAAACTCATCCAAACCATCGCCATTACGTTGCGGATTGTAATAATAAACAGCGGTATATCCTACGACGATAGAAATTAAAGTCGTACCGATTATTTTTAAAGAACGTTTGTTCAAAATCAAATACCCTTTCATACCCATGTATAAAATGGCAAATTGTAGAAAATTTGTTCGTGCCAAATAAAAGAAACTTGACACTCCCATGATGATCAAATAATTGCGACGCTGTTTGGGGGTGAGACCAAGGTCAAACTGTTTATTGAAAATTAAAAACAATAAAGCATATACCTCATAATCATTGAAATAACCTCCATATTCACGAATTTCCCGAACATTCGCAGCACCATGAAAGAGAAATCCATAGGCAACCATCACCAAGTGGATACTTGCCATTGCGAGACCCGAATTAACTAAAAAACGAAACGGTTTTTCTATGCCTTTATGAAATAGCTGGTACCCGATGAGTAGGCCCAAAATAGGCTTCATCATATAGGTAATATCGCGAAGGGTGTAATAAAAGGTGTAATCAAAAAAACGCCCAACTACAAAAGCAAATCCGATGAGAAAAATAAAAATGGACCAATAGGTTAAAAATTCCTTTGAATAGCTTTTGCGGAGCGAGAGGAAGGCAACGAGTAACCAAATTAAAAACGAAAGTTCGTAATTGTTGAAATAAGGGACAATTACGCAAAGTGAAAATAGAAATTGATGTAATGAAAATGTTTTAGGCTTTAACGTCATCATACAACATTTTAATTACTTTGGCGGGCACACCACCAATAATACAATTATCTGGATATACACCATTGACTACGGCTCCAGCAGCCACCACACAATTGGAACCTACTTGACTTCCGTCCAAGAAAGTAACTTTGGCGCCCACCCAAACGTTATTGCCGATTTGTATTCCTTTAGAAGAAACACCTTGCAAACGAATAGGTTGATTGGGGTCTGAAAAATTATGATTCTCGGAATGAAAACTCACATAGGAACCCATAATAACATGATCCCCGATTTCAATTCCACCAGCAGCTCCAAATTCAGTATACATCCCTACTGCAGAATGATTACCCATTTTTAATCCCACACCATATTTTGAAAAGTGACTGGTCGAACTCAATACTGAATAAGCTCCGATTTTGACACAATCACCTAATACTACAGGTTGGCTTGCATAACCGTCGATCGTACAATGGTGATCGATAGTAACACTTTGCCCGAATTGAATATTGCTAACATTATATAACGAAGTGTGGTGTCCAATAAAGACTTTTCGGCGGGTTTTGAGTAATCCGCGAACTAACATCGAAAATCGTTTGTAAAGGGTAAGATAAAACAATCCTGAAGGAATTCGGGTATCGATTTGATAGTCCTTACCAGATTTATTCAATAATTTTTGAAATACTGTTTTAATCATTCCCAATGAAAAGCCTCGTTAGTTCTTTGTCAAAGGTACACTTTTTAGCTAAAACGAACAGTTATTTAACGTGAAGTCGATCTTTTAAGAAGATGTAAAAAAGTAGTGCCGTAATTAATTCGGTGATGATGAGTACCCAAAACACACCTTGTATTTGAAAAAAGGGAATGCTTATCGCAATTAATGAAGTACTAAAAAGCACTAAAATCATCGTTGTGCGTGTATAAATACGCTGCATGCCATACCCTAATAATAATTGTTTGAGTGGGACTGAAAAAGCCATGAGCAAAGGAATACCAACACCCCAACGCAAAAGTGTCGCTATTTGAGGAATATGTGACTTGGTGAAAAATGAAACTGCCCATTCTGAAAAGGTAAACAAGAATACCATGGATCCAGCAATAAACGCAAAATTTAATCCATTAAAGTTTCTCCAATAACGAAGCGCTTCGCGGGGATTGGTTTCCACCAAAAAACAAATTCGCGGATAGACAAAATTGAAAAAAAGTAAAATATAGGTTTTAAAAATAACAATGATTTGTTCAACAATTCGGTACTGACCGGCAAAGAAATTAGATCCAAAATACCCCAATAAAACTACTGGAGAATACATTTGAAGGGAAACAAATACCTGAGAACTAAAAAGTGAAAAATTTGATTTTAATACTTCCTTTATGGAGTTCCATGTAAAATCACTTAAGCAAAAATTATAGTTCTTAAAACAATAGAGTAATACTAGACCATAGGCTACGGTATTGGCAACACCCCAAAACAAATTGACATAAATATAGTCTGATGCTTGATGAATACATGTAAAAACTAAAACGAGGTACAGTATTTTTGAAACAATGGTCATGAGGGTAATTCGAGTAAAATCCTCTAAACCTTGTAATAACCATGTTGGATTAACCATTTGACCCAATAAAATGGGTAAACCGAGAAGGAACAATGACTGCTCCTTTTTAAAATACGGAATAAAAAAAATGAGGGATGAAAACAGCAACGTTGTAAGGACAAAAAGGACCGTTTTTGCGCCCATGGTAGCTGCAAAAATTGCTTTTCGTTTGTCTGGATTTTCCCGGTGAACAGCCATAGCTTTTACAGCCGAAATATCGGTACCATAATCAATACAGACCATTAAAAAGAATGAAACCGCCATGCCA
>CAYNDK010000201.1:0-4397 GCA_964395965.1 uncultured Flavobacterium sp.
GTGTGATTATTTTTTTAAAACAGTTACCGCATGCCGTTGGGTATGATCCTGATTTTGAAGGTGATGAGGCATTTGTTCAAACCGATGGGCAAAATACGTTTAGTGAATTATTTTCTGTGCTCAATCACATTCATTTTGGAGCAATAACAATTGCCTTACTTTCTCTATTGATATTAATTTTTTGGCCTAAAATAAAGCCTTTACAAAAATATAAGTTTATTCCACCTGCTTTGGTTGCAGTAGTCTTTGGTATAGTTATTAATGTATTCTGGATGCAAGGTGGCTCTGGATTGGCGATTTCAGGAGATCATTTGGTACAATTGCCTGTACCCGATTCTTTGGAAGCGTGGAAAAACACTTTTCAAACTCCTGATTTCAGCCAATTGGGGAGTTCAAAACTATGGCTAGTGGCATTTACTATTGCTATTGTAGCTTCAATTGAAACCTTATTGTGCATTGAAGCAGCAGACAGAATGGATCTTCAAAAACGCTACACCAATACAAATTTAGAGTTGAAGGCACAAGGTGTTGGAAATATCATCAGTGGTTTGATTGGTGGTTTGCCTATGACTTCAGTTGTTGTTCGGACTTCTGCAAATGCGGCCTCTGGGGCACGTACCAAAATGTCAACAATTATACATGGAGTATTATTGCTTTTGTGTGCGGTTTTAATTCCTAATTACCTAAACATGATACCAAAAGCTACCTTAGCGGCAGTTTTATTGTTGGTAGGGTATAAGTTGGCCAACCCTAAAATGTTTCTTCATTTTTACCATAAAGGAATTTTTCAGTATATCCCATTTGTTGCCACTTTTTTGGGTGTCGTTTTTACCGATTTATTGAAAGGTGTTGCATTAGGATTAATCATCAATGTACTTTTTATTTTGTGGGGCAATATGAAACAAGCCTATGTGTATCGAATTGTAAATTATCAAGAAGGTGATGTCATTCATATCGATTTAGCCCAAGAAGTTTCTTTTTTAAATAAAATGGCAATTAAAAACACATTGCATGTATTGCCAGAAGGAGCCAATGTTATTATTGACGCTTCACAAACCGTTTATATCGCTCACGATGTTCAAGATTTAATCCGAGAATTTTGTGAAATTAAGGCAAAGGAGAGAAATATTTCTATTCAATTAATTGGTTTTAAAGAGGCTTATGAATTGGATAATACGCTTACTACGACAGTTACTGTTGAGCAGAAATATAATGTACAACGCAGACGTATGGAACCGTTGCATAAAAAAGAATCATAGGATAGAATAAATATTTTTTATAGAAAAGAACTCAAAGTGCGCCTACTATTCTTAGTAGTTAACGCTACTTTTACACTCACACTTAACACTCTCTTAAAATTAACAACATGAGCGACGATTTTTACAAAAAAATTCTAGACAACAACAAGAAATGGGTTGAGAGCCAATTAGCACTTGATCAAGATTATTTTAAAGATTTATCAAAAGGGCAACAACCCCCTTTACTTTGGATTGGATGTTCGGATAGCCGTGTGCCTGCTAATGAAATTATAGGTGCAAAACCAGGTGAAGTATTTGTACACCGTAATATCGCCAATATGGTTATTCATAGTGATATGAACATGCTCAGCGTATT
This sequence comes from uncultured Flavobacterium sp., assembly GCA_964395965.1. Lineage (GTDB taxonomy): Bacteria > Bacteroidota > Bacteroidia > Flavobacteriales > Flavobacteriaceae > Flavobacterium. The sequence goes on from CAYNDK010000201.1 coordinate 1,615, forward strand.
GGATTATGCCGTAAATGTATTGAAAGTGAAACATGTAATTGTTTGTGGACACTACGGTTGTGGAGGTGTTTTAGCCTCAATGGGAAATCAATCAATTGGGTTGATTGACAACTGGATTCGTCACATTAAAGATGTTTATCGATTGCATGAAGACTATCTAAATAGTATTGAAGACCACGAAGAACGTTTCAATAAATTTGTGGAAATTAATGTGCAAGAACAAGTTTTTGATTTGGCTAAAACTTCAATCGTACAAGGTGCTTGGCGCAATGGTCAAGATTTAACATTACATGGATGGGTGTATGGTTTAAATTCGGGGTATGTGACCGATTTGGATGTTAACCTTACGTCGAATGCTGACTTGGATGAAGTCTATCGATTAAAATTTTAATCATCTAGGTTTTCATTGAACGCCGATGGTAATAATTGGGGAATAAATTTAATTAGGATTGGTAATAGTAAACTTCCCCCTGGAAGTAAAAAAATAGTGAGCGACGGTACACTTTTACAGATGTCTAGTAGCTGTTTTTTTACTTTCTTTTTTTCTTCTGCATCCAGATCTCTTTGAGTAGATTTAGCCAACAATTGCATCAATTCTTTACTTTCTCTAATTTCTTGGGTTAATCTTTTTTTATTTCTTTTGATCAAAAAAATTACACTTTGAGTAGTTTGATCATAAAAATGTTTAACGGGATGCGAGTAATTAAAATAATGAATATCTTTTTTGTGGGTGGTGATAAAGGAGTTGGTGAATACAACCGCTTTTTCTGTGGTTTTTTCAGGGATATTTAAATAATCTCCCAAAGCAAATAAGAAATACCGTTCTTCATTGTCCATTTCTCCATCACTCCAAAGCGATAAAGCTGCAATGTCTAGGATATATAAAGCTTCTAGAGGTTGGTCAAATCGTTGAAGGTCCAACTGATCTAACGAAGTTATTTTAACTTTTGAAAAATGAGTATAGCGAACGGAGGCTTCAAACAATTTGATTAAAAGATCATCGTGTGCAGATTTTTGAGTTTTCACTTGCAAAACTAACGAGACCAATCCCATCAAGGTTTCTTCGAGTCGTTTTAAGTACTTTTCAGGTAATTGTCCTTTTTGCAAATAATGCTCAAATGCTAAGACATCTATAAAAAGTAACGCATTGGTAATAATGTGCGAAAAATTTTTACGTAAAATATCTTTATTCGTTTGTACCCGACTGTCTATATAATCTTCCAGTTTTTGACTTGCCGTTGCAGGGATGATTTTTTGCCATAATTCACCAATTCCCCCTGGAGACATTTCCTTGTAAAACCCTAAAGCAATCCGGGTAAAGTCGGCTACATCTATTTTTTTAAAAGTAAATACATACAATTCATGCAATGCATTTAGTAGGGCTACTTTTGAAATTTCTTCGGTATCCCATTGTTGCAGTTCCGTTTCTGAAATGGTTGGAATAGAAATGCAATGGCCATAGATAAACCCCGTAGACCGTAACTGTTCATACCAAGAAGTCGGATCTGATGTCCGATGTTCTGGATTTTGTTGACAAGCTGCTAAGAATTTGTCAATCCAACCGTGGGCTGAAGGGTTAATCATAGTAGTGACGTAGAATGCTGTAAATGTACATTTTTCTGTCTGTACTTTTAAAAGTTCCCACGGGATTTAATATTCTGTTCACACAAGCGAATTATTTCAGCAATTCTATTTTGACGTGTTTCGGGACGTTTGGCCTGATTGAGCCAGTACAAATAGCCTTTGCGGTAAGTTTTACTGAATTGTTTAAAATGCGAATGTGCTTTCTTATTTTCGTCAAAAGCGGCTTTTAAGTCGGCTGGAATTTCTAAATTTTCTACCGAATCCAACGATTCCCAACTGCCATTTTCTTTGGCTAAAGCGATTATTTTTTTACCGCTTTCATGCAGTAGATTTTGCGCTTCTAATTCTTCGATGTACGATTTGTTTACCTTACTCCACACGCTTTTGGCTTTGCGAGGGGTAAACAATTGGCGACGGCGTTCCTCATCTATTTTTTTTACCGTAGAATCTATCCAACCATAACAAATGGCCACTTTTACGGCTTCTTCCCATCGCATACTGGGTTGGGAACTACTGACTTTGTAGAAAATGAGAAAGGCCCGACTTTCCTTTTCGTGATTTTTTTCGAGCCAATCGCGCCATTCCTGTGCTGTTGCAAAATAATAGTGGTCTATCTCTTCCATGGTTAAAAGTACTTTTTTTTCGAAAAGTAAAGGGTCGATCAGTTCTAATTTTTAAAAAAATCATACAGGAATTTCTTCAACCCATACAATTGTTCCATTGCTATCAAAGTAGGTGCATGTCATAGCCTCAAAACAAACAGCCCATTTTTCAACTCCAGCGTGGGCACAATCCAAGCAGAATTGCGGATAATCGGTTTTGCCTTGTTGGTGGGCTCGTAAATCGGTTTCAAATTGTACTTTGTCTGATGTTGGCGCAATAGCAATGGGTTCATATTTTGCTGGTGCCGAAGTTTTATAGTCATTGGCACCATTATAATCGATATGACCATCGGATACGAAGGCTTCATAATAAGTTACCCCTAGTTGTTTTATTTCCGCAATGAATTTGGGGAAATCGGCGCCTGATTTTACTTTGCTATGTGCTTCTTTGATTTGTGCTACAGTAAACATATTTTAAATTTTTACGATTAATAATAGGGCAAAGTTGTAGCATATATACACCTTGTCATTGTAAAAATTCGTTTTTATTTACTGTTATTTTTAAATTGTTCAGGTGTGTCACCCGTAAACCGTTTG
>CAYNDK010000202.1:0-4383 GCA_964395965.1 uncultured Flavobacterium sp.
AAAAATCATAATTCCTTTCGCGCTAGGGGTGGAAGTGGAAATCCTTGACGGAGCGTAGCGGAGGCAAGATTGCAACGGACGACCCGACCCCGAGGTGCAATTCCTTTTCCTTTGCAGGGAAGTGTGCGAGGGGGAGCGCCCAAATCATTTGAAAGTTTAAAAATGAGGCTCTGGATTTCTCTGAAGTATTTAGAATACTTTAAGAAAAGAGTGCATTCTACCGCAAAATACCAGTCGTTTACCTAAATTGTAAAATGGGTATCGCTTTTTCATTTACCTTTAGTACTGTAAAATTTGAGTTTATGAAAAAAGTAGTAAGTATGATGCTTTTGCTAGTGGGGATTTCGGTCACAGCGCAAGAGCGACCAGAGGGACCACCCCCTCCTCCTAGCAATCGTGAAAAGCACGAACCAAGAAATCTAGAGGAGCATTTGGAGCGAATGAAAAAGGATTTAAAATTAACTGAAGCTCAGGAATTGAAACTTCGTGACTATTTTAAAGCACGAAAAAAAGAATTGGAAAAGAACAAACCCAAAGAGGGTGAGCGTCCGAGTCGTGAACAAATGGAAGCGAAACATGAAGAAGAGCGAAAAGCAGAGGAAGTTGCATTTCAGAAAATTTTGACTCCTGAACAATTTCAACAGTGGAAAGAACACCGCGGTGAAGGCAAGAAAAAAGAATCACGGAAAAAGAAAAAAGAGCAACGAACTAAAAAAAGAGACTAAATAAAAAAAAGTAAAATTGAACTTGGTAAATTGTGAACAAAGCGCCCTAGGGCGCTTTGTGTGTTTCTAAACCATATAATCAAAATGATAAATTGAAAGAAAAATTAATCTTCAAAAAATTCGTCTTTAAATCCGATCAAATAGAGTTTATCTTTGGCGCGGGTCATAGCGGTGTAGAGCCAACGCACATAATCAGCATCCATACCCTCGGGTAAATAGGGCTGTTCAACAAAAACCGTATTCCACTGCCCTCCTTGCGATTTATGACAGGTAATAGCATAGGAAAACTTAACTTGGAGTCCGTTGAAATATTCATTTTGCTTTAATTTTTCCATCTTTTTATACTTTGACGGTTCGTCTTGATAATCCAACATTACTTCTTCATACAAACGATTGGTTTGTTCATAGGTAAGCGATGGTGATTCGCTTTGAATAGTATCCAAAATTAAAACCGTTTCAAAGGGGATCTGGTCGGGATAATCGACCATTCTAATTTTTACACGAGCAAAATGAAATCCATACAATTCTTTAAAACCATAAATTTCGAGGACTTCAATAATATCGCCATTGGCAATAAAACCAGCGGCATCGGTTTCTTTCAACCAAAAATAATTGTTTTTAACCACCATAAGAAAATCGCCTACAGACAATTCACTTTCTTTGAATAGAATTCGGGCACGAATTTGTGCGTTATATTGATTAGCGCGTTTGTTGGATCGAACAATAAAGGCGGTATCTTCGATAGAAAAGTTACTGTAGGCGGCGTTGATTGCATCTTGAATATCATAGCCATCTACTAAACGAATTATATCTTTGAAGCCTCGAAGTTTAAACTGAAATTCTTCAAAAAACTCTTCGTATAAGAGTTCGCGTAATTGAGTAGCATTATACAGTATTCCTGATTTTTCTTCTTGCCGCATCACTTCATCAAATTCGATTGAATCTACATTTTTATAATAATGTAATGCTAAAGTTTCAGTATTTAGTGCTGGTGAATCTGTGCGATTAACGGGAGGTAACTGAGCTGTGTCACCTAACAAAATAAGTTTACAATTTTGACTATTGTAAACATAAAAAATAAGATCATCCAACAACGATCCATTTTGATACATTCCAGATCCGCCATCTTGATCAGAAATCATAGAGGCTTCATCAACAATAAAAAGAGTGTTTTTATGCTTGTTTTGCTGTATGGTGAAAGTTACACCTCCCGCTCCCTTTTTGGGAAAATAGATTTTTTTATGAATGGTAAATGCTGGTTTCTGTGCATAATTTGCAATCACTTTGGCCGCGCGACCTGTTGGTGCTAGCAATACCGCCTTGTAATTAATAGCTGCAAGACAATTCACCAAGGTAGAAATCACGGTTGTCTTACCTGTTCCGGCATACCCTTTTAGCACAAAAATACTATCATCATTGGGATCGGTAACATAGGTGGCAATTTTTTGAAAAAACACTTCCTGTTTCAATGTGGGTTGAAATGGAAATGAATGCTGTAAATGCTTGTAGAAATTTTTCATAAAGGTACAAAGATAGTCTAGCTCAATTAAATTTGAGACATCCCTTCGAAGGCTTATATTAACAATATTTCGTAAGTTTGTCCACTTCTAATTCAATACATGAGTAGCATCATCGACAAATCGTACAAGCGTCTATCCATTCAGGTTTCACTGAGTGGTCTGTCATTTGCTGTCTTTGATGTGATTACAGATCAAATTATCGTACTTCATGTAATTCCGTTCAATACTTTTCAACGCACTTCAAAAATAGAGGACTTATTTGCTGTCGTATTTCATGACCATCCTGAATTACGGAATCAATACGATGAAATAAAAATTATTCACAGTAATAGTCTTTGCACATTTGTTCCAACAGCTTTATTTGATGAAGAGTTTATTGGGAGCTATTTGCAATACAATACCAAAGTATTTGAAACCGATTATTTCACACACGACAGTTTGGTTACTTATGACATGGAAAATGTATACATTCCGTATGTGAATATGAATAATTTTTTCATTGATCAGTATGGAGCCTTTGAATACCAACATGCACATACGTTATTAGTGCAAAAATTATTGGATTATTCAAAAAATAGCAATCAGCGAAAAATGTATGTTCATGTTAGTAGTGGTCATTTTGAAATTGTTATTATTGAAAATCGTAAACTCCAATATTACAACTCATTTGAATTCAAAACACCTGAGGATTTTATGTATTACATTTTGTTTACTGCTGAGCAGTTGCATTTGAATCCTGAAACTTTTGAACTTGAAATGTTGGGTGCCATTAGTGAAGAAGATGCATTGTTTCAAATGGCCTACACTTATATTCGCAACGTATCATTAATGCCACTTCGTTTTATTGTTAATGGTCGAACAGAAACTGAAAACAGACATCATTTTATACTAGTTCACGCGTGAGAATTATTTCTGGAAAATACAAAGGCCGTCGCTTGGTCGCACCAAAAAATCTACCTGTTCGTCCAACAACAGACATGAGTAAGGAATCGTTATTTAATATTTTAAATAATCATTTTCATTTTTCAGAAGTCAAGGTATTGGATTTATTTTCAGGTACGGGCAACATAAGTTATGAATTTGGTTCCCGTGGTAGTTCAGAAATAACCAGTGTAGATGCCGATTTTGGTTGTGTTAACTTTATCAAGAAAACGGCTAAAGAATTGGATTTACCAATTACAGCGCTGAAAAGTGATGTTTTCAAATTTCTTGAACGTCATCGTGGCAATTATGATGTGATTTTTGCTGATCCTCCATATGATATGGCTGAAAAGGATTTTCATCGACTTGTAGCGTTAATCTTTGAGCAAGATTTATTGGATGAGCAAGGCGTTTTGGTGGTTGAACATTCGAAAAACACAAAAATGGAACAACTGGAGTTTTACTCCTATGATCGACATTATGGTGCTTCGGTTTTTACCTTTTTTGAATATCCAACTGAGGAGGAAACAGACGAAGAGGAATAATTAGGGACTACGTTATATCCGAATTTACGATTTCCCCTTTTTTCATATAAACACTAACGAGATAGGTTTCTTTTTGCAGATAATCATCGCGTTCACTATCGTATTCGATACTCACTTCACAATCTTCAACTTCTGAATCATTATAAAAAGTAACATCACTTATATAATAGTGTTGATTTAAATCGACTCCTTCCTTTGCATAGGTTTTTGAAAGAAATGATTGCACCAACTGATGAAGTTCAGAAATTCGATTAACATAAATTGCGGCATCATTCATTATTGTCCTATCGGGACCTTGTACTGTCCCAAAAAAAGAAAAGGTAATTCCTTGTTTTTGAAAATCAAAATACAATAAGGTATCCCAACTGAAAAATTCATCATCTTCTGTATACACACAGGTCAATTTTCCCCATTGTGAATCATAAATGGTTTTGGATATTTCTTTAGGAGTAAAAAATAAGGACTTGAAAAAAGAAAACATACAATGAGAATTTAAAAAAATGCAGACCTATAAGCCGGATTCTGTATCCCGTCTTTTTGGACGAAACCCTTATCATTTATCTGGCCGTATTATTACTAACACGATCTATCTGCCTACCCCCCGACAACGAACGAGCAGCCCTTAACTGTCGGTATACATGGCATTGCACCGCATAGAGTTTACCTGATTTC
>CAYNDK010000203.1:0-4356 GCA_964395965.1 uncultured Flavobacterium sp.
GTTAGGAGGCAGTTTCCTATTCCTTTTTCTATTTTTGATAAAAAATTAGGATATGTTAATTCAAATTGAAAAGTCGTGGTTTGCACAATTAAAAGCCGAATTTGAAAAACCCTACTTTAAAGAATTAGAGCATTTTGTTGAGGAAGAATACACTAATTTCAATTGTTTTCCTCCAAAAGCATTACTATATAATGCCTTTAATTGCTGTCCTTTTGATCAGGTTAAAGTAGTAATACTCGGTCAAGATCCTTATCACGGATTAGGACAAGCCAATGGACTGTCATTTTCGGTTAATGATGGAGTTCGTTTTCCACCTTCATTGGTCAATATTTTCAAAGAATTAGAGCAAGATTGTGGTATTCCAATTGCGATATCTGGAAATTTAGAACGATGGGCTCATCAAGGAGTGCTATTGCTCAATGCCACTTTAACTGTTCGAGAAAATCAAGCAGGAAGTCATCAAAACAAAGGATGGGAAACCTTTACAGATGCTGTAATACACCAGTTATCACAAAAAAATGAAAAAATAATCTTCTTACTTTGGGGAAGTTATGCCCAAAAGAAAGGGAATATTATTGATCGTAATAAACATTGTGTATTGGTAGCAGGCCATCCATCACCGTTAAGTGCAAACCGCGGACATTGGTTTGGTAACCGTCATTTTAGCCAAGTTAATTTATACCTAAAACAAAATGGAAAAACACCAATTGATTGGTAAATTAATTCACTGTAAAAATGTAATTACCGCTAGAATTTACAGCGTTTGAAGTGGTATATATCATTAGGGTAATATCAGATGATTTACTATTAGAACGCAATTCAACGATATCGGTTTCAGAACTGTTATATCCATAACTAATGCGATAAGTTCCTGTTGAAAGAACTGGAATTCCTGCTCTAAATCGATAGGTACTTGTTGCCGTGTCATACAATGCTTTTGCCATATAAAAGCCAGCACTTTGGATCGATCCTTCTGTGACATCCAATTGATTTGCATCCACACTTACAGGTGTCCATTCGTCTGGCCCGGTTTGACGTTCCAATACATATGAAAAGCTAAGTGAAGGTGCATTGTTTGTGGTTTTTCGTATATCCAAAGGAGTAGTTTGACCAACTTCGTTTACAAGATTAGGCACTATGCAATTAATGTAAACAAAATCACCAACTTGATAATTACTTGACGTTTCAATTTGCATTAAATTAGCTACACGTACATATTCAGTATTGTAAAAGTCATCATCATTTGTATCACAACCAACAAAAATAACGGAAACTAGAACTAAAAATAAAGGAAGTATATTTTTCATAGACAGCAAATTAAAAACGGTAACCTAAATTAAAACCTACACGTGAAATAACATCAGGGCTTTTTTCTTTGTTGGTTAAATTTGAACCAAAACCAACTAAAAACTCAACGGCAAATGCTTCTTTAAAATACATTTTGTACCCTAAGCTTCCTCCAAGTGCGAAGTCGGTATATTGGGATTGTTTGATAGTATAATAGCCCACACCACCATTTGTTTCTCTCATGATTTCTTTGTAGTCTCCTCCATTGGCAGAACCAAAAATTTCAGCAAAATAAAAGCGTGATTTACTTTTTGATAAAGCATAACGGAGGTATGGGTTGAATTCATAACGGGGAATATTGTTCCGAAAACCATTATTAAAATCTTCCTCAATTTTGTGACTGTTGGAAAAATTAGCATTAATTCCTACAGAAAAATTACTTTCAAAAAAACGCTCGTAGCTTACACCTATTTTACCATAAGCAATAGCTTGTAAAATATCTACACGAAACTCATTCTTTTTTGAAGCTAAACCTGAAGCGGTGGTTTGTGCGAGACTGATTGAAAAACACAGGAGTGTTCCGATAATAAAAACGATTTTTCTCATTGATTTGGAATTTCAAAGGCTAATATACTAATTAATTTGATGGTCGTCTTAATTTAACGTTAATGCGCTCAAAATTTCTTCTTTCATAAAGGGGCCGCCGGGATATTTAGCCGTGTAATCTAAATTTAGCCAAACATTTCCGCGTTCATCAATGTGGTAATGGATCGCTTGGTGTTTACTTTCTTTGGGAAATAGAACTTTTTTAATCAAGTAATTTACGTTTTCCATATCTTTTTCAGAACCAATATACATTTCAGGATAAATATGCCCTGGTGTATGAATTAATCGTGGTATTCCGCCAATTGATTTGATAGCTGCTGCCATAAGAATTGAATGGTCATCACAATCTCCGGATAAATATTGAATAGATTCGTCAGCAGAGGCGATGTATTCATGGCCTACAGGATCATGGACATAATTCCATCGCGTATTTATTTCTTTAAAAACGGCAAAGCATTGAATTAAAGTGAAATAGTCTTTGTATCCTTCTGTCTTTTTAAAATGCTTATTAATAGCCATTAAAGCAAAATCCCGCACTTTGGGGTCATCATAATCAATAGCTTTAATGATTTTCGTTTTATTTGGAAATGGTAACAATCGATCCACCACGATATCTTGAGGAAATGGATTGTCTTGCATGGTGTAAATCATAGATTGGTAATCTTCATAGACTTCACGAAAACCATAGTCTCCAATTAATGTTCCCCAAAATAAAAATAGAAGATAGGCTGTTATGCTCAAAAAAGTGAGTTTTCGTAGTGCGGTTAATGTAATTTGTAAGAACGTTACTACTCCAATAAAAATAAGGATTCGATCCAAAAAATAGGGCCAATCCAATTGCTTTACATTCTGATGTATGATGATGAAAAGAGGAATCGTGATAAGTACATTTAGTCCCAAAATCAATAGACGATCCCAAGGTTTTGGAATCGTAAAGCGCTCTTGCCATTTACGGAATTGGGAAAATGCAGATAAAACCATTAGGGGCTTACACTAAACTTCGGTTACTATAGTCGCAAAATTACCCTTTTTATCTATAATGTTTAATTCTAAAAGTTGATTTTGAATTTTGTTTAACATCGTTTCTGTTAGACCCGACTGTGACCAAGTAGTTCCTTCCAACCATAATTGAAGGTCTTCTATTTTTTGGTGGTACCGGTCTGCTAAAATTTGTGCAATATTTTGACGCTGTTTAAAATGTAACGTCTCTTGATTAATTACTTGCAATAATTGGGATAGTAGGGGTTTATCAGTGGCGAGTAATTCATTTCTAACGGCAATTACAAAACAAGGCCAAGGTGTTGGACAAACTCCAATACGACGAAAAATACCTTTGTCTACTAGGGGTTGAGTCATAAATCGCTCCCACATAAAATAATCGGATGTTCCTTGTTGTAACGATTCTACAGCGCCATCAAGGGTATTTACTATATGAAATTTTAATTGCGAAGTATCCCAAGCTTGTTCTTGAGCATGTACATAAGCCATTAAATGAGAACCCGATCCCATGCGAGAGATTGCAGTAGTAGTTTGTGCAATTGAGGTTATATCATGATACGGAGATTCAGCTGCAACATGAATTCCCCAAAGTAAAGGACTTTCAACATATAGTTGCACAATAGATGACGGATTTCCGTTGACTATATCTTTTACAATACCCTCTGTTAAAATTACAGCAATATCTGTTTCTCCATCACGAAGCATTTGGCACATTTTTCCTGTTCCTTCAGGAACATCCGTCCATTCAAGCTGAATTCCTTCTTTTTCAAACTTTCCTCCTTCAATTGCAAGATGCCAAGGTAAGTTGAAGTGCTCTGGCACGCCAACAATACGAATATTTTTCATTTTCAATTGTTTAATTTTTTTCTTTTGCCATCCAATCTAACCATGTCTGATAGGAGGGACGCTTTTGTCCCCATTGATCTTTAAAACCTGTATCTTTCCAAAAACCAAATAAATCCATGTAAATTCCCATATTAATCATGGTTTGTGTTGCAGCATCATAATCTTTACTGCAAAACCAAACACAAAATTTAGCATGATTATCTTGACAAAGTTCGAGTATTTTTTTTAAATAGGCATTTTGCCAGGCAGCTGTTCCCAGCTTATTGAGATTGTAGGAAGGTATATTTAAATTTTCAGCTAAGTATCCAGTTTCAGCAAATGCAAACGGTTTATTGGCCATTGTAATAAAGCGTTCAAAATAATTTGCAGGGAATATATCGGGATTAGTATTGCCCGAGTTTGACGAACTTATGGTGATATAAGGATACGCACTTAGACCAATAATATCCGTATACGGAAGTAGTTGTTGTGCATTTTGAAATCCCTCACTACTTTCATCCACCATGAAACTCACAAAAAGTGGAATCGTGGGATGTTGTGCTTTTAATTGTACAAAAACTTGAGCTATAAAATCTTTGTATAAAGAAAATTCAGCTGTGGTAAATTGAAGCGAGTTAC
>CAYNDK010000204.1:0-4293 GCA_964395965.1 uncultured Flavobacterium sp.
ACTTTAAACGGATTACTGTTAAAGATGCAAAAGAACATTTGGCTGAAGTTGCACAAAGTCAAGGGATTCAATTTGAAGACGATGCGTTACATATTATTGCGCAAAAAGCAGATGGTGCAATGCGTGATGCCTTATCCATATTTGATCGTGTCGTTTCGTATTGTGGGTCTAACTTAACGCGTCAAGCGGTTACAGAAAATCTTAATGTATTGGATTTTGAAACCTACATTATGATGACCGATTTGATTTTAGCTCATAATATTCCTCAACTATTAATTGCTTATAATTCTCTATTAGCTAAAGGTTTTGATGGCCATCATTTTATTATTGGATTGGCATCACATTTTAGAGACTTAATGGTATGTAAAAATCCTGCAACACTTACTTTGTTAGAAGCCGGTGAACATGCACAAAAGTTATATGGTGAGCAAGCTCAAAAGTGTGAGATTTCATTCTTACTTCAAGCATTGGAGATGGCTAATGATTGTGATTTAAAATATAAAACTTCTCAAAATCAACGATTATTGGTCGAATTAACGTTGATGCAATTAAGCTCTATCAATTTTGATGGAGAAAAAAAAAAGTTGATTTCATAATTCCCCCTACCTATTATCGTAATTCAGGGTATTCGATAACTGAAGTAAAACAAAAAGAAAATACTTCTAGTCCTTCTACCAACGAAACAACAATACTTCCACAACCAGAACAACCTGTTCAAGAAAAATCAAAGGATGCTGTTGTGAAGTCAGCTGTTCCTGAACCATCCAACTTAACACCACCTTCGTCTCCGGTACGTCCTTTAACACACCAACTGCCTGGTCAAGATGGAACTGGGAAAGTATCTGCTTTGTCGCTTTCTAGCATTCGAGCTAAAAAAGAGTTGATGGAACAACAGAAAAATGTTGTCCGTGAAGAAGCTAAAAGCTTACCCACTGAGCAATTTTCGGAGACTGAAATGTTGGAACAATGGTATAAATATGCCGATCGACTCAATGATAAAGGGCATAAAATCATGGAAGCCTTGTTACGAATAAATGATCCAAAACTTGAGGGTACTTCAATCATTCATACGTTACCTAATGAAGGCTCAAAATTAGATTTTGAAAAAGAAAAACCTGAATTGGTTGCTTTTCTGAGAGCTAAATTACATAATCATGAAATCCAGTTGACTGTAGAAGTTAACGAAGAAGTCAAAAGTAAAGTGGCGTTTACCCCTCAAGATAAATTCAATCGATTAAATGAAATCAATCCGAATTTAGAAATTTTAAGAAAACTGTTTGATTTAGATCTTTAAGATTTATTTTTCAAAAAGTCAATAACTCCATTCATATAAGTCTCTTGATCATCATACATGGCCATATGACTTCCTTTCTCACAATATAAATAGGTTCCTTTGGGAAATTGCTTTGACATCCATTCCATGTATTTTGGGTCCATGGTGTCATATTGTGCTCCGATAACTAAGGTGGGAACAGTGATGTTTTTTAACTGCTCTGCAACATCCCAATTCGTTAATTTTCCTGAAATTCCCAGTTCACTAGGTCCTTGCATCGTAATGTAAAGAGAAGAATTAAGTCGACCAAAAGCGCGATTCACGGGTTCGGGCCATTGATTTACAGGTAATCGAAGTATATGTTGATTATAATAATTAGCCATGAGTAATTCCATATACTTTGGATTGTCAAATTCTTTTTTCGCTTCTAAATCTCGAATTTGAAGGAGTATTTTGGGGTCCATTTGTTTCTCTAAAACTTTGGAATACTCCCCGTATTTAGGACAGCTTGCCATCATATTGGAAACAATTAAACCTTTTAAATTAGCTTGATATTTTAATGCATATTGCATTGCGAGTATACCACCCCAAGAATGTCCAAGTAAGTAAAAATTATTCGATGTTAAATTTAATGCTTTACGAACTTGTTCCACTTCTTCAACATACCGTGGTAAATCCCAAAAAGTAGTATCGTTTGGATTATCTGAAAAACCGGTACCTAATTGGTCATAATAAATGTATTCTATTTCGGCACTAGGCAGAAAACTATCAAAGCATTCAAAATATTCGTGTGACATTCCCGGACCTCCATTTAAAAGAAGAACTTTTATCTTGGGATTGTTCCCGATTCTTTTGGTCCAAACCTTAAATTTCCCCTTGGATGTTTGTATTTCGACCATTTTCACTCCACCATTTTTAATGCCTTTAGAAGTATCTAAAAGGTATTTTGAAGAAGTTTCGGTCTTTTGACAGCTAACTAATATTAGCAGAAAACTAAGTAATCCAAGGTATTTTTTCATCGTATTAAATTTAAATTTTACCGTAATACATTGCTTTAACTATACCATCAGACAATCCAATCTTTGGTACAAAAATCTTACGTGCTCCACTCCATTTCATGGCATTAAGATAGATACGAGTAGCAGGAATAATTACGTCGGCACGGTCAGTGTTAAGTCCTAATTCTGCAATGCGTTGTTCGTAGGTAAGTGAATTTAAGTATTGATATTGTGAGTTTAAATAAAGATAAGACAACGGTTTATCTTGTAATTTTCCTGATAATTTAAACAACTTATTGATATTACCCCCTGACCCAATTAAGATAATTTCCTCGTAAGGTGCACACGTTTCTTTAATCCAAGCCTCTATTTCAGTCCAAGTTTCATCGGGAACCATATCATTTATCAAACGAACGGTACCGTTTCTAAACGATTTCGAAGCAACCATTTTCCCTTCAGAAAACAAGGAGAACTCTGTACTTCCTCCACCAACGTCGACATACAGGTACGTTCGATCTGAAGTAATAAAAGAATGTAAATCGGAAGAAGCTATGATAGCTGCTTCCGTTTTTCCGTCAATTATCTCAATATCAATATTCGCTTTTGACTGAATCAATTGAACAACGTCTTTACCATTTTTAGAGTCTCGCATAGCTGAAGTAGCACACGCTTTATAGCGTTCAACTTTGTATACTTTCATCAACAAACGAAATGCTTCCATAGCATCTACCATACGGGTCGTATTTTCTTCAGAAATTATTCCTGAGGTAAAGGCATCTTGACCTAATCGTATTGGCACTCGGATTAATGCCGATTTATTAAATTGTGTTTCTTTTCCTTCTTGTTCAACAATATTAGTAATCAACAATCGCATTGCGTTGGAACCAATGTCAATTGCTGCATATTTTTTTATTGAGATCATTCTAATTTGGGGTGGTATTAGGGTATTAATAATTTTTGTTCAAATAGCTTTTTAAAGTAATCATACATTTCATATTGCGCTCTAAAAACGGGCTCATCCAGTTTGCGTTTTCGGTATTTGTTATCCAATTTATCGGAATGGAAACGGGCCTTTACATTACCTTTCCAACCTATTTCAAAGGTATCTATCAAGATTTTTTTGATATCTTCTTGGTAAATAGGACAGGTTACTTCTACCCTACCGTCGAGATTACGTGTCATAAAATCAGCCGAAGAAATATAAATATCAGGATTCCCTTCGTTTCCAAAAATAAAAACGCGTGCATGTTCGAGTAAATTATCAACGATACTTATGGCTTCAATATTTTCACTCATCCCTTTCACACCGGGCACTAAAGAGCATATACCCCGAATTTGTAGACGTATTTTCACACCAGCATTGCTTGCCTCATACAACTTTTCAATCATTTCAAAATCAGAAAGCGAATTCATTTTCAGGTCCATATATGCAGGTTTACCCAATGTAGCATTTAAAATTTCGCGATCGATTAACTTGTAGATACGACTTCGGGTATAATGAGGGGAAACGATAAGGTGTTTGTACCGATGTAAACGGTAGTTAATGTCAAAGAATTCGAATATTTTGGTTACATCTTTTAAAATTTGTTGATGACTTGTAAACAAGGTTACGTCGGTATAAACTTTGGCAGAAGATTCGTTAAAATTACCTGTAGAAATGAATCCATACCGCTTAATTTTGTGATCTTCCATACGTTCAATAACACAAATTTTACTGTGCACTTTTAAACCTTTGATTCCGAAGATGAGCTCAATTCCTTCTTGTTGCATTGTCTCTGAATAAGAGATATTACTTTCTTCATCAAAACGGGCCTGAAGTTCGATTTGTACTACAACACGTTTACCATTTCTGGCGGCATTAATTAACGAACTAATTATTTGAGAATTTTTTGCAAGGCGGTATAAAGTGATTTTTATTGTGGTTACTTTAGGGTCTAATGCTGCTTCGCGAAGAAACTTAATGAGATAAGCAAAGGATTGAAAGGGTGCATAAACCAAATAGTCTTTTTTGGCTATTTTATT
>CAYNDK010000205.1:0-4234 GCA_964395965.1 uncultured Flavobacterium sp.
AAGAGGGTAAGAAAAACTTCTGGTTCGGTGATGTTACTGCTGCAGGCGGCTTTCAACCCCAAACCAAATTTGATCGCTATAATGTCAACCCAAAGTTGTTTTATTACAATCCCAAGTATAGTGTTAATCTTATTACTAATCTCAATAATATTGGTGAATTGCCCTTGACCATTCAAGATTATTTTAAAATGACAGGCGGCTTTCGAAATATGATGTCCAAAGGCGGCAGCAGTTTTAATGTTGGCTCAAATGATTTAGGAATCGCTTTTTTGCGTAATAACCGTGCAAAAAATATCGATACGCAGTTTGGGGCTTTAAATTTTGCCATTAATCCTTCAAAGTCATGGTCGATCAGCGGATTTGGTATTTACTCTGGATCCAAAACCGAACTAATGACGCAAACCAATACCACCAATTTTGCCAACAATACGATTGCCAATACGTTGGACCAATCCAAGCAAAACAGCAAGTTTGGCTTAATGAAAGGGAGTGCGAGTTACAAACCAAATGCAAAATTTCAATTGGATTACGATATCTTAACTAAGCGTTCCGATCAAAATGAGCAGGGTAATTTGAATCGTAATACTGTTGCTGGCGCTTCATCGTTTGATGAGACAATTCAAACAGCCAAAAATCAGCAACCCACTTCGGTGAATCAAAATTTTGCGATTTACAGTACGCCTTCTGAAAAGCATGTAATCGCTTTTGAAGCTCAACATTTGTACCAAAATGAAGACCCGTTTTATAATGCTAATTTGGCTTCTCAACCTTTTACATTAAATGGGTATGTTGCACAATCACGTAGCGATTACAACCAAAAAAGAGTGGTAAAAACCAATAAGGTAGACGCCAAAGTGGATTACTATTATATGGTTACACCCAAGGCCAATTTGAATCTAACTCTCGGAAACACCTATTCTTACCAGAGTTTTAACTCAGGGATTTATCAAATTTTAGATAACGGAACAACCAATACACTTACTGTAGCTGAAAATAATAATGATGTTACCTACAACTTTAATGATGTGTTTTTTGGAGTACATTACAAAATGCTCTACAAAAAATTCACCTTCAATCCAGGGGTGAGTTTTCATTATTACAATATGAATAATGTGCAATTAGGCTCCGATTACAAGCAAAACTTCACCCGTATATTACCCGATTTTTTTGCCCTTTACCAAATCAAAAAGGCTGAAACGCTTACCTATAATTTTGCCATTACTAATTCATTTACCGATATCTCAAAATTGGCTGAAGGGTATATATTGAACAATTACAGCAGTTTATCAAGTGGTAATCGTCGTTTGGAAAATGCGATGGCACAAACCCATTCGTTGCGTTACTTTAAATACAACATGTTCAATTTTGAAAATATTTCGGCATTTGTTAACTATTCCCGTAGTATCGATGCGATTAAGTCGCAAACAGTCTTTAGCGGTGTGAATCAAATTTCGTCCCCGTTGAACAATTACAATTATGTAGATGAAACCTTAAGCGGTGTTGGGCAGTATGGACGGTCTTTTCTAAAATATTACAAGGCATCCTTTTCAACAAATGTGAATTGGTCCAAATACTATAATTTCTTAGGAGGAACAAGTGCGATGTCAAAGAGTATCGCGCAAAATCACACGGTACGTTTGTCTACCAATTTTAAAAAGATTCCAAATCTTGAATTGGGTTACACTTATTCAATTAGCGAATTTGAAAACCCACGAAGTAAAACCAAATTCTTTACCGACAAACCTTTTGTGCGTTTGGAATACTATTTCTTGGATGCATTTTCGTTGGTGTCTGAATATGAATTTTATCACTATTACGACACGAATAAAACCGTCGATAATGAATACGATTTCCTGTCGGCCAGTTTCACTTACCAAAAGAAAGACAGCAAATGGGAATATAAAGTTTCAGCAACGAATATCTTAAACACCAAGGCGCTGAATGATAACTCGTTTGACCAATTCCGAGTGACCAATTCGCAATATTTCGTACAGCCACGTTATGTAATGCTCACGTTGAAATACAACTTATAAAAAACAAAAAACCTGACTTGAAAGAGTCAGGTTTTTTTATGAACGTAATAACTAAGTATTATAAATTAAAAGCCGCTTTTACTTTTTCAACGTGGTCTAATTTTTCCCAAGTAAACAATTCAACTTCTACCGTTTTTGATTGTCCATCAGGCGATTTGAAGGTTTTAGTCACCACTTCAGGCGTGCGTCCCATGTGACCATAGGCTGCCGTTTCACTGTAAATTGGATTACGTAATTTCAAACGTTGTTCGATGTAGTACGGACGCATGTCGAAAATCGTTTCTACAATTTTACTGATTTCACCATCTTTTAGGTCAACTTTAGCCGTGCCGTAAGTGTTTACGTTGATAGAAGTGGGTTTCGCTACACCAATCGCATAGGATACTTGTACCAAAACTTCGTCACATAAACCAGCCGCTACCAAGTTTTTCGCAATATGACGCGTAGCATAGGCTGCAGAACGGTCTACTTTACTTGGATCTTTTCCAGAGAATGCACCACCACCGTGTGCCCCTTTTCCACCGTAAGTGTCCACAATGATTTTACGACCTGTTAATCCTGTATCACCGTGAGGTCCACCGATTACGAATTTACCTGTTGGGTTGATGTGGTAGGTGATATCTTCGTTAAATAAGTGTGCGTATTGTGGGTATTTTGCTTTCACACGTGGAATCAAGATTTCAATCATGTCTTTCTTGATTTTTGCCAACATTGCTTCTTCTTGATCGAAGTCGTCGTGTTGTGTAGAAATTACAATCGCGTCAATACGTTGAGGTTTGTTATCGTCTGAATATTCTAAAGTTACTTGCGATTTAGCATCTGGACGTAAATACGTAATTTCATTGTTCTCGCGACGTAAGTTTGCCAATTCAATCAACAAAGCATGCGATAAATCCAACGCCAATGGCATGTAATTGTTGGTTTCATTTGTTGCATAACCAAACATCATCCCTTGGTCACCAGCCCCTTGCTCTTCTTTCGTTGCACGGTCTACCCCTTGGTTAATGTCAGCCGATTGTTCGTGAATGGCAGATAAAACACCACAAGAGTTGGCTTCAAACATGTATTCGCTTTTGGTGTAACCAATTTTCTTGATGACATCACGAGCGATTTGTTGAACGTCTAAATAGGTGTTTGATTTTACTTCACCGGCTAAGATTACCTGTCCGGTCGTTACCAAAGTTTCACAAGCTACTTTGGATTCAGCATCAAATGCCAAAAAGTTGTCGATTAACGCGTCAGAAATCTGATCGGCTACTTTGTCTGGGTGTCCTTCACTTACCGACTCAGAAGTAAATAAATAAGCCATAATTATAACTTTAAAATTTTGTTTTAATAAGCTAAGAAGGAAAGATAAGGTGTTGCAACAACTAAAGAAGGATCACTGCTTTAGCATTTTTTTACGAGGTTGCAATCAGATCAAATTTCTCCTCTTTTGTTTTTCGACTGCAAATTTATGAAAATCAATTCCAATAACTCCAAATAAATCTTTAAATTTTTCGCAAACGTTTGCGCTTTTTTTCAAATTTTTATTTTGAAATCCCCGATTTCTTGTCTTACCTTTGCGATGTTCTTAATATTAATGGCGTTATCACGAAAGCGGGAGGGAATAGACCCTATGAACGCTTAGCAACCCCTCACTCCCTGAGGAAGGTGCTACATTCTATTCTGACAATGTTCAGAAAAAGATAACTTTGGAAATACCTCTCTTTCCTGATAACGCAATACTAGACGAGTTATCAGTATGCGTGTAAATATCAATGAAATTCTAAAACAACGAATCCTCGTGCTCGATGGCGCTATGGGAACCATGCTGCAACGCAATCAGTTTGAAGAAGCCGATTTTCGTGGTGAACGCTTTAAAGATTTTCCCCATCCCTTAAAAGGAAATAACGACTTGCTTTCGATTACCCAACCCGAGGCGGTAAAAGCCGTACATCGTGCCTATTTTGAGGCCGGTGCCGACATCGTGGAAACCAATACCTTTTCAGGAACGACTATTGGTATGGCCGATTACCACATGGAAGAATGGGTATACGAACTCAATTACCAATCCGCTAAAAT
Organism: uncultured Flavobacterium sp.; assembly: GCA_964395965.1. Classification (GTDB taxonomy): domain Bacteria; phylum Bacteroidota; class Bacteroidia; order Flavobacteriales; family Flavobacteriaceae; genus Flavobacterium. The sequence goes on from CAYNDK010000205.1 coordinate 4,098, forward strand.
TGCTCGAGAAGTCGCCGATGAGTTTACCGATAAACCCCGTTTTGTGGCAGGTTCAATCGGTCCAACCAATCGCACTGCCAGTATGAGTCCGGATGTCAACGACCCAGGCTATCGCGCCGTAACCTTCGACGATTTGC
>CAYNDK010000206.1:0-4164 GCA_964395965.1 uncultured Flavobacterium sp.
GGTATATCTTTTTACACGTTTCACGGACTTTCGTATGTTATTGATATTTATTACGGTCGCATCAAAGCTGAGCGTAATTTTGTCGATTATGCCGTATTTGTGAGTTATTTTCCACTTTTGGTTGCGGGCCCCATTGAACGCGCAACCCATTTGTTACCACAAATTCAACGTTCCCGATCCTTTGATTATGAAAAAGCAGTGGATGGGTTAACACAACTGCTTTGGGGTATGTTTAAAAAGGTTGTCATTGCCGATAACTGTGCTGAATACGCCAACATGATGTTTAATCACACGGGGCAACACTCAGGAAGCGACTTGTTATTGGGAGCTTTTTTCTTTACATTTCAGATATACGGTGACTTCTCAGGCTATTCCGATATAGCACTAGGGGTATCGCGTATGTTTGGGGTCGAACTCCTACGCAATTTCTCCTTTCCGTATTTTTCGAGAGACATTGCCGAGTTTTGGCGCCGATGGCATATATCATTGTCCACCTGGTTCCGGGATTATCTATATATACCCTTAGGAGGAAGTCGAGGAGGCAAAGGAATGCAAGTACGCAATACCTTGATTATCTTTTTGGTAAGTGGTTTTTGGCACGGTGCCAATTGGACGTTCATTGTTTGGGGCTTGTTAAATGCCTTGTATTTTATGCCGTTGTTATTATTGGGGTCCAACCGGAATTACTTGGGTACAGTGGCTGAGGGCCGTTGGTTACCCAGTTTGCGAGAAGCTTGGGCAATGGGAACCACGTTTCTGTTGACAGTATTGGCCTGGATCTTTTTTAGAGCCGATTCATTAACCCATGCTTTTCATTATCTTGGAGGAGTATTTTCAAAGTCACTCCTTACAGTTCCAAGTGTACTACCTTTAGCTATCATTGCTTTAGTAATCTTTTTTGTTGGGGTAGAATGGTTGGGACGTTCCCATCAGTATGCATTACAAGGTTTGCGATCATCCACTCCAAAATGGTTTCAAAAATCGGTATATTTTCTGATCATGTTTTTGTTGCTATTTAATATGGGTAAAGAACAACAGTTTATTTATTTTCAATTCTAAAGGGTATGCAACTGAATCGCTTTCTTACGAATATTATCCGTTTTCTCATGATTGTTTTCGTGAGTTTACTAGTTTGGGATGGCCTTTCAAAATACGCTGTTCGCCATTTTTGTTCCTACGAAATGGAGAAGAAATACGAGGCAGTCATTTTAGGACATTCACAAACAGAGCATGCATTAGATGACCACTATTTACCCGGTGTAAAAAACCTTTGTAATGGAGGGGAAGCCTATTTGTATACCTATCAAAAACTTAAATTGATAACGGCTGCCAATCCACAAATAAAGACGGTTTATTTGTCAGTAGCTCCCAATCAACTTACAGCTAAATTGGATGAATGGGCTATTGATACTAAAAATGTCAATTCCTATTTTAGTAAGTATGCTTTTATGATGGAAGTATCTGATTATCAACTGGTGGCTTCCCATAATTTTGAGGCACTATTGAATGCTGAAATTGTAGCCATAAAAAATAATGCAAAAGCAGCTGTAAAGCGACAAAATCGAGTTAGTAACGGTGATTTAGGAGGGTATATGGCGGCCCAAGTTTCCAAATTAGATTCGTTGGAACAGCAGCATCATTTGGATAAAGAAGATTTTCAACAATTCACAAAACCTTCGGTGATTAATTTAGCCTATTTAAAGAAAATTGTAGCTTATTGTCACCAACATTCGATTCAACTTGTATTTGTAAAAATGCCCGTATACGCCCGGTATAATTCACGAATCAATCAATCGGTTTATCATTCATTACTAAAAGAAAACTTCCCCAACCAAAAACTATGGGATTTTCAGCAGGTTGTTTTAGATAAAAATGACTTTCGAGATTATACCCATTTAAATAGTAGTGGAGCAAAAAAAGTAAGCCGTATATTTGCACAACGAATGCTACATTCTAAAATCTAAATTCTAAAATCTAAATTCTAAACTCGTATGTCAGACGATAAGAAAGTTATATTTTCCATGTCTCGGGTAAACAAAGTTTATTCGAGTACCAACAAACAAGTTTTAAAAGATATCTATTTGAGCTTTTTCTATGGCGCAAAGATTGGTATTTTAGGTCTTAACGGTTCGGGTAAGTCCACGTTATTGAAAATTATCGCAGGTGTTGAGAAAAACTACCAAGGAGATGTTGTTTTTGCTCCAGGTTATACCGTTGGGTATTTGGAACAAGAACCTCAATTGGACGAAACCAAAACGGTGATTGAAGTGGTGCGTGAAGGTGTGGCCGAGATTGTAGCCGTATTGGATGAGTTCAACAAAATCAACGATATGTTTGGTTTACCAGAAGTCTATGAAGATGCCGACAAAATGCAAAAACTCATGGACCGTCAAGCCGAACTACAAGATAAAATTGATGCAGTAGGGGCTTGGGAATTGGATACCAAACTTGAAATAGCAATGGATGCCTTGCGCACTCCTGAGGCAGATACTCCGATTAGTGTTTTGTCGGGTGGTGAAAAACGCCGCGTTGCCCTATGTCGCTTGTTGTTGCAACAACCCGATGTCTTGTTATTGGATGAGCCCACCAACCACTTAGATGCCGAGTCGGTATTGTGGTTGGAGCAACATTTACAACAGTATGCAGGTACCGTAATTGCTGTAACCCACGACCGTTACTTCTTGGATAACGTAGCTGGTTGGATTTTGGAATTGGACCGCGGAGAAGGTATTCCATGGAAAGGGAATTATTCGTCTTGGTTGGATCAAAAAGGAAAACGTTTGGACCAAGAGGAGAAAGTGGCTTCCAAACGACGCAAGACTTTAGAGCGTGAGTTGGATTGGGTTCGTCAAGGTGCCAAAGGTCGCCAAACCAAACAGAAAGCACGTTTACAGAACTATGATAAGTTATTGAACGAAGATCAAAAAGCCTTGGAAGAGAAATTGGAGATCTATATTCCGAACGGACCTCGTTTAGGAACGAATGTGATCAATGCCAACCATGTTTCCAAAGCCTTTGGCGAAAAAATACTGTATGAAGATTTGAACTTCACCTTACCTCAAGCAGGTATTGTAGGGATTATCGGTCCGAACGGTGCCGGTAAATCCACCATTTTCAAAATGATAATGGGCGAACAGCAACCGGATGGGGGAGAGTTTGCCATTGGTGATACAGTGAAGATTGCGTATGTGGATCAAACGCACTCCAACATTGACCCGAATAAATCGATTTGGGAAAACTTCTGTGATGGTCAAGAAATGATCATGATGGGAGGACGTCAGGTGAATTCGAGAGCGTATTTATCTCGCTTTAATTTTGGAGGTAGTGATCAAAACAAGAAAGTGAATACGTTATCGGGAGGAGAGCGCAACCGTTTGCACTTGGCCATGACTTTAAAAGAAGAAGGAAACGTACTACTTTTGGATGAGCCTACCAATGATTTAGACATCAATACACTCCGAGCGTTGGAGGAAGGTTTGGAGAATTTTGCAGGTTGTGCTGTGATTATTTCCCACGACCGTTGGTTCCTAGACCGTGTATGTACGCATATTCTAGCTTTTGAAGGCGACTCTCAAGTCTACTTCTTTGAAGGTGGTTTTTCCGATTATGAAGAGAATCGCAGAAAACGTTTGGGTACTGAAATCACACCAACCCGAATTAAATATAAAAAGTTAATTAGAAATTAAATATCTTTGAGGAGTCCCAATCGATTTGGGACTCTTTTTTTAGATTAAAGTGAGGTTAAAAGCATTGTATTATGGTTTGTTTTTACTAGGGTCATTATTGACTTTAGCGCAACCTGCATTGAAATCGGCTGAGCAATCCCTAAGACAAGCCGGTACCGCCTTTTATAATTTAGACGGAGAGAAGTCGCTACAGCTTTCTCACAAAGCCTTGAGTCAGGCACATGCGTTAAAAAACGATGTATTAATGGCTAAGGCTTACAACCTTATTGGATTAAATATTGAAGAGTTTTATGATCCCAACAAAGCCCTTAAGTATTATCAAAAATCCCTAGAACATGCAAAGTTATCGAAGAATGATTCCGTAAAAATTTGGGTCAATAACAACCTAGGAAACTGGTATTCGTACCGAAAAAATGATTTTAAGAAAAGTATTCCCTATTACAAAGAAGGTTTGCGCAATGCTGAAAAAATCAACGAT
>CAYNDK010000207.1:0-1229 GCA_964395965.1 uncultured Flavobacterium sp.
GCATTAACAGTTCCAGCCAATCACATCGTTGTTGGCTCTGGAGAATTACTCAATCCTGCTGATGTTTACACACCTGAACAAATGAAACGTTGGAATGCCGCTAAGAATAGTGATGCAACGGTGATGATTCGCACGGCAGATGAAATTAAAGACCCTAATTCTCGTCCCAAAGGAAAATCGCAATTAACTTGGAAATTTAGAATTAAGAATTCACGTGATTTTTCTTGGGCCTCTTCTCCAGCATTCATAATTGATGCTGCACGAATTAATTTACCAAGTGGTAAAAAATCATTGGCAATTTCAGCCTATCCCACTGAAAGTAGTGGAGTAGAAGCTTGGGGTCGCTCAACAGAGTACACAAAAAACTGTATCGAAAATTATTCCAAACGTTGGTATGAATATCCGTATCCCGCAGCGACAAATGTTGCTGGAAATGAAAAAGGTATGGAATACCCAGGAATTGTATTTTGTAGTTGGGAGTCCAAAGGAAAAGACCTTTGGGGGGTAACCGACCATGAATTTGGACACATTTGGTTCCCAATGATTGTAGGTTCAAATGAACGTCGATTTGCATGGATGGATGAAGGATTTAATACATTTATCAATACGATAAGTGGACAAGATTTTAATAAAGGGGAGTATGATGATACGATTGCCGATATGCATGATATGGCCAATATGGTTATGAATCCTTCACTCGAACCCATAATGGCTGCTCCCGACAATTTAAAAGAAGATAATTTAGGTTACCTTGCTTATTACAAGCCTGGGTATGGTCTACGTATATTGCGAACCATTTTAGGTGAAGAACGATTTGATAATGCATTTAAAACCTACATAGAACGTTGGGCTTTCAAACACCCACAACCCGATGATTTCTTTCGAACCATTGAAAATGTTAGTGGCGAAGACTTAAGTTGGTTTTGGAGAGGATGGTTTCAAAATAATTGGATGGCTGATCAGGCGATTAAGCGTGTGCGTTATGAAAAAAATGATCCTAAACGTGGGGCTATTGTAACTATAGCTAATTTGGAAAAATTACCAATGCCTGTTTATGTCGAAGTAAAAACTGCCTCTGGAAAAGTTAGTCGTTTGCAACTCCCTGTCGAAATTTGGAAGCGAAATACCTATTGGTCTTTCAAAGTTCCTTCAACAGAAGAGTTAGTTTCGGTTGTTTTAGATCCCGATCATGTATTACCTGATGTTGATAGTAACAATAATGTTTGGAC
>CAYNDK010000207.1:1239-4104 GCA_964395965.1 uncultured Flavobacterium sp.
TAACAAAAGATTATTCATCCATTGCAGGTCACTATTCCAGTGATTTAATTCCGTTGAAAATTGAATTAATAGAAGAAGATGGTGTATTGATGCTTAATGCAGAAGGACAACAGACACTTCCCCTTCAAGATAAAGACAATGGATTATTTACTTTTGAGCAAGCTGAATTATCTTTACAATTTACCGAGGATAAACAAGGTTTTGTACTGACAATTGGCAAACAAAGTTTTGGATATACCAAAGACAAATAATAGTAAAGCCCTCTTCATGAGGGCTTTTTTTTACGTTATATTTTTTCTCTTTTTTTGAAGAATAATGGCTGCCAAAAGCGTAATGATTAATCCAATGGGTAAAATCTCACCTAATGTCATTACAAATCGTAAAAATGGATTTTTATAGTCCTCTGCCATTGTTTTAATCTTCTGAATTTTTTCAGCTAAAACAGTGGGCTCTAAATTAGAGGCCTTCAGTTGTTCAATTTGGGATGAGGACAACTTTTCCATAAAATCAGGGAATACAAATTGGAATTCAATCATCCAAACCACTGTATAACTTAAAGCGCTAATCACTGCAATCGCAGCTCCAATTTTTAGTCCATCTCCAAACGAAAGGATACCTCCCTGACTTTTTTTATAACTTTCTAATGCTAGAAAAATAGCCGAAAAACCTACTAGCATTCCTGCAAAACCTAGTGTCATGGATAAGGGTTCATTATCCATTTTTACAAATAAAAAGGTAGAGGCAATCATGGAGAATACAATAATGAGTGCCGCTTTGGTACTGTAGGTATAAATAATTGATTTCATAATTTTCTTTTATTCGTCTTTTGAAGAATTAAACCCAGTAATATAAAATTAATCAATTCGAACCACTTTTGTTTTTGCAACAAGATCATACCAACCCGATCGGTTTTTATTGAAAAGAATCCAAATGAATCCGATTCCAAAACAAAGCATGGAAACGATTTTAACTAAATTTCGTTGCAAACTTTGGGTTAATGTAAGTGGTTCTCCCAAACGATTTACAACCTTTATTCCCATCAACCGCTTGCCCCAAGTTCCTTGCCAGGTTGAACATTCTAATAAAAAAGAGACCGTAATCCAAAGTCCAAACACAATGAAACGAACCATGTCTTGAATAAAGAAAAAGTAATCGGGTTGTGTTTTTCGTAAACTTTGATCAAGAACATTGATATGCAAAAAATTTCTAGCAAAAAGAATGACGATAAACATTAAGGGGAGTACATCCAAAACGTATGCGAGAAAACGACGACCAATGGATGCCGTTGATTGTAACTGATCTTCCATAAACAATATTATTACGATTCCAATTGATCCAAACGATGTTGTACACCCCATTCAACCATTTTATCGAGAACAGGTCCGAGTCTTCGTGCAGATTCTGTGAGTTCATATTCCACAATAACAGGCGTTGAGTCATATACTTTTCGGAGTACGATTCCATTAATTTCTAACTCTTTCAATTCTTTGGATAACATACGTGGGGTTATTTTACCTATGTTACGTTGAATTTCTCCAAATCGTTTCTTTTCAAAAAGTAGCGAACCAATAATTGGTAATTTCCATTTTCCATTTATTGCATTTAATGTGTCATTAAGCGCTAAAACATAATTGATGGGACAAGCCTTAATGGTTCCGAAGCGTTGAACAAGTTCTGTCATATGTTTGATTTAACTATCCTAAAGTATACTACTATACAAAAAGATAGTAGTATATTTTGTATAGCAAATGTATATAATTTTGTTTTAAATTTAAATTAAAAACTATGAAATTGATTACAGGAGCCTCAGGGGCATTGGGTAGTAAGATTTTAAAACAGCTGCTTACAACTGAAAACCCAGCGACACTCGCCGCATTAGTTAGAGATGAATCCAAAGCAACTGACTTAATAGCAGCAGGTGTACAAATACGAAAAGGGGATTATTTTGATTCGAAAAGTCTTGAAAACGCTTTTGAAGGAGTCACACAACTCGTGTTGATTTCTTCAAATGATTTTAATGATCGATTCGGACAACACCAACGGGTAATTGATGCCGCAGTAAAAACTGGTGTACAACATATCTATTACACAGGAGTTTCCATGCGTTCTATAGACGAGTCACCCTTACGTCCTTTTTTAGAGGACCATTTTCTAACTGAAGAGTACATCAAAGCTTCAGGACTCACTTATACCTTTTTGCAACATACTTTATATGCAGAGGTTATTCCAATGTTTTTAGGACCGCAAGTAGTTGAATCGGGGGTATTTTTTCCAGCCGGAGAGGGAAGAGTAACCTATGCTACTCGTGAAGATTTAGCAGAAGCAATTGCAACTATCCTACGTTCTTCTGGACATGAGAATAAAACATACCGGATGACCAACTCATCATCTTGGAGTTATGCATCTATAGCTGAAATTCTAAGTGATCTCCACGGTAAAAAGGTAGGGTATGTGAGTCCGACCCCTGAAGAATTTGAAGCTGTTTTACAAAATTTAGGTTTACCTGAATCAATTATTCAAATGTCTCTAGGATTTGCTGCAGGAATAGCACATCATGATTTTGAAGATTCCTATGAAGATTTAACGCAAATTCTAGGTCGAAAACCTACAGATTTAAAAGAATTCTTAAAGTCAGTGTATGCTCTTAATTAGCAACTAACATGAACTTAATCGTTGTTTGCTACTAATTAAAGAAATGGTATTTGAAATGTAAACATATATCAATTTCTTTTCACATAATCAACAACTTGTTATTTACTTGTAAAAGAAAAAAACCTAACAGGCACATGAGCTTGTTAGGTTTTTATATGAAACCAACCTTTTTATTTTTACTTATTGATTGCGGAAGACCAATTTACCATCGAA
>CAYNDK010000208.1:0-4046 GCA_964395965.1 uncultured Flavobacterium sp.
TTGCATCAGTCACGTGCCTGATACTACTTCAAAAATCAACTTCGTTAACGGGGACACGGAGTTTGATACCAACGGTGTACAATATGTGATTAACCCTAATGACGAATTTGGACTTACCCGTGCCATTTGGTTTCAGGAGCAACAAGGTGCGAAAGTAACGGTTGTGAATGTGGGTGGACCCGATACGGAAGCGACATTACGTAAAGCCTTAGCTATTGGTGCCGATGATGCTATCCGTGTCAATGCTACACCAACTGATGGTTTTTTCGTAGCAAAACAATTGGCCGAAGTGGCTAAAAATGGCGGTTATGATTTGATCATTTGCGGAAAAGAATCGTTAGACTACAACGGCGGAATGGTTCCGGGTATGTTAGCCGGCTTATTGAACTACAACTTCGTGAATTCTTGTACCGAATTAACGGTTGACGGATCTGCGGCAAAAGCCTCTCGCGAAATTGATGGTGGAAAAGAGGTAATTGCTACAACATTACCATTAGTTGTTGGAGGACAAAAAGGAATTGTTGAAGAAAAAGATTTACGCATCCCTAACATGCGTGGTATCATGACTGCTCGTACAAAACCACTTGCTGTGGTAGAAGCGACAGGAGCTGACAACAAAACCAAAGCGGTGAAATTTGAGAAACCAGCACCAAAATCAGCGGTGAAAATGGTTGCACCAGACAACCTTGACGAATTAATCAACTTGTTACACAACGAAGCAAAAGTAATCTAAGCTTCCTAAAAAATAGAACGACTATGTCAGTACTTATATATGCCGAATATGCAGACGGCAAATTCAAAAAAGTAGCGTTGGAATTGGCTTCATACGCCAAAGCCGTAGCCGACACGATGGGAACTAGCGTAACAGCAGTGACTGTTAACGCGGGTGACACTTCAGAATTAGGCAAATACGGTGTTTCCAAAGTTTTAAATGTAAACAACGGTCAATTATCCAACTTTAATGCAAAAGCCTATGCTGATGTAGTGAAACAAGCCGCACAAAAAGAAGGCGCTAAAGTGGTAGTTCTTTCTTCAACGACGGATAGTTTGTATTTAGCACCGTTAGTAGCTGTTGGCTTGGAAGCTGGTATGGCTTCTAACGTAGTTGGCTTACCCGTTAGCACTTCACCTTTCCAAGTGAAACGCAGTGCTTTTTCACAAAAAGCGTTTAATTATACGGAAGTTACTACAGATGTAAAAGTATTGTGTATTTCCAAAAATTCATTTGGTTTGGTTGAAAACAATACCGCTGCAAGTGCAGAAGATTTTTCTCCTGCTTTAAGTGATGCCGATTTCAACACTAAAGTGGAATCAGTTGAAAAAGCGAGTGGCAAAGTTTCTATTGCTGATGCAGATATCGTGGTTTCTGGTGGACGCGGATTGAAAGGTCCAGAGAACTGGCACATCTTAGAAGATTTGGCGACTACTTTAGGAGCAGCAACAGCTTGTTCTAAACCAGTTTCGGATATTGGTTGGAGACCTCATAGCGAACACGTTGGACAAACTGGTAAACCGGTAGCTTCAAACTTGTATATTGCCATCGGAATTTCGGGCGCGATTCAACACATTGCAGGGATTAATGCTTCTAAAGTGAAAGTTGTAATCAACACCGATCCAGAAGCTCCTTTCTTTAAAGTAGCAGATTATGGAATTGTTGGTGATGCATTGGATGTAGTACCACGTTTAACACAAAAATTAAAAGAGTTCAAAGCACAAAACAGCTAAGATTCTTTAAAAATATAACCTAAACCCGATAGGCCGTTTGTTTTTTTACAGGCGGCTTATTTTTTTATAAAAATCCCCAATCTTTTTGTTATTTTGCAGTCCGTATTCTAATTACTATCTAGTCGAGTGCTTTACGAGTCATAGCGATAAAAATTAGGGATTACGACACCCATTAAGGCTGATTTATAAAAGTTTTAATGAAGTAAAATTATTTAATTGTACCATGAGTTTAGTCAAACTTACCATAAAAGGCATTTCCTATAGTCAGACCCAAAACGGCGCCTACGCATTGATTTTGAATGAAGTAGATGGCGAGCGTAAACTTCCGATTGTGATTGGCGCCTTTGAAGCCCAATCGATTGCGATTGCTTTAGAAAAAGAAATCAAACCACCGCGTCCGTTAACTCACGATTTATTTAAAAGCTTTGCCGATCGATTTGATATTGTGGTGAAACAAGTGATCATTCACAAATTGGTGGATGGTGTATTTTACTCAAGTATCATTTGCGAACGCGATAAAATTGAAGAAATTATCGATGCACGTACTTCTGATGCGATTGCCTTAGCGTTACGCTTTCAAGCACCTATATTTACCTATAAGAATATTTTAGACAAAGCGGGCATCTACTTAAATCCGTCTGGAAATGAAGGAGAAATGGGTGATGGCGTACTTTCAGAACCTGAAACTTTTGGACAATCCAACGAACCTACGCCTACAGCGGGTAGCGGACTAAACACGTACAGTTTGGCCGAACTCAACGACATGTTGGAAGCGGCCGTTCAAGACGAAGACTATGAGAAAGCGGCTCGAATCCGCGATGAAATATCCAAACGTGAATCTTAAAAAATTAACCCTGTGAAACAATACCACGACCTCGTTAAACATGTATTCGAACATGGCGTTCAAAAAGGCGACCGTACAGGAACCGGAACCAAAAGTATATTTGGTTACCAAATGCGTTTTGACCTCAGCGAGGGCTTTCCAATGGTAACGACCAAAAAACTTCATTTAAAATCCATTATCTATGAATTGTTATGGTTTTTAAAAGGAGAAACAAACATCGGTTATCTTAAAGAAAATGGGGTTAAAATTTGGGACGAATGGGCGGATGAAAACGGCGATTTGGGTCCGGTTTACGGCCATCAATGGCGCAATTGGGACAGTAAAAATATTGACCAAATTGCAGAATTAATTGACACCTTAAAACAAAATCCAAACAGCCGTCGCATGTTGATTTCGGCTTGGAATCCTTCCGTTTTGCCAGACACTTCGGTTTCTTTTGCAGAAAATGTAGCCAATGGTAAAGCAGCACTTCCACCCTGTCATGCCTTTTTTCAATTTTATGTCGCAGAAGGCAAATTATCTTGTCAGTTGTACCAACGCAGTGCCGATATTTTCTTGGGCGTTCCGTTCAATATTGCCTCTTATGCGTTGTTAACAATGATGATTGCACAAGTATGCGACTTACAACCGGGTGATTTCATTCATACCTTTGGTGATGCCCATATTTACAACAATCACTTCGAACAATTGGAATTGCAATTGAGTCGAGAGCCACGCCCCTTACCCACCATGAAAATCAATCCAAACGTGAAAGACATTTTCGCTTTTGAATTTGACGATTTTACCCTAGAAGGTTATGATCCTCATCCGCATATTAAAGGTGTTGTAGCGGTTTAAACACAAATACAGTAAGTTATATTTTAAAATATTTTTTACTTTGATACTTCCTATTATTTCTAGGCAACTATGAAAATTTAGGAAGTATCCAATTAAATTTTACCATCGCAGCTTACATAGAACGAATTACCACTATGCTTTTCAACTCACTTTCATTTGCAATTTTTTTACCAACAATATTCATACTTTACTGGTTTTTAACCAATAATAAACTGCGTTTACAGAATCAATTACTGTTAATTTCTAGTTACTTTTTTTATGCTTGTTGGGACTGGCGTTTCCTTTTTCTATTGATGTTTTCAACATTATTAGATTATTTTACAGGACTAAAAATGGATCAAGCTAGTGGGTCAAAATATAGAAAAATTTGGTTTTGGATAAGTATACTAATTAACCTTGGATTTTTAGGTGTATTCAAATATTACAATTTTTTCATTACTTCTTTCACTACATTAGTTACAAAACTTGGTTTATCATTTCAACCTTATATTATAAATGTAATTCTACCTGTTGGAATTTCATTTTACACATTTCATGGTCTTTCTTATGTGATTGACATTTATAAAAAGAGAATTCACGCAGAACGCAACTTTGTTGACTATGCTGTTTTTGTTAGCTTTTTTCCATTACTCGTAGCTGG
>CAYNDK010000209.1:0-4021 GCA_964395965.1 uncultured Flavobacterium sp.
TAACTGTTTTAAAAAAATAATCACACCAATACCCGCCAACATACCTTCAATAACATTATTGGGAAAATAATTGGATATCGTACCCGCTTTTATGAATCCCAAAACAAGTTGAATACAACCCGCAAGTACTACTGCTGTCAAAAACAATTCAAAGGAACCTAAATCTGTAATTGCTGTAAGCACAATGGCTGTTAAACCAGCCGCAGGTCCCGAAACACTTAGATGGGAGTTACTCAAACAACCCACAATTATGCCCCCAATTACACCGGATATAATACCCGAAAATAATGGAGCGCCACTTGCCAAAGCAATACCTAAACATAAGGGCAGGGCAACAAGAAATACAACTAAACCTGATGAAAAATCAGTTTTTAGATGTGCAAAAACAGAAGAAGTTTTGGACATACCAACAACAATAAATAAGAATAAACAATAAAAGGGAAAAGTTCCTAGGTGTAATATTCTTGTTGTTCGGGAGGTGGTAAAAAGATTTCTTCGGCTACATTATCATGCCGAATAGTATGTAGTTCAAAATGCAACGGTACTTCATCAAGTACTGTTAAACAATAAGGTAAAGTAATGACATCTTTTCCATCTACACTGAATACGTGAAAACACAAAACGTCATCTTCTTCTTCAGAGAAACTGTAAAATTGAGAAACATCAGCCTTCTTCTCTATCAATTTCACCACTGTTGGTGTTGATAAAAAAGCAACAAAAAGTAATAGCAAGAAAAATGCTTTCGGTTTCACAAAAACAAAAATAGCCAATCTTTTGACATATGAAAGGCTATTTTTGGAAATTTAGTTTTGATTTATATTTCTTGCTCCAACCAGGCGCTAAGCATCCAAATCGTCTTTTCTTGTTCGGCGATGAAATCACTCATCATACTGTTAGTTCCTTCATCATCAATTTCAGAAGCTTGTTTTAGTATTACACGTTCAATTTTTAATAATTGAGGCAAACATTCTACTATCAAACTAATTGCCGCTTCATCATTAGAAACTTCATGACCTACAGGCAAACGATTATTTTTGATGTACGCCTCAAAGGTGTGTAAAGGAGTACCCCCCAAAGTTAAAATGCGTTCAGCAATTAAATCAACTTTTAACTGACTGTCGTTATACAATTCCTCAAACTTCACATGTAAATCAAAAAAGCGTTTGCCGCGAATGTTCCAATGAAGCCCGCGTAAATTTTGATAATAAACTTGAAAATTAGCTAAAAGAATATTCAATTCGGCAACAATTATTTCTGACTCTTTTTTAGGTAAACCTAGACTGTTTAATTTCATGATATTGTTTATTTATGGTTCTGAATCAACTTAAGTAAATGTACAACTCTACTTTGTTTTTCTACGTCAAATTTATCTTAAAAAAGAGATGAATAAACTATAAAATAAATTGATAGTTTTTATATTTGCATCAAAATTTATTATTCAAATGACAATAACCCAACTTCAATATGTACTCGCTGTTGCCGAACATAAGAATTTTACTTTGGCTGCAGAAAAATGTTTTGTAACCCAACCTACATTAAGTATGCAAATACAAAAAATTGAAGATGAATTGGGTATTCTTATTTTTGATCGCAGTAAAAAGCCTATCCAACTCACGGAAATTGGGCAAAAAATTGTGAATCAAGCCAAGAACATCGTCAATGAAGCCGATCGCATTCAGGATATTGTCGATCAACAAAAAGGATTTGTGGGAGGTGAATTTCGATTGGGGATAATCCCAACCATCATGCCTACGCTACTTCCGATGTTTTTGAATAATTTCATTAAAAAATATCCGAAAGTCAAATTGGTGATTGAAGAACTCAATACCGAGGATATCATTTTCAAATTGAATAACGGTCATTTGGATGCCGCCATTGCTGCCACCCCTTTGAACGAAGAAAAAATCAAAGAAATTGTGTTGTATTTCGAACCTTTTGTGGCTTACATTCCCAAAGGGCACAATCATTTCAACAAAAAAGAAATTGAAATCAGTGACCTTAATTTAGACGAAATTCTTTTACTGCAGGACGGACATTGTTTCCGGGACAATGTATTGAATTTATGCAAACGTTCCGATAATGCCGAAGCTGCGCGTTTTCAATTGGAAAGTGGCAGTTTTGAAACATTAATCAAACTTGCCGATGAAGGTTTAGGCACTACACTCCTTCCCTACTTGCACACTCTTGATTTAAAAGAAACAGACAAAGTTAAATTACGTCATTTCACCGAACCCAAACCGGCTCGTGAAGTGAGTTTAATTTATCCTAAAAACGAATTGAAAATTCACATCATCGATGCCTTACGCAGTACGATTTCAGGAGTAGTAAAAGGAGCCATCGTTTTTCAAAACGTACAAATTGTGAGTCCGAAACCGGTAAAATAAAAAAGGAGTCTTAACAGACTCCCTTATGCTCACTTTGTAATTCTGATATGCATTGCCTCAATTCCGGTCGGTTGTCGGTATAGAATACCAACCACTTTTGTAATAATTCCATTTCATAAGGCAAGAGGTTACTCACCGCCTTTTTCAACTTTCTTCTGAAACGATCAGGGCTGAGGCTTACACGCTCCAATTCTGATTTCGTGTAATCGTAAATCAATCTGGGCATAGCATTTTAGATTTAAGGTTAAGTTTATGATAGATTGGGTGATGTAAATGTAAGTGGTTAGTTTTAAACTACCAAATGTTTTTTTAAAAAAATACCGTTTAAAAGTATATAATATCGATGAAATACATTATTTCTTACAATTAAAGGCTTTTTTCCTACTAAAATAATATTCTTGTGTAAGAAAAAAGGGAGCCGTTTAAGCTCCCTTTAGTTTTATGTATTAATACTCCGTACACAATGTCTGAGTTCCGGTTTTTCTTCCGTAAATTGAAGGACCCATTGGGTGAGTTCTTCCACTTCGTAAGGTAAAAGTACCCGAACCGCTTTTTCCAATTCTTTACAAAAAAGAACGGCATCAAAACTTACGCGCTCCAATACCGATTTGGTAAATTCGTAAATAGCTCTTGGCATAGTCTTACAAGTTTTTTGTGGTTAGACTTCAAGTAGTTTTGGGATAAGAACGTCACGGTTAGAATTAATCGTATTTCAAAAATAGTAAAATTTTCGTACACGAAATCGATTTAACTTATTTTTTAAATGCTCTTAACATTTCGCGCTTTCCAGGAGCTCCCGGTAACTTTTCGACTTCAAAGCCCACTTCCAACATGGCCTTTTTAATGGAGGTCCGACAGGCATACGTTACTAAAACGCCGCCTTTTCGCAATGCGGTATACATCTTTTGAAAAATAGCCACATCCCATAATTCAGGTTGGACGCGAAAACCAAAGGCATCAAAATAGACCAAATCAAAACGGTCGACATCAGCAATATCTTGAAAAAATTGTTGGCGTTTGGTTAATGTAAAATGTTCCGAGACTTCACCAACCTTCTCCCATTCCATCGCGTGCATTTGTTCAAAAGTATGCTGGTGTTGCAATGCATGTAATGCTGAAGGATAATTCATTAAAGCGGCTTCTTCAGGAAGAACGGGATACGCTTCTACTCCAACATAATCAATCGTTTGTTGGCGTTTTTGGTGTTCGATCCATGTAATGAAGGCGTTAAGTCCCGTGCCAAAGCCAATCTCTAAAACAGCAACGGACTTCCCGTCAAATAACGAAAGTCCGCTGTGTATAAAAACGTGATAGGCTTCTTGTACAGCTCCGTGTTTGGAATGATAACTCTCTTCCCATTCGGGTAAATGAATGGTGGTCGAACCGTCACCAGTTTGTACAATTTCGCGTTTCACTATTTGATATATAATTTTTTAATCCGAACTAAAGGTCCGCCACATTTTTGTTCATGGCATTGTACACAGGCATCGATGCCCGCATTAAAATGTTCCTTCGCATTTTTGGAATCCTTGTATAAAAGCTGCTGGGCCTCAATATACGCTTTGGCTCTTGCTTTAAAAAAAGCATCATTCTCTGAAGGATCGGTCATCTCAGCCGTATGGATTTTCAAATAATGG
>CAYNDK010000210.1:0-3996 GCA_964395965.1 uncultured Flavobacterium sp.
TTTGTATCAATTTCAATTATTATTACAATTATGTAAATTATCGTCGTTGTTCAATAGCGTATAACAACTATTATGGACGTAGAGGTAATTACTATGAAAGAAGATATCCCGATCGATCTTTCAGTCATCGGAATCAAGGTATAGGAAATCGATATGAATTGGATCGCAATCGTCCAACACGTAATGTGGCTTATCCTGATACCCGTGATGCTTTAGCAGGGACCCGTGATGTAAATTCAGTTCGAGGAAATTCTGGTGTTAGATCCAATGACAATGTTCGTCCTACCTCTGAGGGCAATGTGAGAGGAAATTGGACATCTACCTCAACTCCTCGTCCAAGTCGATCTGAAATTTCGAACACTACAACGCAACCCGTTCGCCAAGATTATTCTAGCGGAAATTCAAGTAGCCCACGACCTACGCGCAGTGATTATTCGGCAACAACGGAAACACCACGACCTGTTCGTCAAGACTACACAAGCGGAAGTGCAAGTAGCCCAAGACCAACGCGTAATGATTATTCGGTAACAACGGAAACACCGCGACCTGTTCGTCAAGACTATTCAAGCAGTAGTACAAGTAGCCCAAGACCAACACGTAATGATTATTCGGTAACAACGGAAACGCCTCGTCCTGTTCGTCAAGATTATTCAAGCAGTAGTACAAGTAGTCCAAGACCGAGCAGACAGGATTATATCGCTCCTACTCCGAGAGTTGAAACGTCAACAAATAGTGGTGGAGGACGACAAAGTTATGCTGCTCCTTCATATTCAGGAGGTGGTCGTTCAATGGGAAGTTCACCTTCCTATAGTGGCGGCGGCGGCGGTAGATCTTCTGGTGGAGGAAGACGCTAATACACAATTTAAAGAGCATCGAATTATTTCGGTGCTTTTTTATTTTAGAACCTTGAAAAGTAATACATTTGTACACTTTTTTAATATTTTTTTATG
Source organism: uncultured Flavobacterium sp. (assembly GCA_964395965.1). GTDB lineage: Bacteria > Bacteroidota > Bacteroidia > Flavobacteriales > Flavobacteriaceae > Flavobacterium. The sequence goes on from CAYNDK010000210.1 coordinate 951, forward strand.
AGTTCGCATTCGCATCAAAATCTCCACGGTAAACTTTCTGCTGCGGGATTATTGGTAACCCTGGGGATAATCTATGGAGATATTGGTACTTCCCCTTTGTATGTAATGAAAGCCATTATTGGAGACAGTCCAATCTCACAAGACTTAATATTAGGTGGATTATCTTGTATTTTCTGGACTTTAACATTACAAACAACTTTAAAGTATGTTATCATAACTCTTGGAGCCGACAATCATGGTGAAGGAGGAATTTTTGCACTATATGCACTCGTAAAAAGAACAAAAATTCAGTGGTTAATTGTACCTGCAATTATTGGCGGAAGTGCACTTTTAGCGGATGGGATCATCACACCTCCTGTATCCGTTTCTTCTGCAGTGGAAGGTTTACGCAATTTCAACCCTGATATTCCTACGATTCCCATTGTTATTAGTATCCTATTTGTATTATTCACAATACAACAATTTGGCTCTAAGCTAGTTGGGAAATTTTTTGCCCCAATGATGTTGATTTGGTTTACCATGTTGGGTGTATTGGGAGTGATTCAAATGACTCAAAATCTTAATGTTTTCAAAGCATTAAATCCTTATTATGCCTATCACTTATTAACAAGTGACATTAGTGACCAAGGATTTTTCATCCTAGGAGCTGTCTTCCTTTGTACTACTGGAGCTGAAGCATTGTACTCCGATATGGGACATTGTGGACGTAAGAATATTCGTGTTAGTTGGATGTTTGTAAAAACAACCTTGATTTTAAATTATTTTGGTCAAGGTGCTTATTTACTTTCGCATGATGGCCTAACATTAATGGAGTTAGGAAGTTCAAATCCAAATCCTTTTTATCTTATTATGGCAAAATGGTTCCAACCAATCGGAATCGTAGTGGCAACTTTAGCGGCAGTTATTGCATCACAAGCTTTAATTAGCGGTTCGTTTACCTTGATTAATGAGGCGATGCGCTTAAATTTCTGGCCAAAAGTTCGCATCAAATTCCCCACCGATCAAAAAGGTCAGTTATACATTCCTTCCATCAACTGGTTGCTATTTTTAGGCTGTGTTGGAATCGTGTTGTACTTCAAAGAATCCAGCAATATGGAGCATGCGTATGGGTTAGCCATTATCCTATGTATGATCATGACAACGATTTTGTTAAACTATTACCTGATCATGAAAAGGGTAAAATGGTACTTTATTGCTCCTTTGATCATTACATATTTAGCGATTGAATTCAGTTTTTTAGCGGCTAATATCGTTAAGTTTATGGATGGTGGATTTGTAACATTGTTCATCGCACTGTTATTGATTGGAATTATGTCAACTTGGTATCTAGCGAAAAAGATCAGTAAAAACTACACCAAGATTGTAAAAATTGACAATTATAAAAAGGTCTTAGCTGAATTAAGTTTAGACTTGTCAATTCCAAAATATGCTACACATTTGGTATACATGACCAACTCCAACCGAACGGATGAAATTGAAGAAAAGGTTATGTATTCGATTCTTCAAAAACGTCCGAAACGTGCTGATATGTATTGGTTTATTCATGTAAATGTTTTGAACGAGCCGTATCGTAAAGAATATAAAGTAACTGAAATCATTAAAGACGATTTATACCGAATTGATTTTTATCTCGGTTTCCGTGAAGCGACAAAAATCAATTTGATGTTTAAAGAAGTTATAAAAGATATGGTTCAAAATGGCGAAGTTGACATTACAAGTCGTTATGAATCGTTGAATAAAAATAATATCATTGGTGATTTTAAATTTGTTCTATCTGAGAAGTTTTTGTCAAATGACAGTGACATCACTTTCTTTGAGAATATTGTTATGAACTCTTATTTTATTCTAAAAAAATATTCTCTCTCTGAAGAAAAAGGATTTGGATTGGACTCTAGTTCTGTTAAAGTAGAACAATTCCCAATGGTTTTGCATGCTCCCGAGCGAATTGAAATGCGTCGATTAGACCATCAAAATTGTGAAAACGAAAAATAATACCTCTCAAAAGCAGTTCCAAAAGAGCTGCTTTTTTTAATTAACACGCTTAGAACCATAAGTATTTTGATTTTCCTATTTAACCAAATAAAAAAATGCCCTACATTTGCGGGCTTACATTTTTAACAATGAGATTACACCGTAATTTAGTTTTTACAACCATCGATGCATTACATGCAATTTTCAATGAAGGAGAATATGCCGATAAAGTGGTAGCCCGCTCCCTAAAAAAGGATAAACGTTGGGGAAGTCACGACCGCAAATTTGTGGCTGAAACCATTTATGACCTAGTACGTTGGAAACGTTTGTATGCTGAAATTGCTGAAGTAAAGGCACCTTTTGACCGGGATAAATTATGGCGAATGTTTGCCGTTTGGGCCGTATTACGGGGCTACCCTCTTCCTGATTGGAAATATTTTGAAGATACTCCCCAACGTAAAATTAAAGGACGCTTTGATGAATTATCAAAAGTTCGTAAACTCCGTGAATCCATTCCAGATTGGATGGACGAATTGGGTGTTCAAGAATTGGGTGAAGCCATTTGGACCAAAGAAATTGCGGCTCAAAATCGATTAGCCGATGTCGTACTTCGCGTTAACACTTTAAAAACTACACGTGAGAAAGTGAGAGCCCGTTTAATGGACCTTAACATTGTTACCGAACCCATTCCTAATTTACCCGATGGTTTAATTTTACCTGAACGTGCCAATGTATTCTTGACCGATGTATTTAAAGACGGTTGGTTTGAGGTACAAGATGGTTCTTCCCAATTGGTCGCCCCTTTTTTGGATGTCAAACCCGGAATGAAAGTGGTTGATGCTTGTGCAGGTGCAGGAGGCAAAACCTTGCATTTGGCTTCATTAATGGAAAACAAAGGGCAAATTATTGCCATGGATTTGTATGAAAGCAAATTAAAAGAATCCAAATTACGTGCCCGCAGAAATGGCGCTCACAATATTGATTACCGCGTGATTGACTCTACGAAAGTCATCAAAAAACTTCATGAAAAAGCGGATCGTGTACTTATTGATGCGCCGTGCAGTGGATTGGGGGT
>CAYNDK010000211.1:0-3953 GCA_964395965.1 uncultured Flavobacterium sp.
AACCCGCGACCTCAACCTTGGCAAGGTTGCGCTCTACCAACTGAGCTATTTTCGCATTTTCAATTTGTTTAAGAACAGCACCGCATTGCTTGCGATTGCGGATGCAAATGTAACACTAAAATTGAATTCTGCAAATGAATTATAGAAAAAAATTAAGCCTTTTTTATAACCCCCTGAATGCCAAAGTTTACTTTGACTGAATCATGCGTTTTATTTCATTTATTTTCATCAGCGCTTCGACTGGAGTCAAGGTATTGATGTCAATATTGAGAATATCTTCTTTAATTTCCTCTAAAAGCGGATCATCCAAATTAAAGAAACTTAATTGCATTTCGTCTTTCATTGCTTTAACCCCGTGCAACACATCGGAAGAGTGATTTTTTTCCAACTTCTTTAGCATCTTCTGCGCCTTTTGAACAACTGTTTGAGGCATTCCTGCCATCTTCGCTACATGAATACCAAAACTATGTGCACTTCCACCTTCCACTAATTTACGAATAAAAAGTACGTTATCTTTCAATTCTTTCACCGACACATTGTAATTCCGAATTCGGGGCAACAGATCTGTCATTTCATTTAGCTCATGGTAATGCGTTGCGAAAAGTGTTTTTGCCCGAGCAGGATGCTCATGCAAATATTCTGCTATTGCCCATGCTATCGAAATTCCATCATACGTACTAGTCCCACGACCAATTTCGTCCAACAACACGAGACTTCGGTCTGAAATATTATTTAATATGGAAGCTGTTTCATTCATTTCTACCATAAAAGTAGATTCCCCCATTGAGATGTTATCACTGGCTCCTACACGGGTAAAGATTTTATCGACAATACCCATGCGCACTGCATCGGCGGGAACAAAACTTCCAATCTGCGCCAGCAATACAATCAAAGCCGTTTGCCGCAATATGGCTGACTTACCCGACATATTTGGACCTGTTATCATAATCAGCTGTTGTGATTCTCGATCGAGATATACATCATTTGCAATGTAGGGCACACCAACTGGTAATTGTTTTTCAATGACGGGATGACGACCATTTTTAATTTCGAGTTCAAAACTATCATCCAAAACGGGACAAACATACTGATTATCCATTGCCAGTTGTGCAAAGGAAGCCAAACAGTCTAGTTGCGCTACTAAATTTGCATTTAATTGCACTTGTTTAATATAGGATCCTAACCAGATTACCAACTGTTCATACAATTGGGATTCGATGTGATGGATTTTTTCCTCTGCTCCTAAAATTTTTGTTTCATATTCTTTGAGCTCTTCTGTAATATAGCGCTCAGCATTTACTAAGGTTTGCTTGCGTATCCAATCCGCTGGCACTTTGTCTTTGTGTGTATTGCGAACTTCAATGTAATAACCAAAAACGTTATTAAAAGCAATTTTCAACGAAGTGATACCGGTTCGTTCGGACTCTCTTTTTTCAATTCCTTCCAAATACTCTTTACCAGAGAAAGCTATGGCACGAAGCGCATCAAGTTCTTCATGCACTCCTGAGGCAATTGCATTCCCTTTGGCAATTGATACTGGTGCATCTGGCTTAAGGGTAGACGCTATTTTTTCACGCAATAAATCACATGCATGCAAATTGTCTCCAATGACGCGAACAGCTTCTTGTTTACTGGCTAACGCCAATTGTTTGATGGGCACAATTGCATCTAAGGATTCTTTCAAATAAATTACTTCCTTGGGAGCAATTCGACCTGTAGCGACTTTAGAAATTAACCGCTCTAAGTCGGATATTTGCTTGATTTGGTACTGTATTTGTTGTAATTCATCTGTATGTGACGTAAAATAGCTGACTACTTCATGACGAGAACGGATAGCTGAAATTTCTTTTAAGGGCAATGCCAACCAGCGTTTCAAAAGCCTCGACCCCATAGGAGAAATTGTTTTATCAATGACATCTAATAGCGTTACAGCATTGGGATTGTAACTATGGTATAACTCAAGATTACGAATCGTAAATCGATCCATCCAAACATAGGCATCTTCAGCAATCCGCTGTAGATTAGAAATATGCTGTAATTTATTATGCTGGGTCTCTGACAAGTAATACAGAATTGCACCTGCTGCAATCACCCCTTCTACAAATTCATCTACACCAAATCCTTTCAACGAATTCGTTTGAAAATGTGAAGTTAATTTTTCTAAAGCAAAATCTTGTTTATAAATCCAATCCTCTAGATAAAAAACATTGTATGTTTCACCATAAGTATCTTGGAATTGTTTTTTTTGTTGTTTGGGTACTAGAATTTCTGCAGGAGCAAAATTTTGCAAAAGCTTATCCATGTACTCATCATTACCCTGTGCTGTTAAATATTCGCCCGTTGATACGTCAAGAAAAGCCACCCCATGAATCTTTTTCCCCCAATATATTGAAGCTAAGAAATTATTTGATTTGGCCTGAAGCACCTCATCATTCATTGCAACTCCGGGAGTTACAAGTTCGGTCACACCACGTTTGACAATAGTTTTTGTCATTTTTGGATCTTCTAATTGATCACAAATAGCAACACGCAATCCTGCTTTTACCAATTTTGGCAAATAGGTATTTAACGAATGATGTGGAAATCCGGCTAAAGCGGTTTCTGACTCAGAACCATTCCCCCGTTTAGTCAAAATGATTCCGAGTATTTTAGAGGCACGAATAGCATCTTCTCCAAACGTTTCATAGAAATCCCCAACTCGAAACAATAAACAAGCATCTGGATACTTGGCTTTGATTTCATTATATTGTTTCATTAAAGGAGTCTCTTTGCTGCTTTTCTCTTTGGCTGCCACAGAATAGTATTTTAAAAATGAGGTACGAATTTACTAAATCTACACGGGTAATACACGATTACAAAGCGTGATTTTTTAATAGGAATTTTAGAGGTGTAACTGATTTTTTATTAGATTTGCTTGTAAATCTAAAATAATATTAGACCATGAAAAAAATTCTTTTGGTTGCAGCATTATCTTTTATGGGCTTGGTAAATGCTCAAACTCCCAATGCAAAATCGACAACTGCTCAGCCAGCGCAATCTACTCAACCTGTTGACGGTGCTCAAATTACTTTTGAAAACGAGACAATTGACTATGGTACCATCCAACACAATGCTGATGGAAACCGTCAATTTGTATTCACCAATACTGGAAACAAGCCGTTGATTATTGAAAGCGCTCAAGGTTCTTGTGGTTGTACAGTACCTACTCCTCCTAAAGATCCTATTCAACCGGGACAAAAAGGAGTTATCAGTGTGAAATACGCTACCGACCGTGTAGGTCAATTTACAAAAAATGTAACGGTTCGTTCAAACGCAGTAGGTAATGAAACTAAAGTTTTAACAATTAAAGGAAATGTACTTCCTGACCCTCAACCTGCTACACCTGCAGCAGCGCCTGTAAAAAGTTAAAAAAACTTATTTTTAAATAGTAAAAGCCCTCAACATGGGGGCTTTTTTTATTTTTGTAGTATGAGAAAATTAGCAAATAGTGAGTTAGAACGCAAAACCGTTGATGCTTTTAAAGAAGCGGAAAAAACACCCTTAATTATCATTTTGGATGACATCCGCAGTTTGCACAACATTGGATCTGTGTTTCGAACTTCGGATGCCTTTTTAATTGAAAAGATTTATTTGTGTGGCATTACAGCCATTCCCCCTCACAAAGAAATTCATAAAACTGCTTTAGGAGCAACAGAAACTGTAGCTTGGGAATACAACAAAGACATCAAAGAAGTGCTACAGCAATTAGCTTCCGATCATGTAAAAATTTATGCCGTCGAACAAGTTGAAAACGCCGTATTCCTCGACGCTTTTCAACCCGAACCCAATCAAAAGTATGCCTTAATATTTGGCAACGAAGTATACGGAGTATCACAAGAAGCAATTCGTTTATCGCACGGTTGCATTGAAATCCCACAACTAGGCACCAAGCATTCGCTCAATATTTCAGTGAG
>CAYNDK010000212.1:0-3925 GCA_964395965.1 uncultured Flavobacterium sp.
TGGAAAAGAAGAGACAAAACCTGCTTCTGGACTGGATATATCTGGAACCATAAAAGGTTTTAAAAAAGGTACCTTGTACATTCAACGAATTAAGAATGATTCAGTATTAGTTCCTATCGATACACTCAAATTCAATGGCCAATCTGATTTCAAAACACACATTGATTTGAAACATCCGGAAATGTTGTATTTATTTTTAGATCGTGGTGTATCCAATTCCCTTGATAATAATTTGCCATTTTTTGCCGAACCAGGTAAAATGACCATTGAGACTTCATTAGAATACTTTACTGCAGATGCAAAAATAACAGGATCCAAAAATCAAGCTTTATATGACGAATACAAACTAATGATGTCGCGCTTGATTGATAAAAATCTTGATCTTATCCAATTACGCATCATTGCGATGAATGAGAAAAATCAAGCTCGAGTTGATAGTATTCAAGCAGAACAAGATGACAATCTTAAAAGAAGGTACTTATTGACTACCAATTTTGCAGTCAATCATGGTGATTATGAAATAGCTCCCTATGTGACTCTTGCTGAGATTCCAGATGTGTCGCTAAAATATTTAGATACTATTCAAAAATCGATGAAACCTAAAATTGCTAATTCACTTTATGGTAAAAAACTCACCGCATTCACCAAAGAGCGTAAGAAATTAGGACAATAAAATCCAAAAAAAAATCCCGATGATTAATCGGGATTTTTTTTATTCATGACAGTTTTTATTCAAGTGCCTTGGAACGCGCGTAGGAGTCGTAAAATCTCCATTACAATCCGGGATCCCTTTGGTTTCATCCCAAGGAGTTGTAGGATCGTCCGTTGCAGCGCCAAATAATGGGTAATAGTAATTCACTTCCAACCCCGTTGTAGGACTAATGAATGTTCCTGCAAACCGTTCATTCTTGGTATAGAAATAATCATTATCATCATCAATATCGCGGTAATTTGGAATACCGTCACCATCTGTATCATAATCAGCGGGATTATCACTCCAATTGGTCAACGGAAATGCGCGTTCATCCTTTGACAAGATACCATCGCGATCGTGATCACGATACTGCATTTCGACCAACTTAAAACTAAAGATTAAAGGTTGATATGAACCGATTGTTCCTGTTATCCCATTATAATAGCCTAAACCCGAGGGTAAAAACAGAACCCCAGCGCCATAATTTTGAAAACTCAACGGTTGCCCTGGCGTACTGGTATATGTTCCAGATTTAAAATTGGGTAACATATGAGCCCAACCTGAAATCACAGACTCCAATGGGAACCAAACAGGACTCTCTGCTTGATCAAATTTGGTTAAATCTAACGTCAATCCTTTGTAGGCTACGTGCACAGAGTCAACTTGTGTTGGACGCTTTTGAGTTCCTTCTCTAAACTTAATAAAATCAACCTTATAGGTGATTCCATCTTCATTGATTAAGGTGTCTTTTAAGGGATAGTCCGTTTGATCTTTTATGGATACTTGAGTTCCTCCATCAGGAATTTTAAAAAACTCTACATCGTAGGTGGCTGGATCAACAACCATGTAATGAGAATCTAAAAACTCATCAATAGCCGCACGGTCTGTAGCATATTGTTCTGCATAATCTCGAATTTGCACGGTGTTCGAACTCTCACGATTACACGACACTGTAAAAACGGCAAGAATTATGGCAAGTAAACTAGTTATTTTAAATCGCATTTTTTTCAAAACTTTAATGGCGCAAGATACAATATTGATTTATTTTTGTAAACTATTTAACGTAGTTTTTACCAATTTATGAGAGTCGATAAATACCTTTGGTGTGTCCGCTATTACAAATCGCGAAATATGGCCACAGAAGCTTGTAAAAAAAATCAAATTGCTGTAAATGGTCAAGTTTGTAAAGCCTCTCGCGAAGTATATCCAGGAGATAAAATCAACTTTAGAAAAGACCAAATTACGTATGAAATTGCGGTTTTGGATCTACCCCTCAACCGTGTAGGCGCAAAATTAGTTGATGTGTATCGTAAGGACAACACACCTGCTGAAGCCTTTGCGCATTTGGAAATGCTGCGATTATCGAAAGAACATTACCGAAAAGCAGGAACAGGTCGACCTACTAAAAAAGACCGCCGTAACCTCGATGAATTAGAAGAAAATACCTGGGATACTGATGAAATTGAATAGTAGCTATTGGGAAAATCGGTATCGAACCCATGAAACTGGATGGGATGCAGGCACCATTACAACACCACTTAAAGAATACATCGATCAACTTACCGATACCTCTTTGCGCATATTAATTCCCGGAGGTGGGAATGGTCATGAATTAGAATATCTTTTGCAAAAGGGTTTTTCCAATGTATTTGTTTTAGATTATGCACTTCAGCCGCTTAAAAATATCCAAGCCCGAATACCTTCGTTAGCACCAACTCATTTGATTCATGCTGATTTTTTTGAACACTCAGACACATACGATTTAATTATTGAGCAAACATTTTATTGTGCATTACAACCTGATTTACGTGATTCCTATGTCAAACACATGCACCATCTTTTAAAACCTGGCGGAAAATTAGTGGGTTTATTGTTTCAGTTCCCATTAACAGAGTCTGGGCCTCCCTTTGGTGGATCAAAATCAGAATACATCACACGGTTTTCAGATGTTTTCGAATTAAAAACACTGGAAACTGCGCACAATTCTATTAAACCACGTCGTGGCAACGAACTCTTTTTTATCTTTATCAAAAAATAACAACACCACTACAATGAGCCAAAACATCATCCTCACCCACCAAGAAATAGAACATAAAATCAAGCGGATAGCTTACCAAATTTTCGAAACTTTTGTGGAGGAAGACACTATAGTTCTAGCGGGTATTGCAAGTAATGGCTATGTTTTTGCACAAAAAATCGCCACCCAACTTGAACAAATTTCTCCCCTAAAAATCATCTTGTGTGAAGTCACAATCAACAAACAACAACCCCTAGAACCGGTTTCAACTTCACTTACCCCTGATCGGTATTCACATAAGGGAATTGTAATTGTTGATGACGTACTTAATTCGGGAAGTACACTCATGTATGGAGTTAAGCACTTTTTAGAAGTCCCTTTAAAAAAATGCAAAACAGCGGTTTTAGTCGATCGCAATCACAAGCAATATCCCATAAAAGTTGATTTTAAAGGTATTTCCCTATCGACTTCATCACAAGAGCATGTTGCCGTAGTTTTTGAAGAAGGCAATTCGTTTGCTGTATTAAGTTAGAATAGCGCGAATAGCCGCTGTAATTTCATCAACCGACTTATCGTCTACTGCAACAGTATAGTTTGCTTTATGATAATAAAAGGCACGATCAAACAAATGTTTGGCAATAAATTCTTGCAGTTCAGAATCGGGAAGCGTTGCAAGTAAAGGACGTTGCTCTCGTTCTAGTACCAAACGATTATACAAGGTAGTAACAGTTGCCTTCAAATAAATCGAGTCAACTTGACTCAGAAGTTCATGATTATTAAAATAACAAGGTGTACCTCCACCTAAACTCAAAATAAAACTGTTCTCCGACTGTAGTAGCTCTGTAAGTTTTTGATGCTCAAGTTTTCTAAAATACAATTCACCTTTGGTTTCAAAAAGTTGAGCAACCGAGATTCCTGTCGTTTTTTCAATCTCTTGATCCAAATCAATCCATGGTAAATTCATTTGAACCGCGAGATTTTCTGCAATAACCGACTTTCCGGACCCCATATAACCTAACAAAACAACTTTTCGCATAAAGTAAATCCTTAATAATTAAGGCGTTGAGAATGATTTTTAAAAAAAGGTAAATTTAAAATAAAATTGCTTTGAAAAATTAATTTTATCGTCTTATATTTGCACCCGCATTCAAGAAATGTTATTGACTCGATAGCTCAGTTGGTAGAGCACAACACTTTTAATGTTGGGGTCCTGG
>CAYNDK010000213.1:0-3896 GCA_964395965.1 uncultured Flavobacterium sp.
ATTTATTTCTTTTTGATGCTCGAAAACTTGGAACTGATCGGGTTGCAGTTATTGATGTGGCCAATGGTAAAGAATTATGGAATTCAGAAGAATATCAAGATCTATTACCAAAAGGAACCAAGTCAGAAGATGGGGCAGATCAAGGCGAGTTGGAAACTGTAAAATACATTACAGAGTTGGATGCTTTCCTAATTTCTCAACGCGCTTCAGTTATTCTTGTCAATGCTAAAACAGGAGCAAAAATTTGGGAAACAAATCGCTTCAAAGGCAGTGTTGGTAAATATATTTATGATGCCCAACGCAATGAAATTATAATGGTCAATTTTAAACCAACTGCATTGGGGGCTTTATTTGCAGGATTCAAAAATCAAATGGTACGGATCAATGCAACAAATGGAGAAGTAATCTGGGATACTACTTTTATTGGAACAATTGAAAAAGAGTTAGTAACCCGCAGAGCCATCTTGGATTTGTGGATCAAAGGGGATAAAATATTTATGTATCTTAATGGTTTACAGGTTTTTGATATGCAATCTGGACAAAAATTATGGGAAGCTATTTATGAAAATGATATGGACCGAAATGGTTTGTTTTCAGGTGCTGCTCGAAAAAAATATTACCGAACCATTGCAGATCCTGTATTTACGGAAGACGCGGTATATATCGTAATGTTTGGCAATCGTGATCGTACAAAATACATTGAGAAACATGACTTAACAACCGGAAAAGTGCTTTGGACTTCAGAAAAAATTACTGGGGCATTCAATATGCCCAATCTGTACAAAACGGGTGACCGCATTTTGTTACAAATCGGTGGAAAAGTACAAGTACAAGAATTGCGGTGGGAGACTTCAAGTAGTCCGATGGGTGGAACCACGCGTCAATTGGTGCCATATATTTATTGGGATTATAAAACACAAAAGAATGGTGTTTTATGTTTGGATGATGCAACTGGACAAACGGCTTGGCGTTCTGAGCGCTTTGATAAACGGATTACAGATATTATCATTGATGAAGACGGGAAAACCGCTTTTGTGGGCGATGGTGACGAGTTTTATGGCTACACGATTCAAAATGGAAACCAACTATTTGATGTAAAACACAATGATGCACGAGTAGGAAGTGCCACAGATGTTATCGACTTTGGAGCTAATGTTGTGGTTCTCTCAGAAAAAGGATTGGCATCTTATTCCAAAAAAGACGGAAAACGAGTATATGCATCCGAAAAAATTCGTGGGGTTGATTTCTTTTACAATGTAAATGGAAATTATTATTTGCGCGATCAGCGAAATAGTAAAAATATACTTTATGGAATCAATATGGAAAATGGAGATACTAAAGGGTCAGTACAATCCAAAGGAACTGGCGGTAGTCCAGCGTATGGAAATGGGATTGATATTACCACTGATGGAGAATTTATATTTGCCTTTAAAGGTAGAAAAGTAGAAAAAATCAAAGTGAATAATTAGAGGTTATACCACTTTGCCAAAAGGCTGTAACTTATTTGTTGCAGCCTTTTTAAATTAAAAAATACGCTCTTTTACGTATGGTTTACATCAAATTATCCGCCCACCTTTGTGAGGTATAACGCTTTCTTTATGACCCTACTTTTAGTTGGCTTAGTTTTCCTTTTTATGGTGGTTTCGCTGCGACTTTGGATTCAGATCCAACGTTTGCGAAACCAACATAGAAAGCAGTTGGGTCAATTACAGACAGCATTAGATGCTCTTGTTGAAAAACAAAAACGATTGATGCAACAAACGCAATTGACAACCACTTATACCACGACCTATTCGCAAGATATGCAGCGCATTGGTCATGAGGTTGTGTCGTTACAAAAAATGCTATTTGAGCGGGTTAGTTCTATAGATGATAAAGCATAGAAACAAATATCATCTTTTGAATGAGGTGTTGATATTTCTTTTTGGAATAACAATGCCTTTTTCGCTTTTCGGTCAGTCCAGCACCACCATCGATTCATTGAATCAGCTTCCTTTCGAACAAAAAATTCAAAATGCAAACCGAATTTTACCTCGCTATTTGAACAATTGGAAACAAATCCAATCACCAAAATACAATAAGCGTGCAAATGAAACCGCAGCAAACATTAGTTTGTTACTCTACTATCAAGGAAAATATGACCTTCAAATCGAGTGGGGACTTAAGGCAATTCGCGGATTCCAATCCCGTCACGATTGGGAGAAAGTCGCACAATTGTATGGTGAAATGGGGTATCGAATGAAACGGCATAACATGATTTTAGCCGAAGAATATATGCAGCGTGGTCTTCATTTGGCGGAACATAAAAATTTGGATCAACCACTCATGGGGTTGTATGATAATTATGGCGTTTTAAAAGAGATGCAAGGACAATGGGATAGTGCCTACTTTTTTTATCAAAAAGGATTGAAATTGAAAATGCGTTACCATGATCAATCGGGTTTGCCATACAGTTTGAATAATTTGGGCGGACTCTTTCTTTTGCAAAAAAAATATGCGCAAGCCCGACCTTTTTTTGAAAAAGCCTTGCAGGTTCGACAATCTTTAAACGACTCCATCGGTCTATGTGAAACAAATCTTTCCTTAGCCTCTTTGGACCAAGCTGAAAAAAAGCCAATTAAGGCTTTGCAGCGATTGGATTTTGTAGTACACTATGCCCAACGTAAAGGACTTACGGACTTGTTAGTTCAAGGATTACAACAACGCGCAAGTTTATGGAATTCGTTAGGTAAACCCGATAAAGCAGTTTCAGATTATCAAGAGGTAGTGCGTTGGAAAGACAGTTTAAATCTAACTGCCATGCGTGCAAAACAGACCGAACTTGAAGTGAGTTACCGAACTCAAGAAAAAGAGCAACAATTGCATGAACAACAAATGCAAGTTGCACGCCAAAAGTATTGGTTAGGTTTTTTAGTGTTGGGACTCTTGAGTGTTTTAGGAATTGGATGGTTATTGTTGCGCCAACAAAAATTAAAGTTACTTCAAACACAACAAGCCTTTGCCTTAGAAAAAGCAATTCAAGAAGTGGCTAATCAAAATCAGTTGCATGAACAACGATTGGCCATTTCAAGAGACTTACATGACAATATTGGTGCTCAACTCACTTTTATAATTTCCTCTATTGATACCTTGAAATTTGCGTTTCCTGCACTTAATGAAAAATTAACCCAACAACTGGACCGAATTTCTGAATTTAGTCAACAGACCATTCGGGAGTTGCGCGATACCATTTGGGCTATGAATCACGGTGACTTTCAAATGGAGGATTTAAAAATGCGCTTGTCTAATTTTATTGAAAAAGCAGCATCAGTAGCAACGGCTGTCCAATTTGATTTTCAATGTACACCAGAAGCTTCAGCCGTAACTTTTTCATCCTTGTCGGGTATTCATCTCTATCGTTCCATACAAGAAGCAGTCAATAACGCTTTAAAATATGCGCAGCCAAATCGCATTCTTGTTCAAGCCCAACGAATAAATAATTCCTTACAAATAGAAATTCGAGATGATGGTAAAGGTTTTGACCTTGAAAATGTTAACTTTGGTAACGGATTACATAATATGCGGAAACGGATGGAGGAAATTGGCGGTAATCTAGAAATTAAAACCCTAACCAACCATGGCACGCAAATTCTGCTCCAGCTTCCTGTTTAAAAAGCTTTGTTGCTTCTTTTTTTTGAGTTTCGGATGGAATCTCGCCGCACAAGATGTCAATGCGCTTATTGACAAATTGAAAACGGAATTACAAAACCAACCCGATTCAAAACGAACTGCTACGATTTATTCGGATTTAACCTGGTATTATTCCAATGTTTCTAGTGATTCAGCACTTGTTTATGGAGGGAAAGCCTTGCGAGAAGCACAAAAATTAGGCGATTCGACCTTGATTGCCCAAGTCT
>CAYNDK010000214.1:0-3869 GCA_964395965.1 uncultured Flavobacterium sp.
ATGGTCGTCTTTGGCCGCAATTTCAGTAGTAGTTTCATAAAAACAACGCCATACAATCCAGCTTTTCATAGTCTTCTTGTAATCGTGCTTTTGGAAAAATTTCCATAAACGAAAAACAGTTTGATCAAGCGCTTTTGGATCTTGATTACTGGAGTAAATATGACCTAAAAGTTCTTTAAATATAGGGACAAACACCTGCTGAATTGAATCACAATCTTCTTTTTCCTTACGAGTTACAAACTTGTGGTATTTCTTTCCATAATTGACTAATTCTTGAGGTTCAAGAGGTGACCATAATGGAACTTGAATTACATTTTTTACGTTTTCACTCAAGATATATTTGGTTGATTGTTCAAAATTTGCATTGATAGAATACAATGTAAAATTTGAATTAGAAACTTGTTCACATAAGGAATGAGCCCAAGTTGATACACCTCCACCATTATATGGGTAAGTGCCTTCCATAATTAGCATTACTTCATGTTTGTTTTGCATAAGAATTTAATAGGGTTTTTTAATCTGGGGCGATTAAAATAACTCGGCTAATAGTTTAACATTACACAAAGATATTTTTAGAATTTGTGGAATAAGTCGAAATCAGTTGTAACTATTGATAAACTCGATAAAATGCATATTTATGGAAGTGAAAAAAATGTCTACGAAAATTATAGGTGCTTACATCGATAAAATGGTGTTTTTCATCGAGATAGAGGTTATTAACGCTATTCTTCAGCCATTAGTTTCTCCCTCATCTTTTTACTTGTAGCCAAGATGAGTTTTTCTTTGTAATCTTCAATTAACCACAAACGATAATTCTTGGTAGTATTTCCTAATAAAACACAATATTGACGAACACGGTATTCGATGTCATCGGCTAATTCTTTGGTAAGAAATTTTGCTTCAATTTGTGATGATGCATTTTCTACACAAATTCGGGCATGTTGATCTATCGATTTGTCAATTACGGTTTTGGCTTTTAAATTATTTTTGACGGTGAATTTAAATTCCTCGTGAACGTCAAATTCAAAATCAGTTGAATTAGCAAATTTTTTACGCAATTCCGGAGGCATTTCATATTTGAAATTACTTTCAATTTCTGCATCATCCCGCAAACTGGCTAAATAAAATTCGGGAGCTTTAAAAATATGTTGCCAATCGACAGGATTATTCCATAAACCAAATCGAAGGGCGTTGTTTCCTAGGTCTATAATTGTAAAATTCTCTTTATGTGGCAATCGCCGCGAGCCACGACCAATCATTTGAAAATATAGTGTTATCGATTTTGTGGCTCGGTTAAGTATGATACTTTCAACAGTTGGTTCGTCAAAACCGGTTGTCAAAATACTTACAGAGGTCAAAATTGCATCGGGCGTTTTTTTAAACCATTTTAAAATCTCTTTACGTTCATCATTGGGTGTAGTATTATCCAAGTGGCGAATGTTGAGATTAGCTTTTTTAAAGGTTTCATACACATACAGTGATGTATTGATACCATTATTAAAAATCAAGGTCTTTTTACCCAATGATTTTTCCATGTAGGCATGCAATAACTTTTCCTGCATCATTAAATTGGAATACAGTTCGTCAGAAGATTTTACAGTGTAATCGCCATTAATTCCGACTTTTAAAGAAGTTAAACCAACGTTATAACTATAAGTTGTTGCTTTTGCTAAATACCCTTTTTCAATTAAATTTTGAATCGTATCTCCTACAATCAATTCATTGTAATTCTGATACATAGGTAATTTCACATTGGAACTTAAGGGAGTTGCTGTTACACCTAAAATAAAGGTGTCTTTAAAAGCACTAAACAATTTTCGAAACGAATTAAAATGCGCTTCATCGACAATCACTAAGCCCACATCATGAATGGCTAATTTCTTATCATTCAATCTGTTTTTGAGCGTTTCAACCATAGCGACAAAGCAAGAATACTCTTCTTGATCGGGTAACTCCTTGATATCACTGTTAATGATTTTATTCTTAACGCGAAAAGTAGAGAGCATTTTTGAAGTTTGCTTACACAACTCTATTCGATGGGTTAAAACCACTACCTTTTTTTTGTGCTTTTCTAAATAACGACGTGTGATTTCAGAAAAAATGACTGTTTTTCCTCCGCCTGTAGGTAATTGATACAACAAGTGATAATTAGAGGGAGCGTTATCTAAACGCTCAAATATCGAATCGATGTCCCGAATCTGGTAGTCGTAGAGTTCCTTTCGATCCTCTATTTCATCAAAAAGTTGTGTTTCTGACATTCAAAAATGAAATTTTGCAAAAATAACTCTAAAAAAGAGAGTTAACCTAATTTTTTAACACAAAAAGTATTTCTTATTTGTCAACAATTTTACGATCAAATTGAGGGAATTCTACAATTGGATTCCTAATTTTGTAACAAATCAATAACTCATGACTACCCTATTTCGTTACATTGCCTTATTTGAAGGCGTTTCCTATTTGGTATTGTTTGCCAATATGCTGTTTATCAAGCCCAATCATATTGATTTGTATAAAACATTACTTTTTCCCGTGGGTATGACACATGGAATATTGTTTATTTCTTATGTTTATCTAGCTTTCGCTATTCGTGAAAAACAAGCTTGGAGTTGGAAAGATTTGGGCATTGTACAATTGGCTTCTCTTCTTCCCTTCGGAACTTTTGTAATGGAAAAAAAATACTTGTAGAATGCATCAAAAACTAGAAAGTCTGTTTGGTTGGCTCTATCCCCTACTGCGAAAAATCGGAATGGGAGATACTTTTGCTTCCTACACCAGTTTGTTGGTCAATATGGCAGAAATGATTTTTTTCGCCTATTTGATTTACATGCTTTTCCGTCTTGTATTGGTGACTTTTATGGCTGTAATTGCTAAGAAAACACGCACCAATTTTGATGATTTACTGGTTAGTAATAAAACAGCTAAATACATTTCTTATCTCATTCCCTTTCTATTCATCTACAAATCAGTCCCGGTAATTCTTGAAAATTACGTCTATTGGGAAGCCTTTTTTGGAAAAGTTGTAGGGGTATACATCGTAGTTTTAACCTTATGGATAATTCGCAGTATTTTGAAATCCATTCGGGATTACATGAAAGAAAAACCCAAGTATAGTGATAAACCAATTGATAGTTTTATCCAGGTTATCATGATAATGCTGTGGATTTTTGGAATTGGAATAATAATTTCAAAAATCTTTGATATATCAACAAATGCTTTACTTGGAACTTTAGGAGCGGTTTCAGCATTCGTCATTTTGATTTTTCGCGATACCATTTTGGGATTTGTTGCTAGTGTGCAAGTCGCTTTAAATGATATGGTCCGAATTGGCGATTGGATTACCTTTGATAAATATGGAGCAGATGGAGATGTTATCGAAATCAATCTTGCCACGGTTAAAGTTCGAAATTTCGACAATACTACAACTACCATTCCTACCTACAGTTTGATTTCTGATTCTTTTCGAAATTGGCGTGGAATGTTAGACTCTGATGGGAGACGCATCAAACGTTCACTATTAATAAAATCCAAAAGTATACGCTTTTTGAATGAAGAAGAATTATTTCGGTTAAAGCGTATTCAATTGATTTCCGACTATATCGATCAACGGCAACAAGAAATTTCTACCTATAATGCAATCAATTCTATTGACAAATCTTTATTAGTTAATGGTCGTAATATGACCAATTTTGGACTTTTTAGAAAATACATAACCGGTTATCTCGAACAGCACCCTGGTCTTAATAAAGACATGATTTTATTGTGTCGACAATTACAGCCAACACCTCAAGGAATGCCGCTTGAAATTTATGCTTTTTCAAAAGATCAACGTTTTGAGCAATATGAATATATCATGGCTGATATTTTTGATC
>CAYNDK010000215.1:0-3800 GCA_964395965.1 uncultured Flavobacterium sp.
AACGGCCATCTGCATACGATCACGAACATGACGAGCAATATTTCCCTCAATGGTTCCTTCCTCCTCTTCAACATTACCCCAAACTAAGGCAACATATTCTCGCTCTGACGTTTTTTCTTCAAACTGTTTGGCCAAATGAGTCATCGCTTGTTCGGTTTTAGCAACCACTAACAATCCTGAAGTATCTTTATCAATGCGATGCACCAAACCTGGACGTTCTGAACTATTCAACGGTAATCGGTTTCCATAATGATACGCTAAAGCATTGACCAATGTTCCTGTGTAATTACCATGACCTGGATGGACAACCAAACCCGGAGGTTTGTTGATAACCACTAATGCTTCATCTTCATAAACAATATCCAAAGGAATATCTTCAGGGATAATCTTGTGTTCGAACGGTGGATGGGTCAGCACGATACGAATAATATCGCCTGGTTTGACTTTATAATTTGACTTTACTCCCACTTCATTGACCAACACATTACCGCTATCAGCCGCATTTTGCAATTTATTTCGTGAAATATTGGGGATTTGCAATTGCAAATATTTGTCAATTCGCATCAAACCCTGACCCTTGGGCACTTCAAATCGGAAATGCTCAAAAAGTTCGTCCTCGGGTTCTAACCATGGTGAATTAGTATCCATTAGTTAGTGTGTCTTGAGGTTCAGTATCAGGGATAGAATCCGTTTCGGTTTCTTCAAAAACAACTTTCCCATCGCCTAATACGAGATCAATTTTGGACGATTTCAATACTTTGGTTCCTGGTTTTATTTTTTTACCATTCATCCACATTTCCAACACCATATCTTTACCTATGTAGGGTTTATAAGTAATTTCCCCTTCCTGTAATCCAACGGCTTTCAGTGTTGGAACTGCTTGACGATAGGTTTTTTCAACTAAATCAGGTACAGCAACCATGGTATAGGTAGATGCATTGATTTTTACATAAATAGTTCGTCCACCTTTTACTTTGCTCCCTGCAGTAGGTTCTTGTTGCACAATGGTTAATTTTGGAAAATCAGCAATGTAATCGACTGTATCAATTATTTCATAATCCAAATCCAATTCGTCTAATTTCTCCTCGGCTTGTTCGGGAGTCATTTTACTTAGATTAGGGACGGTAATTTCTTCACCGTGATTGGTTACAAAAGTAATCCAATGAAAAAATAAAAAACCCAGTACAGCTACAATTAACAGCGCAGCAGCAGATTGGGCAAAAAAGACTTTACTGGTCAAATAATTCCGTAAACTCATACGATTCAATTTCTCGCAAAGATAGGATTTTAGTTGCAACAATTATGTTATTTTTGCGAGGTACAATTAAAAAATATCCCCGATGAACGTTGCAGTTGTGATGGGCGGATACTCCGATGAATCGGTAATTTCGCTTCGAAGTGGTCAGTTAATTTTAAACCAATTAGACCGTTCAAAATACAAGCCGTATGAAGTACACATTCTCAAAGAAGGATGGTCTGTTCTCATCGATGGGGAAAAATTCGCAGTAGATAAAAGTGATTTTTCATTTCAACTAGAAGGAAAAAAAATCAAGTTTGATGTTGCAGTAAACACCGTTCACGGCACACCCGGAGAAGACGGCCATTTGCAAGCGTATTGGGAGTTAATTGATGTACCGTATACGGGTTGTAATTTTTACCAATCAGCTTTAACATTCAATAAAAGAGATACGTTATCGGTACTTTCGAAATTTGATATTCCAAAAGCCAAATCGGTATATTTACGATACGGCGACCCCATCTATGCGGAAACATTGGTGGCGGAATTAGGTTTGCCATTTTTCGTAAAACCCAATCAGTCGGGAAGTTCGCTGGGTGTTTCCATGGTACAGTCAATAGACGAATTAGATAAAGCGCTTGCCTTTGCCTTTGCAGAAGATCATGATATTTTAATTGAATCGTATTTAAAAGGAACTGAAGTATCAGTAGGTGTTTTGCGCTACCGCGGCGAAGTCATGGTTTTGGGGATTACCGAAATTGTTTCTCAAAATGCTTTTTTTGATTATGAAGCCAAATACCAGGGTAAATCTGAAGAAATAACACCTGCTCGAATAGATGCCGCTACTGAAGCTTTGGTCAAAACCACCGCTAAAAAGGCTTATGAGGCTTTGGGAATGTCCGGTTTTTCGAGAACCGATTTTATCATTATGAATGGTATACCGCATTTCATTGAGATGAATACCAATCCGGGGTTATCCCCACAAAGTATTTTCCCGCAACAAGCGGCTCATGCACAAATTGCCTTCAGTGATTTATTGGATAACGAAATTCGATTAGCTTTAGAAAGAAAAACAATTTGGGCTAAATTATGATTGTCATCTTAGGCACAAAAACGCACTTGCGTCATGCGGCCACCTTTCAAGGAAATTGCCCCAATTGTCATTTGAACCAAGTGGATTTCGAACTCCAATTGTATTGTGATTATACACATTTGACGTTTATTCCGCTATTTCCGGTTAAGCGTCACGGGGAAATTCATTGCACCCACTGCAATGCTTATATTGAATATGCTGATTTGCCCCAATCGAGCAAATCAAAAGTAGATGCTATTGCCCTTCAAAAAAGAAACTTCCCGGTTTGGACATTTACAGGTTCGGCAGTTATACTAGTAGTGATTTGCCTATTCTTAAAAAATTGGTATGTAAAATCGCATACCGATTACCCGCTCGAGCAACTTCAAAAAGGAGATGTTGTGCTTTATGAAACAGAAAATGGCTATTATTCGACATTTAAAATTTTAGAACGAAAAGGGACCACATTTCAAGTGTTGATCAATGAATATGTCCAAGACACCTATTTTGATTTAGAGGATCTGGATATACCTTCCAACTACGGCAAACAAAAGGAATCGTTGTCATTAGAAGATTTAAATGCGATGGAAGAAAATGGACGCATCGAAGGCATTGAAAAATCGAATTTGAATTCATATTAAATCGCTAACTTTACATCACTTATTCCAATAGCTATGAAACGAGCAATTTTTCCAGGTTCATTTGACCCCATAACGTTAGGCCATTTTGATATTATTCAGCGGGGGGCTTCCTTGTTTGATGAAATCATTGTTGCCATTGGGGTGAATTCGGAAAAAAAATACATGTTCTCATTGGAAGAACGGAAACGTTTCATCGAGGAAGCTTTCAAGGACGAGCCCAAAGTGAGAGTGATTACGTATGAAGGGTTAACTATTGATTTGTGTAAAAAAGAAAACGCCGATTTTATTTTAAGAGGTCTTCGTAATCCTGCCGATTTTGAATTTGAAAAAGCTATTGCTCATACCAACCGAAAGTTGTCCCAAATTGAAACGGTTTTTTTATTGACCGCTTCGCGAACCTCTTATATTTCTTCCAGTATTGTTCGGGATGTGTTGCGAAATGGTGGGGATTATACGGTTTTAGTTCCGGATTCTGTACGAGTAAAGAAATAAGATTATTAGTACATACTATTTTCTTCTTCAAATAAAAGCTTGATGTTTTCATAAGAATTCCCAAGCGCTTCTTTCACTTCATCAGGGTTTAACCAAACTACTTTTTCAATCCCTTCGTTTTCTTGGGGCTTAGGAATTCCCGAAAATTTTGTTTTCATTTCATACCAATGAGTGATTTTCAATCGGTATTTGCCACCTCGTTTAAAGATATGATACGTTTTTTGAAGTTTCCGGGTTATTTTTAATTGATTGACACCTGTTTCTTCTTCCACTTCACGTAGCGCTGTATCCTCAATTTCTTCATTCTTTTCAATTCCTCCTTTTGGCAAATCCCATTTTCCATTGCGGTAAATGAATA
>CAYNDK010000216.1:0-3792 GCA_964395965.1 uncultured Flavobacterium sp.
AATTAGTTCTTCTAATTCACGCATTGGAAGTAATGCATTTTTCAATTTTTCACGGTCAACTTTATGCATTTCATCCAAATCGATATATTGTCCATCGGTATCATTCTTAAGCCCTTCTGTAGTTCTTATTTTTGATAATTCTAGGAAGGCTTCAGCACAATTGAGGTAAATTTCAGAATGTTTGGGATCAACAATTGCCAAATGTTTATACCGATGATACGTACTGTTGATACCTTTTATGGAGTTGCTCATAACAAACAAGCGTGCGCTGTCAATTAAGGGCATTATTGCTCGGTTCTTAATGTCAAATTTACCCTTATGTTCACCTTCTTCTTCTGTATTAAATTTTTTAAAGAAATTCAGTGGGGGAGGTTTTCGCAATGCATCATTACCCAAATAATCAAAAAATAAAACATTGTTTTTAGCATTTTTAAAAATCACTTCGGTCAAAGCATCTTCAATTTTTTGTTCGCCAACAGCCATTTCATAATCAAAAAACACACTGCTGATTTCGTTTGACTTTTCACCTGGAGTATTCATCCAATTGCTGTATTGTTTTACCCAGTCTGTCAATGACTTACACAAAAGCATATTGCTAGCCATGTGATTTTGAGGACATTGTTTGAATCCAATTTTCTCTAATGTACCCATTGTTTTTTTAGCCAATCGAATAAAATAATCTTTGGTGTCACGGTATTTATCAGCAGGGACATCTTCAAAGATCAAAATACTATCTTGATCGGTCAATAAGAGTTGTTCTTTCCGACCTTGACTTCCAATACAAAGCCAAGCATAACGGGCAGGAGGAGACCCTAAATCTAATATGGCCAATTCAACGGAACGCTTTACCAATGCAAGAGTAATTTCCCCTGCAATGCTACTTATATGAGTTAGAGGAATAGCTCTATTTAAAGAAGATTGAATGATTTCAGCCAATTTATCGCGAACAATTTTCAATTCTTTGGCAGACGTTGCTTTCTTGATTTCTTTTAATAAAACACCTGGATTATTGGCTTGTGCAACAACTAAATCATGTTCAGAAATGATTCCTCTAACTTCAGATTTGTCTGTTCCATCCAGTGTTACGCACAAATGGGTTACCCCATGTTTCAGCATGACTAATTGTGCTTCTGCCACTGAAATATTCTCATTTACAGTGATAACAGGTGCATTCATTAAGGTTGGAATCAAGGATAAAACGGGTATGCGACCAGTAGCAACTTTTGCTCTAAAATCTTTATCCGTCACAATTCCAACAGGAAAACTATGTTCTGTGATTAATGCACTGTCAAAAAGATTGTCAGTCATCAATTGGGCAACATCACGAATTGTAGTTGTTGTACTAACTTTTAATGGGTTACGATTGTAGGATAAGGTTTGAAAATACAGCATATCAGACTGATTTTCATTAAATGCAACAGTATCGGATATAAGTCCTTTAGCTTGTTTATCAGCTTGATTTTTTGAATTGGTTGCAAAACTTTCTAACAAAAAGTTTAAAACTTCTTGATTTTGAGAAACATAGGGTTTGAACGTAGTAATTGGAATAGCATAGACAATACAATCATCTTTAGCTTTGGCAGTCATTTGATAATTGTTTTTAGCAAAAAATGGCCGCAAACCAAAAATATCACCTGAATGACATTTGTTTAACAACATATCATCGGCATCTGAAACAACCGTAAGATTTACAATTCCAGAGGCAACTACGTAAAAGGAATCATGTAAAACATCATTTATTTGAAATAACGTTTTATTTTTTTCAAGATTAAGAACACGAATTGTCGACGCAATTTTTAATAAATCATCATAAGACAAAAAATTAAAGGGTTCATAATCTTTTAAAAAATCAGCAATACGCTGAACGATAGCATTACTCATAATGGATTTCCTTTCTCATAATAACGTTACAAATTTAAGAAACAATATGCCAGTAGTAGGATAATTTTCTACTAAAAAACTAAGATGTTATAAACTTAATAGTGTTTATAATCCAACTGTTTTTCAAATTTTCTATTTTACATAATATAAATTATAGTTTATACATAAGTATCTTTTTTATGATTAAAGAGAAAAAAAACACGAATACATATAATATTATTTTGAAGTATTTTTCTTACTTATAATACACTATTAATGCATTTCATCGATGTTTTTAACAATACTTTTCAGTTCATCGATTAAATGTGCTTTTAATCTATTATTTTTGATTTGCTTTCAATCTATTGCTACAAGTTCAATTCACTTAACCTAATGACTTATGAAAAACATAATTTACGGAATAATTATGATTTTGTCTTTACATGGTAAAAGTCAAACATCATTGGTTAATTATCCAGTATCAAATTTGGCTATTGCGAATCCTGAACGTGGATTTTTCAAATTTACTGAAACGCATTCCAATGCTTATAGTGCATTAAACACTACAACGCTAACCAATTATCGAGTGAATCAAAAAATTTCTTTGATTTACAGAGTATTCTATTTGGAGAACTTTATCAACGCACCGATATCTTCTGCATATTTAACTTTAATGCAGCAAGATTTTGATAAAATGCGTCAAGCGGGTGTTAAAAGTATTATTCGTTTTGCCTATTCAGACAATGAAGATGCTTTACAACGCGATGCATCAAAAACGACGATTTTAAATCATATACAGCAGTTAGCTCCCATATTACAAGCCAATGAAGATGTGATAAGTGTGATGCAAGCCGGTTTTATCGGTTTATGGGGCGAATGGTATTATACTAGCCAACCTGAATTTGGTGGTTGGGGATACAATCAAACTAATTTAACAACAGCAAATAACAACCACAGAAAAGATGTAATGAATGCGATTTTAGCTGCTCTTCCTGCTAGTCGTATGGTTCAAGTTCGATATCCCTCTTTCAAACAATTAATGTATTCTACTACTGCAGTATCCAATTCTCAAGCTTTTAGTCAAACAAATACGGCACGAATTGCGCATCATAACGATTGTTTTTTAGCCAGTACAACTGATTTTGGTACTTATGATAATGTAACAACACAATATCCTTATCTTGAACAAGATACAAAATTTGTAGTGATGGGTGGTGAAACATGTGCTCTTAATGCCCCCCGATCAGAATGTGCAACGGCACTACAAGAAATGGGAAAATTTCATTGGTCTTTTTTAAATGTTGATTATTTCCCTGGAGTTATTGATGGATTTGAAAATGGAAATTGTTACGATGATATTGAGAAAAAATTAGGTTACCGTTTTGAAATGCGGTCTTCTACATTTCCTGTAAATGCAATGGTTGGTTCAATTTTACCTGTCACATTTAAATTATTCAATACGGGATTTGCTGCACCTTATAACGCACGAAATGTTTCCCTTATTTTAAAAAATCAAACAACAAATCAAATTGTTGTTTTACCAATGAATACCGATCCTAGACGTTGGCTTGGACCAAATGAAATTATTGTTTCTGAAAACTTAACACTTCCTAGTTCTCTACCTACAGGAAATTATCAGTTATTTTTACATATCGCAGATGCCTCCCCTTCTTTATCAGGTCGTCCAGAATATGCTATTCAACTGGCCAATACAGGTATGTGGGATGCAACTACGGGATATAATAATCTAAATTACATTTTAAATGTAACTTCTCCCCTTGCCATTGCTGAAGCTTCTAGTTTGGAAAGTGTAATTTATCCAGTACCAGCTCAAGATGTTTTACATATAGAAATGCCAGGAATAGATCTTTACCAAATTGCATTATACAATTCTTTAGGTCAGAAAATCGACACAGAACAAACTGTAACAGC
>CAYNDK010000217.1:0-3728 GCA_964395965.1 uncultured Flavobacterium sp.
AAGGGTGACGATGCTGTAGATTTTGCCTTATTAAAAGATGGAAAACTCATTGAATTACACAAAGAAGAAGAAGATCGTAGCCAGTTTTTAGTAGGCGATATTTTTATTGCTAAAATTCGAAAACCGGTATCTGGACTCAACGCAGCCTTCGTTAACGTTGGATTCGAGAAAGATGCATTTTTGCACTATCACGACCTAGGACCCAATCTTACTTCCTATTTGAAATTCATTAAACTTGTAAGCACAGGTAAAATAAAAGATTTCTCCCTAAAAAACTTTCCGTTTGAAAAAGAGATTGATAAAAATGGCGCTATCGCAGATGTGTTAAGTGCTAATCAATCGGTACTAGTTCAAGTGGTCAAAGAACCCATTTCCACCAAAGGTCCGCGCATCAGCTCTGAACTATCATTTGCTGGACGCTATTTGGTGTTAGTGCCGTTCTCCGACCGGGTTTCGGTTTCTCAAAAAATCAATTCCCGCGAAGAAAAAGACCGCTTAAAAAAACTAGTATCTGCCGTCAAACCGAAAGGATTTGGTGTTATTGTGAGAACAGTAGCCGAAGGCAAATCAACAGCCGAACTCGAAAAAGACATGCAAAATCTGATGAACAGATGGTTTGCAATGTGTAAACGGTTACCAACGGCTCATCATCCCTCTAAAGTATTGAGTGAACTAACCAAAGTTTCCTCCATGCTTCGGGATATTTTCAACGATACCTTCACTGGTATTACTGTTGATGATGAGGAGTTGTACCAACAAACAAAGGACTATTTAGCCGAAATAGCGCCGGAGAAACAAAAAATTGTTAAGCTCTATCAAACTATAGACTTGCCGATTTTTGAGAAATATAATATCGAACGTCAAATAAAAACTTCATTCGGGAAAACCGTTTCCATGAGTAAAGGAGCTTATTTGATCATCGAACACACAGAAGCCTTACACGTAATCGATGTAAACAGCGGAAACCGTTCCAATAAAGCAGCCAGTCAAGAGGCTACTGCTTTAGAAGTAAATATGATTGCTGCTACTGAAATTGCGCGTCAATTGCGTTTACGCGATATGGGTGGAATAATAGTGATCGATTTTATCGATATGCAAAACCCTGAAAATCGCAAAGTGCTCTACGATCATTTCAAAGAAGAAATGAGTGATGATAAAGCCAAACACAAAATTCTGCCACCGAGTAAGTTCGGTCTCGTGCAGATTACACGACAACGGGTTCGCCCCGAAGTCAATATTAAAACGCAAGAAGACGATCCCAGTAAAGGATCTACCGGTGAAGTCGACGCACCAATTCTGCTCATCGACCGCATCGCTTCCGATGTTGAACGTATTAAAGACAATCACAATAAAATTGTGCTCAATGCACACCCTTTTGTGGCTGCCTACCTTACCAAAGGTTTTCCATCTTTACGTTTGAAGTGGTTCTTCGAACATAAAAAATGGGTGAAAATCATACCTCGTGATGCTTACACGTACCTCGAATACCGTTTCTTTAACGAAGAAGGAAACGAGATTAAAGAATAAATAAAAAACCGCCTTTCGAATTGAAGGGCGGTTTTTTTGTTTTTGGGCAGCCCTGCCTGCCGTTAGGCAAGTCCAGGCTGCATCGTGCTATCAATCGCGGATCAACTCAACTTTACGTTTGATTTCATTGCCTTTTTCATCGACTACCGTCACCCGATGCACGCCCGTTTGGGCCGTAATCTGCATTTCGTGAAAGGTTTGGGTGGTTCCCAAAAATCGGTCATCCACATACCAATACAATTTGGCCTCTCGATTGGAATGGGCCACCTTAAATACGACGGGCTGAATCACTCCGTTAAAGTTTTTCGTCAAATAAATCTTACTTGTTGCACGTGGATAAATAAAATCCATTTGTACTTGTGTTTCCCCCACACAATCCGACCGGAAAGGCGGTAAAGGTTGGTAATCAATATGCAGACTTTTATAATACCATTCCCAAACCGGTGGCAATACAAACCATTTTTTGGTTACAATTTGGTCTACCGAAACACAATTACTATTCACACGAAACTGTTCGGTTGGGTCCAGATGTACCAGTTTATGGTAGGGACAAACACTGGTTTTCAATCCTTTAGCCGGAATCCATTGCTTTGTTTTCGGACAATCATCTTGGGCAATATGTCCGCTTTGGGTACAAATTTCAGCTTGTTCCAAATCGTTTAAGGGCGCTTTAAACCAACCCGATTTAGGTAGCGTATTGAATACATCAAACAAAATCGGAGCCGCACTGTCTACACCCGTCAACTCAGGTCGGCCTTCTCCGGATGCATTTCCTACCCAAACGCCTACCACATAACGTGAATTGGTTCCAATTGCCCATGCATCGCGATTGCCAAAACTCGTTCCCGTTTTCCAAGCAATCGGTAAGGCTGAATCATAAAACTTCCAAGCTTCATCGCCTTCCGGACGGTTGACTTCTTTCATTGCCGTATAGGTAAGGTAAATCGAACCCGCTCCATAAATCGTTTTGTCATAGGAATCAGACCCAAAATCTTGTTCAAAGCCATGAATGAAATTCAAGTCAGTAAATTCATTGGTCCGGTATTTTTTGGTCCGGTTGTAATAATTTAAGGTCGACGTCATATTGGCATACGTCTTCGTTAAATCCCATAAATTACTCTCGGCACCACCCAAAATCAAGGATAAACCATAATGATCAGGATGTTTGTTGATGTTTTTTTGACCTAATTTTTGTAAAGTTTCATAAAACTTCGGAATGCCGTGTTCTTGCAACATCAAAACCGCAGGTATATTCAACGAACGCGATAAAGCGCGTTGTGCTGGAACGGCACCATCAAAGGTTTGGTTAAAATTTTGCGGCGCATATCCCGAAATTTGAGTCGGAATATCCGCAACTAAAGTGTTGGGTAAGAGTTCGCCCTCATCCAACATCGAAGCAAACAACAAGGGTTTTAAAATACTTCCTGTACTTCGCGGAGCGCCAATAATGTCAACATCTTTGCCATGTAGCACATCCGTAGGTGCATTGCCCACATAACTCACGATATTGCGGTTTTGTACGTCAATTACAATCACCGCCAGATTATGAACTTCGTTTTGTTTATACTGGTTGTAATAATAACTCGCAATTTGATTCACCCGATTTTGCAACGGCAATTCAATGGTTGTCTTGATACGTTCACCCGGATGTTTTTTGACCACCCGTTCTAATAAATGAGGTGCCAATTGCGGTAAATCATACGGTTTTTGTGGTAACGGTTCTTTCAGTGCCAAATCGTAAGTGAGTTGGTCAATCTCTTTATTTTGGTATAATTTTAATAATAAGGCATTGCGCTTTTTCAATAATTTTTCCTGATTTTTTCCTGGATAAATCAAACGAGGCGCATTAGGTAAAACCGCTAAGGTTGCACTTTCTGCCCACGAAAGTTGGTGCGCTTGCACACCAAAGTACCGCCAGGAAGCCATTTCCAATCCGACCACATTACCCCCAAAAGGCGCATGCGCGGCATAGAGTTCGAGAATCGTATCCTTGGAGTGACGAAACTCCAATCGCGTAGCCAAAACGATTTCTTTTATTTTCTCCCAATAGGTGCGGTCTTGATTATTCCGCGATAGGCGTATTACTTGCTGAGTCAAGGTACTTCCACCACGGACCACTTTACCAGCCGCCCGATTTTGTTGTACTGCTTTGTACATCGCAACCGGATTGAATCCCCAATGCTGATAAAAATGTTCGTCTT
>CAYNDK010000218.1:0-3637 GCA_964395965.1 uncultured Flavobacterium sp.
GACCCACAACATCGACGGTACGGAAAGTAGCTGATTTCGGGCGACCAATCACGGGACCAGTTAATTTGTCCACTTCTTCGATGGTCAAGCCTAATTCTTTGACTTGGTGGAACAAACTCATGATGCCGAATATTCCGATACGATTCCCGATGAAGGCAGGCGTATCTTTGGCAATGACCGACGTTTTTCCTAGGAATTTAGAACCGTATTCAAATAAGAAGTCAATCACCTCCGGACTCGTTTGTGGTCCAGGAATAACTTCAAACAATTTCAAGTAACGTGCAGGGTTGAAAAAGTGCGTCCCACAGAAATGCGCTTGGAAGTCGGCACTTCGTCCTTCACTCATAAAGTGAATCGGAATCCCAGACGTGTTGGAAGTCACCAAAGTACCCGGTTTACGGTACTTGTCGATTTGCTCGAACACCAATTTCTTGATGTCCAAACGTTCTACTACCACTTCAATTACCCAATCACAAGTAGCGATTTTGGCCATGTCGTCGGTCGTATTTCCCGTTGTGATGCGGGAAGCAAACTTCTGACTGTAAATCGGGGAGGGGTTGGATTTCAAGGCATTCGCCAAGTGGTCGTTGACAATACGGTTTCGTACTGCTTTGTGTTCAAGTGTTAATCCTTTTTTCTCTTCCATCGGCGTGAGTGCATTGGGCGCAATGTCCAAGAGCAAAACTTCAAGTCCGATATTCGCAAAATGGCAGGCAATGCCCGATCCCATAATTCCGGATCCCACGACAGCCACTTTTTTAATAATACGTTTCATAGAGGTGCTATGTTGTTTGTTTAAAAAATCTTTTTTTCGGCAATCAAATCATTGATAATTTCGGTCACTTCCATGAAGTGTTTGAGTTGTTCATCCGAAATATGTTTTCGAATACTTTCATTAAAGCGTAACACGGTATTTTTTGATAATTCCCGTTTTTCTTTTCCTTCTTCCGTTAGAAAAATTAAAACCCCACGTCCATCATCGGGATTTTTCTCTCTGTAAATCAATCCACGATCTTCCAGTGTTTTTAAAGTTCGAGTTAAACTCGTGGGTTCCATTCCCATACGGTTACTAATATAGGAGGAAGGCGTTCCTTCTTCTTTGTCGATACTGAGTAGTGCAAAACCTACAGCCATCGAGGCATCATATTTAGATGCTTCTTCATTATACATGCGTGCAACGGCTTGCCAAGTTGCGCGTAATGCATAGTCTATTGTTTTTTCTTTCATAAAGGTTAGGTTACGAAATCGATTTCAAAAATACATAAAAATACTATGCATGCATAATAAAATGACAAAAAATTATGCATGCATAGGAAAAATTACGAATAATAAAATAGATTTAAAAAAACGGACGCTTTTTTCTTACGAAATTCAATAAATTAACGCTATAAGTAAGAATATTATTTCAAGACGCCATAAATGTTAATTATATCACAAAAAATAATTTTATGTTTGAAGTGTAACCTTAGGGATTACGCCTAATAACACACTCTAAAACACAACGAAAAAATGAATCACGAAGAGAATGTCTTCTACAAAATGATTTATGAAGTATCGGATTATGCCATTATTATGATGGATGCCAACGGTACAATCATGAATTGGAATGTGGGAGCACAACGCATTAAAGGATATCTATCCGAAGAAGTTATAGGTTCGAGCTTCAAACGTTTTTACACGGAAAAAGACAAAATCGAACAAAAACCCGATCAACTATTGGCGACAGCAACCCAAGAAGGAAGTGCAAGAGATGAAGGATGGCGCGTGAAAAAAGACGGCTCCTTATTTTGGGCCAATGTATTAATCACAGCCATTCATGGGGCTGACGGAAGAATCACCGGATTTTCAAAAGTAACGCGCGATCTTACCGAGCGGAAAAATGCCGAACTAGCGGTGATAGAACATGCTAAAGAACTCGAGAAAAAGAACAAAGAGTTGGAGCAATTCGCTTACATCGCCTCGCACGACTTGCAAGAACCGCTTCGAACCATTACGTGTTTGAATGAAATGTTGCGGGACACACTCTATGAGAAAATTGATCCCCAAACCACACAAATGATGGATTATATTTTGGAGGCTACGCAACGGATGCGCCAATTGATTCATGGATTGTTGGATTATTCTCGAATTGGGAAAGAAAGCGATTTGGTCGAAGTGAATTGTGTCCAATTAATCCATCAAATCAAAATGGATTTGAAAATTTTAATTGAAGATACCCAATCAATTATCGAATTTGAAAGTTTGCCCATCATTTCGGGTTATGAACTGGAATTGCGTCAAATGTTTACTAATCTCATTACCAATGGAATCAAATTTCGCAAACCGGGTCAGTCGCCCGTAGTGAAAATTAGTGCTTCGGAAAAAAATGGCAAATGGACTTTTTCCATCAACGATAATGGTATCGGAATTCCGCAAGCTTTTCACGATAAAATCTTTGTGATATTCCAACGTCTACATTCACGGGAAACCTATGAAGGAACAGGAATCGGACTTGCGCATTGCCACAAAATTGCCCAACTTCACAAAGGCGATATTTGGGTCGATTCTGAAGAAGGCAAAGGAAGTACGTTCCATTTTAGTGTTGATACCCGAAAACTTAAATCTGCATAAATGAGTAAGCCACAATTAAAAAAAATACTTTTGGTTGACGATGATAGTGCAACCAATTTCATCAACGAAATCACCATCAAAAAAACAGGTGTTGATGCACAAATTGTAATTTGTACCAGTGCTTTTCAAGCGTTAGATTATCTGAAAAGTACAGGGCAATTCGAACATCAAGAGCAATTCCCACAACCGTGTATCATTTTTTTAGATATCAATATGCCCGGTATGAACGGATTTGAATTTTTGGATCATTATGACAAATTGCCCGAAGAACAAAAAGGGCAATTGGTTGTCGTAATGCTCACTACTAGTGTGAATCCTGATGACCGTATGCGTAGCGAAAATGATCAAAATATAAAGGGGTTCATTTCCAAGCCGCTTACAGAAGAACATTTAATGAAAATCATTGACGATAATTTTGAATGGTAAAAAAAATAATTCATAAATAGAACTTGATTTGACAATCTAGGGTATTCGAATGTTTCACACTATTTATGTTAAGCATCTCTGTTAAGAGGTGCTTTTTTTTTATATTTTATAAAGTAAGAAATATTTTAACATTTATACTAAAAATTACAGATTTTTCATATTTTTGATTTACGCATTACTCAAAATCAAATAACCCTAACCTATGAGCCACGAAGAAAATGTCTTTTTTAAGATGATCTACGAGGTATCTGATTACGCTATCCTATTATTAGACATAAACGGGATAGTTATGAATTGGAATACCGGTGCCCAACGCATCAAAGGCTATGAAGCTGAAGAAGTAGTAGGACATCATTTTAAAATTTTCTACACAGAAAACGATAGACAACAAAAAAAACCCGAGAGCTTATTAGAAATAGCCCGACTCATGGGACGCGCCACAGATGAAGGTTGGCGTCAACGGAAAGACGGTACGACCTTTTGGGGAAGCATAACCATCACTGCAATACATGACGAATTAGGTAATGTAAGTGGCTATACCAAAGTTACTCGCGATCTTACCGAACGTAGAAAAGCAGAAATGGAATTGGTAGAACATGCT
>CAYNDK010000219.1:0-3629 GCA_964395965.1 uncultured Flavobacterium sp.
ATGCGTCGTTTGACTACCATCCGATAGGAATGCGCACGTCGAAATTGGTGCGTTTGGATGTTTTGTTGAATGCGAATTCTGTCGATGCTTTGTCGGCGTTGATTCACGAAGATAATGCATACCATATTGGGAAAAAAATGTGTGAGAAATTGCGCGAATTGATCCCGAGACAACAGTTTGATATTCCGATTCAAGCGGCAATTGGTGCGAAAATCATCGCTCGGGAAACCATCAAAGCGTTGCGTAAAGACGTGACGGCAAAATGTTACGGAGGGGATATTTCGCGTAAGCGTAAATTATTGGAAAAGCAGAAAGCCGGTAAGAAACGTATGCGCCAGGTGGGGAATGTAGAAATTCCACAATCGGCGTTTATGGCGGTGTTGAAGTTGAATGACTAGCATTCAACTATTCTAAATTTTAAATGATACATTATAAATTAAGTTCGGTTTTGGCCGGACTTTTTTTATGTATTGGAATTCCCTATAGCATATTGTACCTTTGCACTCATAAATACAAGAAATCATGTTAGAAGACAAAACGCCACAACGAACTCCTTTATCGCAATTTGGCGAATTTGGATTAATTGCCCATCTTACTGAAAAAGTGGAAGTTAGTCAACCCACAACCCTTAAAGGAATTGGTGATGATGCGGCAGTTTTACGCTTTGAAAACACCTCAACAGTTGTCTCAACAGATTTACTTGTAGAAGGTGTTCATTTTGATTTATCCTACATGCCGTTGAAACATTTGGGTTACAAAGCGGTGGTGGCAAATCTATCTGATGTTTGTGCGATGAACGCAACCCCGACACAAATTACGGTATCCATTGCCGTTTCCAATCGGTTCCCTGTGGAGGCTTTAGAAGAATTGTACGAAGGGATTCGCTTGGCAGCCAAAACCTATAATGTAGACATTATTGGAGGAGACACAACATCTTCTCAGAAAGGAATGATTATTTCGATCACGGCTATTGGTGTGGCTCAAGAAAACGAATTGGCATACCGTAGTGGAGCAAAAGAAAATGATTTGCTCGTTGTAACAGGCGATTTAGGTTCGGCCTATATGGGCTTACAAGTTTTGGAACGCGAAAAGCAAGTATTTCAAGTAAATCCGCTGAACCAACCCGACTTGGATAATTATACGTATTTAATTGAACGCCAATTAAAACCTGAAGCGCGCACCGATATTAAAGGATTATTATCGCAATTGGAAGTACAACCAACATCGATGATTGATATCTCTGACGGACTTTCCTCTGAGTTGATTCATTTGTGTAAAAACAGCGGAACGGGATGTAATTTATTTGAAGACAAATTGCCGCTTGACCCGCAATTTATTAGCACTTGTGAAGAATTCAATATTGACAGTACAACTTTGGCCATCAACGGTGGTGAAGACTATGAATTGTTATTTACTATTAAATTAGAAGACTTTGATAAAATCAAGGGTAACCCGAATTTGACGGTGATTGGTCACATGACTGCAGCCAATGAAGGTATGCATTTGGTTACGCGTGCCAATACAAAAATAGAATTAAAAGCGAGAGGATGGAATGCGCTGGGTTCTGAAGAGGGAGCTTAGTTTAATAACATTCCACGATCTTTCGCTACAGCTACCAGAGTTGCATCATCACTACCCGAAATTCCGAGCAAGTCTTTCATATTTTCTTTACGGGTTTTAACCGAACTTGAAGAAATGGTAATGTATAATGGAATATCATCGTAATTAACACCTTTATTCAGGTAATGTAGAATTTGTCGATCGATAACATCTACGTAAACCTTTTCTTTTTGCTGATTATTAAGGAACTTGATTACGGAATCACTATAATAGGTATCCCCTTTTAAAATAGAGGTGAGTGCCAAAATCATACTGTCAAAAGTGAGGTCGTTTTTGATTACTAAACCAACAGGATTAATCTCTTCAATAATTGACATAACTTTTAAACTTTCAGAATGCATCGTTAATAAAGCGATTTTACATTCTGGCATCGTTTCTTTTAATAATTTGGCCAGATCTTCACCTGTATTTATATTCTTTTCTGGGTATTCTGGCATACTTACATCAAGAAATGCGATGTCAAAAGCAATTGAACTATTCACGATAGTCTCGTAACCTGACTTACAATCAGAGGCTTCAATGAAGTTAAAGGTGATATTTTTATCAGGAAATAGGTTGATTACATTTTTATAGCCTTGGATGATAAATTGATGATCATCGACAATTAAAATGTTTACAATTTGGGACATATTTGGGTAGGTTTTTGTTAATGTTTGATATTCTTATGCTCCAAAGGTACAGTAATGCTGATGCGTGTACCTTTGCCGGGGGCAGATTTGATTTCGATAATTCCATCACTCTCATGGGTACGGGTTACAATATTTTTGAGACCAATACCTTTGCTTTTTTTATCCACTTCAAAGCCGTCACCATCATCAGTTATGTTGAGTACTAAGTTACCTTTTTTATCTTTACGGAACTCAACTTTAATATTTTTTGCATTTGCGTACTTATTAATGTTTTGTAAACATTCTTGAAGTATTCGGTATAAATTAATTTTGGTTGTATTGCTCAGTTTGTCCCAGTCAACTTTTTCATCAATGAGTGTAGTTAGTTTTGCTGGATTAATTTTTGCCTGTTCTTCAAATAAATTATTGACGATAGCCACAAAATTATTGACTAAGACATACTTTTCACGAGATAATTCGTGTGAGATTTCACGTAAATCTTGTTCGATGATTTTTAGCTCTTCCAGACAACGGATACGCTCTTGAACGGCTGCTTCATCATCCCGATGATTTAATCCATCCAAATTTAAACGCAGCCCAAAAAGACGACCAAGTACCCCATCATGCAATTCTTTGGCAATTCGAGTTTTTTCGAGTACACGTCCTTCTTCTAATTTATTTTGTTGAGAAATGATAAGTTTATAAATATCCTCGTTGGCGCGTTGTTGGGCTTGGCGCAACAAGAGTTCCCGACTCTTAGCACGTTGTGCACGCATGAAAAACAATAACGCCCCAATGGCGATGGTGCCAATAAAGTAGTTGAGGATGGAACGGTTTTTTTGCTCGAGGGAGTCTTTTTGCTGGAGAATTTCTTCGGTTTCGAGTTCGATTCTTGCAAATCGGTCTTTAGATGTTCTTTCAATCAACTGAAGACTATCATTTAGTTTAATGTAATATTCAGAGAAATATAAACTCTTACTCTTATTTACATTCGAAGCTTGTTTATATGCTGCAATTTTATAAATTGGTATATTTAATTTCTTTGCATATAAAATTGCTTTATCTGAATAATGGATAGCATTTAAAGTATCTTTGATATTGGCATAATACTCTGAAAGATGAATATTTACAACTGTTATGGTATTTAAATCTTCCAATTTATCTTTTTTCTCTAATGATTCAAAAAACAATTGTGGTAAGTCAGCTAATTGATTTGACTTCAATTTGGAATATGCAAGATTATCAATAATAATAGAATATAATCTAGGATTTTCTTTTATTAAATTATCATCATTTAAAGCAAGTTTGTAATAGTAAATAGATTTTTTATAATCTTTTAATTCATTATACAGTAAACCTAAATTATTTAAACAATTAGACTCTTGGTGTTCTTGATTATAT
>CAYNDK010000220.1:0-3581 GCA_964395965.1 uncultured Flavobacterium sp.
TTTGTACAAATCGTAAAATGGCCGTTTTTTCTGCCGCTGTAAATCGGATATTAGGCTCAGTAACTACATAAACATCATAATTTTTTAAATCTTGAGCACCGGTTCCTCCATAAGTAATCGCTGTTCCCGAAGGTAAGGTTTCTACCGTATGCCCCAATTTTGCTAAGGCAACACCCCATGAAGACAATCCGCCACGCCAATAACTTTCAGGCGTTGTCGCAGTAATGCCCGATTGTGCCGGAGTTGGAATACGTTGTGGATTTGTGGAATCGGCATCCAAAATCCAATCCGCATTACCCGCCGTTTCGGCTTTGGTCGCGTCAAATAAGAATTTTTTGGGTGTAGTGGCTAATGTTGTAGTGGTTCCCACTTTAGAAGTTTGTGGGGATGTCGTTGTTTCTGCATCATTGTTGCACGCAATCGCCAAGAGCATTGCTAACGCAAGCACTGTTTTTGTGATCTTTTTCATTTTAGAGTGACTTTGAGAATAATGACGTAAACGTATAAAAAAAACGACTAGAAGTAGTCGTTTTAACTTAAATATTTTGATTATTTTTCAACAAAATGTTAATCTTTGCCTCTGGTATTCAGTCCGATGAAGGTGTAGAGCGGACAAAAACTCACCAAAGATGTCAGCGTAAATACACCTGCAAACACGAGGCCTATAGTTCCTAATGTCCCCGAAATTACTTCTCTACTGTAAAGTAAAACCAACGCAGCTGCAATGATTAATCGAATCGCACGGTCTGCAAAACCCATATTTTTTTTCATCGTTTTTTGTTTTTTTAAATTGTCATAGTAAAGGTAATTGTACAAAAAACAGGAAAACGTGACCTAGGTTACAATCCGTTGGGAAAGAAAGTGTTACTTTTCTTTCTTCTTGCCGTTTTTGTAGTTGACTTTCTCCATAATAACCGGTTTGGCATTGAATTTCTTGGCTGGTTTTTTTCCAAACGTTTTGGGAGCCGTTCCTTTCGGCTTTTCGCTGACTTCTTTCTTGGGCGGAGTCTTTTTGTGTGTGGCAATCACCTCCAGCGGATTCTTAGGCGCATCTTTGGGCCCGCGTAAATGGATAATCAATCCGTTTAAGAAATTGCGTAGAATTTGGTCGCCACAATCCATATACTTTGGATGTTCCGTATCCCGGAAAAAGTTACCCAATTCGCCTTTTGAAATGCGGAAATCGACTAATTCCAAAATTTCTACAATTTGGTCATCGCGCAACTGTAAGGCTACTCGAAGTTTTTTAAAGATATCGTTGTTGTTCATCTTTTCA
Source organism: uncultured Flavobacterium sp. (assembly GCA_964395965.1). Classification (GTDB taxonomy): domain Bacteria; phylum Bacteroidota; class Bacteroidia; order Flavobacteriales; family Flavobacteriaceae; genus Flavobacterium. The sequence goes on from CAYNDK010000220.1 coordinate 1,277, forward strand.
GTAATCAGTTTACAGTAATCAGTATTCAGTGTTCAGTGTTCAGTCAGCAGTATTCAGTCATCAGTGTTCAGTCATCTGTATACGAGCGCTAGTCACTAAAATCTAAAATCTAAATTCTAAATTCTAAATTCTAAATTCTAAATTTAAAACAGCCAAAGGTACGCTTTTTCAAACTGTTCACTCCACATTTTCTCGTTATGTTGGCCGCCTTTGATTATCACGCTTTTGTTCATTTTTTTACACGAACAGCGTTGGGTATTGATCCAATATTCGGTGGCTTGCATATCCTTGACCATATCGTCATCGCCTTCTTGATCACCGCACAACAAATAAATTCTCGCTTTGTACTCTTTTGTTGCTGCAAGTAGTTGGTTTAACGGTTCGCGATTGATCCAAAAGGCAGGGGAGAAGCAACCTATTTTTCCAAAAACATCCGGATACTTTATCGAAGCGTAAAATGCCATTAATCCACCCAGCGAGCTTCCAAAAATCGCGGTGTTTTTGGCGTTGGTTTTTGTGCGGTAATGGCTATCGATATACGGTTTTAAAGTTTGTACCAAAAAGGCCAAATACGCATCGCCTTTGCCACCGCCGTATTTTGCATTGGTAAAAGGGGTTAATTCTTCCAGACGTTTTTCTCCGCCATGTTCGATACCTACTACTATTACTTGCGCATTCAAACGGTCTAGGGTTTCGTCAATCTTCCATTCGCCGACATACGAAGTCTTGGCATCAAATAAATTTTGACCGTCGGGCATGTAGATCACAGGATAATGTTGCTTCGATTGGGCGTAATCCTTAGGAAGGTATAACCATATTTTCTTAGTGGTTTGCAATTGTGGCGCTTCGAGGGTAAAGGTTTGAACTTGCGGTGAAGCCGTACTTTCTTGCCCAAAATGAGGGAGGGAAAAAACAAGGAGTAGGAAAACGACTATTTTTTGCACAGAATTCGAATTTAAGATTTTTTTATATTTTAGCTAAAAATACGGAAATCATGAACACCCAAGCCGAAAAAATCAGTTTATTGTCCGATATGATTGCCTTTGCCATTGTCGATGGTGAATTGCATGAACGCGAATATGCTTTTTTGTCGATTATCGCCACGGAATTGGGGATTTCCAAAGAGGAACTGCGCCAACTTTTCCACGAAGAACACCGCAGTGAAATCATCAAATCCGAGTTTGAACGCGTGCAACAATTTTACCGTTTAGCCTTACTCATGCATTGCGACGGAATCTTACACGAACGCGAACAAATTAAAATTCGGGAAATCGGGATTAATATGGGTCTCAATCCCCATGCGATTAAACGCGTATTGAAAGCCATGGAAGATTCGCCTACGCGCATGATTGATCCCAACTTCTTACTCGAAGTCTTTCAAGAGCAGCATAACTGAAAATTAGTCAGTTAAGGTTTTCTTAAATCGGTCAAAATTTCTTTTTTCTCGTACCGGAAAATGTCAAAATGACTTTTTTTGGGTAGTGGTCTATTCTTTGTCTAGAGTGAATTATCCTTTTAAAAATGTTTAATTAAAAAAGAAAAGATATGACACTTGTAAAAAGAAATGCCGTGAGTTTTCCATCCGTTTTTGATGAGTTTTTCAAACCCGATTGGATGGGAGGAATGCAAAATTTTGGGGCAAACGTTCCTGCCGTAAACATTAAAGAATCCGAAACTGCTTTTGGGATTGAATTGGCAGCTCCAGGAAAAAACAAATCCGATTTTGATATTGAAATTGATTTGAATGTATTGACGATTTCCTCAGAGTCAAAAGCACAATCTCAAGAAACGCAAAACGAAGGACGCTACACCCGCAGAGAGTTCAGTTATTCCTCATTCAAGCGTTCCTTCACCTTACCCGAAAGCGTGAATACCGATGCCATTCAGGCCAATTATGAAAATGGGGTGTTACACATTACCTTGCCTAAACGCGAGGAAGCCTTTCCCAAACCCAAACGATTGATTGAAATAGGTTAATTATAAATAGCTTACAAAAGCATCCTTCGGGGTGCTTTTTTTATTGGTAGCCCAAACTTTCATCCAACGCCAAGCCACTTTTCATAAAATTACCCGTTCCGCGAGCGACTTCACGTCCTTTGCTATCGTACAAAATTGCATCGCCAATAAATAAATTGCGCGATACAAATTGCACCGTCCCGATGGCTGTTACTACGCCTGCTTTCACCGGGCGTAAAATTTGGATGTGAAATGATGTCGTGTATACAAAACTATCGGTGATCTGGGAATTGACGGCAAAATAGGCGGCATCGTCTAGCATTTTAAAGTAGACCGAACCGTGGAGCGA
>CAYNDK010000221.1:0-3567 GCA_964395965.1 uncultured Flavobacterium sp.
GTCACGCTTTCCAAGTTATCAAACTTTCCTTTTGCATTCAAATCAGCATAATACGTATTAGGAAAAGCTAATAAAATATGGAGGTGTTTTGAATAATACAAATAGTTCAAGAAAATCAAAATTCCTATGATATGCATCCACCAAAAGGTACGTTCAAGCATGTGAACTGTCCCTTCATTCAGACCATTAAAAATTGGGCTTAAAAAATGACTCACCGGAAAAGAACCCGCTCTTGTGTAATGTTCTACACCAGCTTGTTGTAACCAAAAATCAGAAGCATTCATCAAGAGAAATAATGACATTAGTACTATTTCAAAATAAAGAATGTAATTCGCGTCGTTACGGGGTTTGCCATTTAAGTCTGAACTTGCAAAACGCCCTAATTTTAATACATTTCGACGGGCCCAAAATACCACAACGGCAACCAGAACTAAAACTGCTAATATTTCAAATGATCCAATTAAAAAACTGTAAAAACTTCCCATAAAAGCAAAAACACGGTGCGTTCCAAACAATCCATCAATCACGATCTCTAGCATTTCCAAATTGATGATAACAAATCCCACATAAATTAAGATGTGCATAAAACCAGCAACTGGACGTTTCACCATCTTGGACTGACCTAATGCGACCATCAACATGTTATTCCAACGAGCACCTGATTGATCAGTACGATTGACATCGCGTCCTAAATTGATGTTGCGAATTAATTTTTTTACATTAATAACAAAATATCCTACTCCTAAGAACAGAATTACAGCGAAAAAAATATTGGTTAAAAAGCTCATCTCACTTACTTTTTATTTATCGTATCATTACTAGGAGCCACATAAGGCTTATTCTTTTTTCCGAACAAAGAAACATTAACGTAACGGGTCGGATTTAATCGTAAATCTTGCAATAAGAGTTCCAACTCCTTTGATGTTTTTGTAAAATTGGTGTACAATTTATCGTCTTTCATCAATTTACCCATGGTTCCTTTACCCGATTGCATATCGCTAACCATCGTGTTGACATTGGCTAGAGTTGCATCGAGTTTGGCAATTGTTTCTTTTAAATTTGCTTTTGCTAAATCATCGGTTAATTTATTCAAATTTGCACTTGCTTTTTCTGCATTGGATAAGGTGCCACTTATTTTAGATTTGTTTTCCATAACTAAATCATTTGCGTTTGTCGCAGTTGATTTGAACGAAGCAATTGTTGCATCTAAATTGGCCAAACTATTTCTCAGATGTTCTTTACTACTAGCATCCAAAACTTGGTTTATATTTTCCAACATGGCATTGGCATTATCCAACAATTTTACCACTTTATCTTTGAGGGGTTCAATTTGTTTAGCCAATTCATCCGTTAATCCCAATTTCTCAGAAGCTTCAAGGGTTGCACCATCTTCTACTTCGGCCCCCTCTTTACCGGGTAAAATTGCGATCAACTTTCCTCCTATTGGACTTGGAGCATAGATTTCTGCTTTACTCGAAGAACGAATTGGAAAATCAGTATTAATTTGAAGTTCGACACGAATTTTAGCCGTTTCAGGATCAATAGTTATCCCACTGACTTTACCTATTGTTAATCCGTTTATTGACACTGGAGCCGATTTTTCTAGACCTTCAACATTATTATATTCCACATACAATGTTTTGTAGTGACTAAATAAATCTTTCCCTTTTAAAAAGCTATATCCCCATATAAATAATGCAATGGAAGCAATTACTAATATGGCAGTTTTAAGTTCTCGTGTTAGTTTCAAATCGCAATTTTTTAGAAGGCAAAGTTACACATTTATTTTAAAGCATCTTGAACAGAAACACTCTTTCCATCCTTGAAAGCAATGATGAAAGCCTGCCCAAATCCTTTACCTTTCGCTTCATTTAATAACTTTTTGGCCTCTTCATAATTTGAAGTTGATCCATAAGTGTATTTGTACATACCCGAAGAAGTTTGAGCGCGTTCAATTGCTTTTAAACCTTTGAAGTTTGAAGGCGTAGTTTCTAACATTTTAGCACTTGCAGAAATTTGTACTTTAAAAACAACTCCTTTAGCAGCCACTCCTTCTTCGTTTTTGACTGGTTTGGGTTCCGTTTTCGGTTCGCCTTTTTTCACAACAGTGTCTTTTTTAACTGAAGTTGCAACTGGAATTTCCTCCACACGTTGAGAAGGTTTTACAGTATCTACAGTATCATCAGTGTCAAAATGCTCTTTTTTGTAGCTCAAAATAGCTTTGTAGATTGCATCTGCAATTTCATTTTGTCCTTCCTCTGAATCCAATCTAGCTCCTTCAGTAGGATTAGAAACAAAACCTGTTTCAATTAAAACACGGGGCATATACGCTTTATGTAACACCATGTAAGGGGCTTGTTTAACTCCACCTCCACGGCTTTTTTTACCCAACATTTTTACAAAGTTGTCCTGAATTTTTGCCGCTAATGCGATACTATTCGCCAAAAACTCTTCTTGCATAAGTGTAATTCCCAACATCGACTCGGGACGTTTAGGATCATAACCTTCGTATTTTTGTTTATAATCTTTCTCTAAAGAAATTACAGAGTTTTCACGTTTAGCTGCTTCTAAGTTGGAAGCAATTTTTGACATACCCATTACATAAGTTTCTGTACCGTCTGCGGCTGTATTTTTATTTGCATTACAATGAATAGAAACAAAAATACTTGCATCTGCACGGTTAGCAATATTGGCTCGTTCAATCAAATCGACAAACACATCGGTTTTGCGGGTGTAAATAACATCAATTGAGGAATGCTTTTCTAAAAGTTTTCCAACCTTTAGCGCAATTGCTAAATTGATATTCTTTTCAATGTGCCCATTGTATACTGCCCCAAAATCATGATCCCCATGCCCGGCATCTAGTGCAACTTTAAATTTAGCCGATTGTGCCCAAGTCATTGAGAACGAAAAAAATACTGCTACAAAAAAATATATTGGTTGAAAAATGCGTTGATTCATGCTCTTTAAACGTTAATTTTAATTAAAACCCAAAAGGGATAAAATTATTTATTATCTATTTTTGACGAAAAAATATGCGTAAGTTTGACCCGTCAAAAATCAGACCATATTTTTACAAAAATAGTATTAATCCTCTTGCGCACAAAGATATTTTATATCGTTTTATTCATAGGGTTCCTAACATCAGGAGGCTCAATGGTCTATGGTCAAACTGAGCCACAAAATACTTCTTCACAAAACGGTGAATTAAAGAAAGTTAGTGTTCCCGTTACAAAAAATAAACAAAAAAACTACATTGATGATCAAGTAGAGCATTATGGTAAAGCCTATGTTCGATTTGATTATAAAAAAGGAACTGTTACAATGTATGATGAAGCGGAGTTAAAATACCAAGGCTATCATCTCAAAGCAGGAATTATTGTTTTTGATTATAAAAATGATGAAGTTTATGCGGGTCGAATTAAAGACACTGCTGGAAACTACACTCAATATCCTGTTTTTGTTCAAGGCGCAAATACTATTGAACCGGATTCTATCAAGTTTAATTTTAAAACCAAAAAAGTAAAAGTTTGGAATTCGCGAACCAAACAACAAGAATTAAATATT
>CAYNDK010000222.1:0-3563 GCA_964395965.1 uncultured Flavobacterium sp.
GAAGATGGAGCATGGTTAGCGGCAAAAATTGCTCAACTGCGAATTTTTGGAGATGCCGAGGGTGTAATGAATTGTTCGGTGAAAGAAATTCAAGGGGATTGTATTGTTGTGAGTCAGTTTACCTTACATGCTCTTACCAAAAAAGGCAACCGTCCTTCCTATATTCGTGCGGCACGACGCGAGCAAGCAAAGCCGTTGTACGAGCAATTTGTGCAACAATTGGAGCGCGAATTAGGGAAACGCGTAGGAACCGGTGTGTTTGGTGCTGATATGAAAGTGGCACTTTTAAATGATGGTCCTGTAACATTATTCATAGACACAAAAAATAAGGCCTAAGAGTTCGTTTTTTTCAATAATATTTATATTTTTGAGGAAACAAATCATGTATGTATAAGCCTTTAATTGTTGGGCTATTGCTTAGTTTACAAGCGATGGTAGCTCAAAATGGTAGTTATTCAACTGCATTAATTCCTGAAAATCTTAAAGAGAATGCCAATAGTGTAGTGCGTGAAGAAATCACGACAATACAAATCAATGCGCAAAAATCCTATACTATTCGCTATCATCTTGCTGTAACAGTATTAAATTCGAAGGGGAATAAAAACGTTGATGCGGTAATCCATTACAATCCATCCGATCGTGTGAAAGACGTGTCAGTAGTGATTTACAATGCGTTGGGTCGGGAAATAAAAAAGCTAAAAGAAGGCGATTTAAAAGATGTAAGTGCTTCTGGTGACGGTACCCTTTTATCAGATGATCGCGTAATGTATTTAGAATATACCCCAACCGATTATCCCTACACTGTTGTATTTGAATATGCCCAAAAGTCTAATAATACGGCCTTTTTACCAGAGTGGCGTCCAATCAATGACTTCTATGAGTCGGTTCAAAATTCAAAAATTCAATTTTCGTATCCTCCAGAGGTAAACCTCACTTACAAAACCCGAAATAGTGAAGGACTTCAGTTGGAAGAAAAAGTTAGTCCAGGGAATGTGGAATTAGCACTCACGAATCTGCCAGCAGAAAAATTTGAGGAATACGCCCCGTCAATTTCACAGCTTTTTCCGAGTGCGCGATTTGCATTAGATAAGTTTAATTTGGAAGGTGTTTATGGGGATGCCAAATCATGGGCAGACCATGGAGCTTGGATGTATACCACTTTACTAAAAGATACCGAGGAATTGCCTGCTGAAACGATTGAGAAAATGAAAGTTTTGGTAGCAGGAGCCAAGGATGATAATGAAAAGGCACGTCGTATTTATGAATACATGCAAAACAAAACGCGTTATGTGAGTATTCAATTGGGCATTGGAGGTTGGAAACCTATGTTGGCTAAAAATGTAGATAAATTGGGCTATGGCGATTGTAAAGCTTTGACCAATTATACTCGCGCATTGCTAAAGGCTGTGGGAGTGGAATCCTATTATACGGTTATTTATTCAGGGGCACAAAAACGTGATTTTTCAGCTGATTTTGTTACAATGCAGGGAAATCATATTATTTTGGCGTTACCTCAAAAAGACAAGAAATACTTGTTTTTAGAATGTACGAGTCAATCCATCCCTTTCGGATTTCAAGGTGATTTTACCGATGATCGTTTGGCTTTACTAATTAAACCAGAAGGAGGGGAGTTGGTGCGAACCAATAGTTATGATGAAAAATTAAGTGCACAATACGACAGTGGGACAGTGCAATTGCATGCCGATCATTCCATTACGGGATCTTTGGTTCGTAAATCAACAGGTATCCAATACGATAATGCAGTAGCCAAAGAGACTAAATCCAAAACGGATTTGATTGAAGATTACAAAGAAGAATTTAGCTGGATTAATAACCTGACTGTTGATAAATATAAATTGACCAACGATAAAAATTTGGTTGAGTTTAAAGAAGAAGTTTCGATATCGGCTACTGATTTTGTGAAAGAAAACGGGGGGTATATTACATTCAATGTGAATATATTCAATCAGTCGATAAGCATCCCACAACGGTACCGTAATCGTAAATATCCATTTGAAATAGCTCGCGGATTTTATGATGTAGATGAAGTGGAAATTGTGCTTCCCGAAGGATACAAATGTGAAGGAATTCCTGCACCGATAGTCGTGACAGATAAATTTGGGGACTATGCCCTAGAGATGAAAGAAATTACGCCACAAAAGATAAAAGTGAAACGAACGTACTTCTTGAAAAAAGGAAAGTTCGATAAAGCGGAATATGAAAACTTTAGAAAATTTCGCGAACAAATAGCCCGTTATGACGGCACCAAATTATTATTAATCAAAGCCTAATCCCATGAAAAAAAGTCTATTGCTCTTCCTATTGTTACTAGGTGCTTCTACCTATGCTCAAAAATTTGATTTAGGAAAAGTAACCGTACAAGAATTAAGTGAAAAAGTTTGCCCAATTGACTCTTCAGCACCTGCAGCGGTATTGTTCTCAATTGGTAAAACAACGTTTAACTACAGCAGTGATGATGGTTTTCGAATCGTGACTGAAATCATTACCAAAATTAAAATTTATAAAAAAGAGGGGTATGAATATGCCAACCACAAAGAGCATTATTTTATTGGTGGGAATTCGGGTGCCGAACAAGTAGCCTATTCAAAAGCAGCAACCTACAACTTGGTAAATGGTAAAGTTGAGAAAACGAAGTTGTCTAGTGAAGGCGAATTTAAAGAAGAATTGAATAAGTCATGGGCTGTTCGTAAAATCACTATGCCCAATGTAAAAGAAGGGTCGATAGTTGAATTTAAGATTACGATTACTTCAAAATACATTCAAAATTTTCCTGAATGGGAATTTCAACAAGATATACCAGTGATGTATTCTGAATATTCTACGTATATTCCTGAGTACTTTATTTATAACCGTCACTTTAAAGGGTATCAATCACCAAAAGTGGTGAACAATGCGGTTGACCGAAATATTGATTATTATTTTCAGTCTGCGGCTACCGGACCTCGTTCAAACACCTCTAATAATGCTACGGTAAAAGAGGTAATCGATACTTATTCTATGGTTGAAGTGCCAGCATTGAAAGAAGAGCCGTATACCAATAATATTGACAATTACCGTTCGACCATTATCCATGAAATCGCAGGAACTAGGTATCCTAACCAACCTTTTAAAAATTTCACTACCGATTGGGAAACTGTGGCTAAAGGGATTTACGCCAGTGATAATTTTGGAGCGGAACTCAATAAATCAGGCTACTATGAAAAAGATGTAGAAACACTTTTGGCAGGTGTAACCGATCCAATTGAAAAGGTTGCATTGCTGTTCAATTTTGTTAAGTCACGCATGACATGGAATGAGCATGTTGGTTTATACTGTAAAGATGGCGTAAAGAAAGCTTTTCAGGCGCAAAATGGGAATGTTGCTGAAATAAATTTGATGTTATTGTCCATGTTACGTTTTGTAGGGATGAATGCGAATCCCGTTATATTAAGCACTCGAAACAATGGAATTTCATTATTCCCAAGTGAAAGCGCCTTTAATTATGTCATTGCAGCAGTGGTGTTTCAAGATCAATTGTATTTACTTGATGCAACAGACAAATT
>CAYNDK010000223.1:0-3532 GCA_964395965.1 uncultured Flavobacterium sp.
GGTGACTGGATGCGGTGATTATCGCGAATCGTTTTGAGTCCGATCCCGTTGTTCATATCCAATTTGGATACATCGATGTCCGAGAATTGCGTTTCATTGTATACATATTCTTGGCTATCATAGTCGCCAGGAATCCAAAATGTTTTGTGATTGCCTGCCAAATTGAATTGGGTATTTTCTTCTTTGATGATGAAATAATTCAGGTTGGGTTGTTTGGGAAATTCATAGCGAAAAGCCACGCCTTCATCGTACACTTTGAAGATAATATTGAGTAATCGACCCGTTTCTTTTTGTTGAAGATTCAGGGTGAGTTGGTTGTACTTATTTTGAATCACCGCGTACTCGCCCATTACGGGAGTCCAGGGTTCATCCATGGCTTTTTCTGAGGAATTGATCAGGCTAAACCCTTTTTCTAAAGCTGGTACATCTTTTAGTTCGATTCCTAAAGTAGATGGAAGAATTACGTCTTGGTTTTTGTATTTTACCGTATACGAGGGTTGCCCTTGAGCGGTAAGTTGGAAATTCACTTGAATTTCTTTACTGGGTGAAGTTGTGGTTTGTGCTTGAACTAGCGTAACCAGTACGAGCAAAGCTGTAGTTATTAGATTTTTCATTCGACTAAATTTTGGTTAAAGATACATTATCCTTTTTGGAGAAAAAACCCCTTAGTCAATAGTTAACTAAAGGGTTTCTGTTTAAACATGAAAGGTATTATCTAATTAACTCAAATTCAACTTTGTTTTGGGTATCGGAATTCGTTCCGACGAACACCTCAAATTTTCCGGGTTCGGCTTTGAATTCTAGGGCATTATTGTAAAACTTCAAATCATTTTCGGTGATTTCAAACGTGACGGTTTGGGTTTCCCCTTTTTTCAATTCTATTTTTTGAAATCCTTTCAATTCGCGAACGGGGCGGGTTACCGAACCTACCACATCGCGGATGTACAATTGCACGACTTCTTTCCCGTCGTAATTACCCGTATTGGTTACAGGAACCGAAACCGTGATTTTTCCTTTAGCATTCATTTTTGGAGCAGAAAGGGTGGCTTTACCATAGGTAAAAGTGGTATAACTAAGACCGTAACCAAAGGGGTATAAGGGTTCGTTGCGCTCGTCTAAATAGTTGGAACGGAACTTTTCGAATTTCCCTTCCGTATTGTGTAGTGGGCGGCCGGTGTTTTTATGGGCATAGAAGATTGGAATTTGTCCGACACTTCTTGGGAAAGTAGCGGATAATTTTCCAGAGGGATTTACAGCGCCAAAAACGACATCGGCGATGGCATGTCCGGCTTCAGAACCGCCAAACCATACGTCGAGGATGGCAGGAACTTTTACACTTTCCTCTGTAATAACCATGGGACGGCCATTAAATAAAAGAAGTACAACGGGTTTACCCAATTGCAACATCTCTTTTAAAAGATCTTTTTGGGCTTGAGGGATTTCCAAGTTGGTTCGACTACTGCATTCCCCGCTCATTTCAGCAGCTTCGCCCAATGCCATTACAATCACATCCGCTTGTTTGGCAACCGAAATGGCTTCATCCAACAATTCTTGTTTGGTGCGTTTATCGCGGTGTAGTGTTTTTCCAAACATCGTTGCATTATCTTCAAATAAAGCATTATCATCCAGATTAGATCCTTTGGCATAAAGAATCTTGGCAGAAGAACCGACTGCATCTTCAAATCCTTTTAAAACAGGAATTGAATTCTTTTGCACAGTTGCAACACTCCATGTCCCTGCCATATTTTCAGCATTGTTGGCTAAGGGTCCGATTAAAGCGATGGTTCCTGATTTTTTTAGTGGTAAAATTTGGTTGTCATTTTTTAAGAGCACCATGGATTGAGCCGCGAGATTTCGGGCTTCTGTACGATGAGCTGCTGTATAAATTTCTGTTTTTTGACGGGTTTCGTTTAGGTATTTGTAAGGATCTTGAAAAAGACCTAAATCGTATTTGGCTTCTAAAATTCGTTTGGCAGCAGCATCAATATCCGCGGTAGTAATTTTGCCTTCAGCTAATGATTTTTTTAACGTGGTTAAAAATCCTTCACCGACCATATCCATATCGATTCCAGCTTTTAGTGCGAGCTTCGAACATTCTTGCAGGTCGCCCATGCCGTGGTCGGTCATTTCATTGATTCCCGTATAATCGGTAACTACAAAACCGTTGAATTTCCATTGTTTGCGCAATACATCAGTCATCAACCAACGGTTTCCTGTTGCGGGCACCCCATCGATTTCATTGAAAGAAGCCATTACCGAACCAACCCCGGCGTCAACAGCGGCTTTGTAGGGAGGAAAATAATCGTTGTACATGCGAATCCGACTCATGTCCACCGTATTGTAATCGCGGCCGGCCTCGGGTGCTCCGTATAAGGCAAAGTGCTTTACACAGGCCATGATTGTATTATCTGCCGTTAAATCTTTGCCTTGATAGCCTTTAACCATGGCTTTGGAAATCAAACTCCCTAAATACGGATCTTCCCCTACGCCCTCGGCAATGCGGCCCCAACGTGGATCACGGCAAATATCAACCATGGGTGAAAAGGTCCAACAGATACCGTCGGCACTGGCTTCAATAGCGGCAATGCGGGCACTGCGTTCGATTAAATTCATATCCCAACTACAGGACATCGCTAAGGGAATTGGGAATGTGGTTTCGTAGCCGTGAATGACGTCCATTCCGAAAAGTAGTGGAATTTTTAATCGTGAATTTTCGACGGCTATTTTTTGAACGTCTTTAATTTTTTGGAGCGATTTAATATTGAATAATCCGCCCACTTTTCCATCGCGGATTTTTTGTGCCACATTGGTGTTTTTGGCTTGACCGGTAACAAAGTCATCGGAGCCGGGTAAATTGAGTTGTCCTATTTTTTCATCCAACGTCATTTTTGCCAACAATTCATTGACAAATTTTTCTTTGGGTGTTTGTGTGGTTGTCTTTTTCTTTTGTGCAAATCCGGTGAGGGCAATAAGAGAAAAAGTGAGTACGGTTGTTCTTAGTTTCATTTTAATTTCATTGGTGGCCGGAGCCTATTTATTGGTGTTGTTGGAATAACCAAGTATAAAATTCAGGATTTGAATAGGTAGAATCCCAACTGTTGTGATTGTCGTTGGAGAAAATGGTCAATTCGACATTGGCTCCTAAACCTTTTAATTTTTGAAACATCTCAATCGAATTATCAGGAGTGACTACATCATCGAGTGCACCATGAAATATTCGAATGGGTTTTGATTTTAATTTGTCAGCTGTAAAAAGCATCATACGATCAACGGGTGCACAAACGGGAGCCATTGCGGCAAAGAGTTCGGGATGCTCTAGTGCCAATTTCCAGGTCCCCCACCCGCCCATACTGAGTCCGGTTAAGTACACACGACTGGGATCGATATTGTTTTTAGCGATTGTTTTTTTTATGAGTTCGTAAACAATTTCCGTATCCCACCAAATACCTTCGGGACATTGAGGCGCCAGGATGGCAAAGGGTTCTTTGATTAAATTTTGATAGGTAAACGGACTGTGCGCTTTGACTAGTTC
>CAYNDK010000224.1:0-3424 GCA_964395965.1 uncultured Flavobacterium sp.
ACCGCCGTTGTCAAGGATTTCTTTGGCACAATGAAACCCTAATTTTTTCCATTCATTGATTGGAAAATTGCGTTGAATTTCCAATTTTTCTTTTCCATCAATGGATAACAAAACGCCGTGAAATTGAATTTCATCTTGGGCTTCATCATATTTTGCAATAGCGCCGATGGGTGCGGTACAACCTCCTTCAAGCGTACGTAAAAATTGACGTTCGATGGCAGTACACACTTCGGTTTCAATATCATTGAGTTGCGCTAAGGCTTCGAGGGCATGATGATCATTTTCCATAGCGACTACCACCATAGCCCCTTGTGCGGGTGCGGGTATCATCCAACCCAAAGCCTCCCCAACCCCTCCAAAAGAGGGGCTTTTGACTTCATTTTTTTGAATAAATCCTAAACGCTCCAAACCAGCGGCGGCAAATACGGCACCACTCCAATCGTTATCGTTTAATTTTTGCATTCGGGTGTTGACATTTCCGCGTAGATCCACCACAGTATGTTGGGGATAACGGTTGAGCCATTGCGCTTGACGGCGTAAACTTCCCGTTGCAATGGTCGCGGAAGTTTCAAGGAATTCCGTCGAACCTTTATGCACCAAGATGTCTAACACATTGGCACGAGGTAAAACGGCCGCTTGAACAATGCCTTGTGGTAAAGCCGTTGGAACATCTTTCATGGAATGCACAGCGATATCCACTTCGCCTTTGATCATGGCGATGTCTAAGGTTTTGGTAAAAATTCCGGTGACCCCAAGTTCGTACAAGGGTTTGTCCAGTACCAAGTCACCTTGGGATTTCACGGCAATAATTTCGGTGCGGTAACCCAGATCGTTCAGCTGTTTTTCTACCGTTTTGGCTTGCCAAAGGGCGAGTTCGCTGTCGCGGGTTCCGATGCGTATGGTTTTACTCATCTTATTTTTCAGAGGATGCCAATTGGAACACTTTTTCTATCCATTCGATACTTTCATCGACGGGCGTGTTTTCATCTTTAAGGTGATTGGCAAAATGGTTGGTGATTTTTTGTATGATGCGAGCGGTAATGATTTCCGCTTGTTCTTCGTCGAAATTGGACATTTTTTTGCGTTGCACGTTCAATTCGCCTTCCTTGATGGAATTCAATTTCGCTTTCAAGGCATGAATGGTTGGAGCAAATTTACGCTGCTTGGTCCACGCGATAAATTCTTCTTTAATTTCTTCAATAATCGCTTCGGCAGCCGGAATGTGTTGTTTGCGGTTTTCCAACGTCTCGTCAGTGATTTGCGATAATTGATCCATGTGCACCAAGGTTACCCCAGGAATTTCCATCACATTTTCATGTACATTTTTGGGAATGGACAAATCTAAAATGGTCAATGGCTTTTTCAAATTCAAAATCGCTTTGTCCACAGTTGGATTTTGCGCTCCTGTTGCCACGACCAATACATCGGCATTTTGAATTTCCAACTGGAGGTCGGCGTAATCTTTTACGATGACATTTAATTTACGCGCTAAGCGTTCGGCTTTGTCTTTGGTGCGGTTAATTAAAGTGATATGACTGTGTTTGGTGTGTTTGACCAAATTTTCACAGGTATTACGACCGATTTTACCCGTTCCAAAAAGCAAGATATTTTTATTTGAAATAGCCTCCACGTTTTTGAAAATATATTGCACTGCCGCAAAAGAAACGGAAGTAGCGCCGGTAGAAATTTCGGTTTCGTTTTTGATTTTTTTGCTGGCTTGAATCACCGAATTGATTAATCGCTCAAGAAACGTATTGACCAATTGTTCTTCTTTGCTTTGCGCAAATGCCGTTTTCAACTGACTGATAATTTCGAAGTCGCCTAAAATTTGGCTATCCAAACCAGTTCCCACACGGAACATGTGGTTGATCGCTTCAGATCCTTTGTACACATAAGCTACTTTTTGGAAATCTTCCACGGTACCGCGACTGTTTTCGCATAACAATTTAATCAACTGAAAAGGATGTTGGGCAAAACCGTAAATCTCGGTACGGTTACAGGTAGACGTCACAATTAACGACTCAATGTTTTCTTCTTGAGCTTGTTGCAACAATTTAGCTTGTGCAACGGCATCCAAACTAAAACGACCGCGCGTTTCAGCGTCTGCTTTCTTGTAACTCATTCCAATTGCATAAAAGGAATTGTGTTTGATCTTGATTCCGTTTTCCATGAAGGGGCTCTTTCCTAAAAGTAGAACAAAGTTACGTTCAATACATTTTTAAAAAATAACGCTTAAAGGACTTTTTATGTCGCTGTGCGTTATTTATATTGTAAAACGAACTTATTCCGTTATTTATTTTAAATTTGTACCAATGACGGGGCTTGACAAGCTTGTTATGTAGATTCATTCTAAATAACAATCTGAATCTCCGTCGCAAGACATATACGAAAAAATATCGCTATGGGTTCTTTTGAAGAAATAAAAATTGAGGAAGATTTCTTACTGATTCGTTTTCAAAATGACGGAACAGAAAATTATTCCGTGAAACGTGCGGTTCCAAAAGGGCTGATTCAATTTCATTATGGATTAAAAGGAAAAGGAAAATTCGTTTTCAACGATGGGAATTATGCCTTGGAATTGAAAGAAGAAAAATCATTATTGTTCTATAATCCGCAAAAAGAGCTGCCCATTCAATTAGAAATTTCTCCCAACACGTGGTTAATTTCTATTCTAATTTCCATCAAAAAATTACACAAATTATTTTCTTCGGATACCGAGAACATTCCATTTTTGAGTGAAGAGAATATTGACAAGAAGTATTATAAAGAAAACAACATCAGTCCGTCAATGGCAATTGTCCTGAGTCAGTTGTTTCATTATAACCTCAATCCCTCTATCAAAAATCTCTATTACAAAGGCAAAGGATATGAGTTGTTAAGTTTGTACTTTAATCGCTCTGAAGATCCCAATGCGGAACAATGTCCGTTTTTGATTGATGAGGAAAATGTTTTGAAAATTCGCAAGGCCAAAGAAATCGTTATTACCAACATGGCTGAACCGCCCGGATTACAGGAATTAGCGGACCAAGTGGGCTTGAATTTGAAAAAATTAAAAATGGGTTTCAAACAAATTTACGGCGATACCGTGTATGGATTTTTATTTGATTACAAAATGGATTATGCACGAAAACTATTGGATAGTGGATCGTATAATGTCAATGAAGTGGGGCTCAAAGTGGGTTACAGCACAGGAAGTCATTTCATTGCGGCCTTCAAGAAAAAATTTGGCACAACGCCCAAAAAATATTTAATGAATTTACAAATCAATACCTAATGGATTGGATTACGTAAGTAACCAAAGTAAATGAGAAGTTCACTAAAGAGTTAAAAAATAAGATTTAGAATTGTATAAAAAATTGCAACAATGAAAGGAGTATTATTAGTCAATCTCGGTTCACCTGAAAGTCCGACCCCAAAAGATGTT
>CAYNDK010000225.1:0-3379 GCA_964395965.1 uncultured Flavobacterium sp.
TTTGTCTTTGAGTAAAAAAAAGGTGATAAAAAATACAGAGACAATGCCAATACCGATGCTACTTATTGTATTGATTAAAGAGTTTAAAAAATCAGTAATAGAATTGAACTTAATTTTTGAGGTCAAATCTGTTTCCTTCAAAATTCGATCCATATCCATATTGTGTGTATTAAGATATACATCCAATTGACGATACAGTTCTAAGGAACGCGATTCAATGGCGTGGGCATTAAGTAGGGATAATTTATTGCCTTGATCAACAATCAGAGGGACAAATAAAGCCGCCAATCCCAGTAATAGCAATATAAAGAGGCTTAATGTAACAGCTACAGCCAAGGTGTTTTTAAACTTTAATCGGGTTTTGAAAAAAACGACAATTGGATTGGCAATTAGTGCTAATAATAACGATAGCAGGAGGTAAATAATAACAGTTTGTATTTGGTAAATAAAATAGATACCAATTCCAAAGAGTAACAAAACTCCGATAGCGCGAAGTATTCCGTGGGCAATAGTTTTGGAAGTAATCATGGGAGTTTATTTATAACTAGGTAAAAATAAAAAAACCTGACTGTATACACAATCAGGTTTCTATAACTTTATGATTATTTATTAAGGCTGTGCAAAAGAGTTACGTGCCCCACCAGAAACAAACAATGCATCAATTCTAGCTTTTTGTCCGTTTGAGAACATGTACATACCACGGTCATCTGTATAGTCCATGTAGTTCATGGTCATTTCAACTGGTGTTCCAGCACAAGTACTGTAATGCGGATAAGTAGGTACACCATAATTAGCGGCATTATGTTGAGGCGTATCGGCAACCATATCATTTCCACATGTAGTATCGCCCCAAATGTGACGTAAATTTAACCAGTGACCAACTTCGTGAGTAGCAGTACGACCTAAATTGTAAGGGTAATTCGCTGATCCGGATAAACCAAAATATTTTGAATCAATTACAACGCCATCAGTTGCAGAAGAACCCCCAGGGAATTGTGCATATCCAAGAATTCCGCCACCAATTGTACACACCCACATGTTTAATTTTGTGGTTGGCGATGTAGGAGCAATTCCTCCCTGATTTGCTTTTTTCATAGCATCGCGAGTACCCCAAGATGTTTTTGTTGTTGATTTACGGATGACTTGATCCAAAACAAAAGAAATACCAACATTAGCTTTTACACCTGCAAAAAGGGTTGGAACTTGATTGAAATCACTATTTGTTGCATTATAATCCTGATTCAAGACATCAATTTGTGATTGAATTTGAGTGAGAGAAATGTTTTCTGCAGTTGTTTTGTATAATACATTCACAACAACTGGAATTTGGATCTTTCCATTTACCAAACGATAAGCGCCTGGATTTCTTTGAATATTTTCTGTAAATTCTTCAATTGCAGCCATACGATTGGCCAATGAAGGATCTTCAGCTAATTGACGATTCAAAACTTCTTGTGAAGCACAAGCACGCATGCTACGAGCACTTGAAGTTGCTAATTGTACATTGTTATTGGTGTCATCATTTTGACAAGAGAAAAGAACCAAAGCTGCTGCTAGGCTCATTACCATTTTTTTCATACGTTACGATTTGTTTGGTTATAACATCGAAAATATAAAAAAAATAGAAACAAACTGAAGTGGTGTTGCTTTTTTTAAAATTTAATTGTTAAAAATGTATGAAATAATGTTTGCGCCCATCTTTAAAGCTTTTTCACGAACTTCCTTAGGATCATTATGAACATCACTGTCTTCCCAACCATCGCCTAAATCACACTCATACGTATAAAGTAGTACTAATCGATTGTTATCAAAAATGCCGAACGCTTGAGGTCGCTTGGCTTCGTGTTCATGAATTTTTGGCAATCCATTCGGAAATACATTGGGACCATTGAAAATTGGATGATTGGCTGGAATTTCTACTAAATTTTTATCGGGAAAAAGTCGTTTAATTTCTCGTCGGATAAATTCATCCATACCATAATTGTCATCGATATGTAAAAATCCGCCCGACAACATATAATTGCGTAAATTTGAAATATCTGAAGGGCTAAACACTACATTACCATGACCTGTCATGTGTACAAAAGGGTACGAAAACAAATCAGGACTAGAGGGTTCAACTGTTGAAGGCTTCGTTTTAATGTGCGTGTTCAGTGTGCTGTTGCAATACTTTATAAGATTGGGAAGGGAAGTAGGATTGGCATACCAATCACCCCCTCCATTATATTTCAAAAGGGCGATTTCTTGACTGTAGGAGAAAGTACTGATTGCAATTAAAACAACTATAAATTGGCGTTTCATTTTTTTAAGGCGTTAATTTCTTGAATTATTTTATCACTTTCTGAAGTACTCCAACCCATGTTAGCAGACCAATTTTTGGCTTTTTGTGCCTCTTCGAGCGCCTTGTTTTTATCTTTCAGTTTTAAATATAATTTCGCAGCTACAAGATGTTTTTCAGCATTTTCAGAAAGGGCGATCGATTGCTGTGTCCATGTTAGGGCCTTTTGTAAGGCAATTGGTTCTGTAATGTAATTCAAATAATTTGAGGCAATATCCAGCAATTGATTTGCATCTTTGGAAAGATAAGTGTCTGTTTGGCTCAACGTAACTTTTTGATATTGTTTCCAATTGTGAACATTGGCGTAAATCTGACTATCGTATTTAAACAATAAGGAATCGGTTTTACGTAAATGTATTTTTTCAGCATACGGGCGTCGTTTAAAATAATTTAAGGTATCCGAAGCGTCTACATAAGCTCGTAAATTATCTTGAACCATGAATATTATTTTTTTCTCCACACGTTGCGGACTTGCGGCTTTGCCAAACTCTACTTGGTGATCGAGGATAAATTGAAATTCTGGCGCTTCTAGGGTATTGATTCCATTGGCCATCACTCTCCAGTTGAGCTCTGTAAATAATCCATCACTCGATTGTGTTTTTAAATATTTTTGAGTTACTTCTGTCGCATCAAATCCTGCTTTTCGAACAGCGGTGATTAACTTTAAACACTTTTCAGCATTGGAAGGATCGCTGTTAAAAGCGGCCTTAATTGCATCATATTGATTGTCCGCTTGTAAAAGGCGGTTGCCTTCATCAATAAAGTTCTCTTTTTTCATTTCCCCAGAAAAGCCACCATAATATACTTCTTCATTGGACATGAAAGCAAATGTAGGATAGGAGCGAACTTTAAATAATTTTCCAAATTTATTTTTCAGCATATTTCCAGCCTCTGATTCGGCATCAACGGCAAGTGTAATATAATTTTGACCATAAGTCAAAACGACATCCGTGTCTTGTAAAACATTGGATTTCATTTTTTTACAATGTTCACACCAATTGGCATAAAACATAATGACTAAAGGTTTGTTTTTTTCTTTAG
>CAYNDK010000226.1:0-3377 GCA_964395965.1 uncultured Flavobacterium sp.
ACATTTATTTGATGAACTAAAAGGACAATATGATTACATCATTGTAGATACTGCACCCGTTAGTGTAGTTACCGAAACTTTCCTCATTGCTGGTTTAGCCGATGCCTTTATATATGTAATGCGCGCTAATTATTTGGATAAACGAATGTTGCGTTTCGCTGAGACATTATACAAAGAAAATAAATTACCCAATATGTCCATTGTGCTGAATGATACAGAATTGAAACAAACCTACGGTTATGGCTATGGTTACGGTTATGGCTACGGCTATGGTTACGGTTATGGCTACGGTTATGGCTATGGGGTAGAAGAAAAAGAAATGACGTTTACAGATAAAGTTCTTACTTTTTTTAAATCAAAAGATAAAAAGTAAATCCAACTAATCCACTATCTAAAAAATTCGTTTTTTTCCATCAAGGCAGTAATTTTTTCAAATTGTTTGATGCATACTTGATTTTTAAAAGCATCAATGTGGCGTTGGTGGTGTACATCACTACCCGTGAAATCGTACATGCCTTCGTTCAATAAGAGTTCGGCCGTTTTGGTTACCGGAAAACCATAATAACCAGTAAGTGCAACTAAATTGAGTTGAAATAAACATCCCGCCTTTTTTAATTTTTTGTATTGATCCATTTTTCCATGAAAAAAATTATACCGTTCGGGATGTGCCAATACGGGTTGATATCCTTCAACCTGTAATTCAAAAAGAATATCATAAAGTGGGAGTGGCGCTTGGTGATACGACATTTCTACCAAAACCAAATTGTCTTTTAAGGGAAGCAGTTTTTCTTGGTAGATCCGTTTATGAAACTGATCATCCATCATGTATTCTGCAGCATAACGAAGTTGAACAGCGTTTGAGGAATATAAAGTCGTCATCGCTTCAAAGCGTTCATTAATTTTTTCAGGTGTATTTTCCCAAACTTGACTCATGATATGCGGCGTCATTATTAGTGAGTCAAAACGCATCGCTTGCATCTGCTGAAGCAATTGTTCTGAATGTTGCCAATCGGTTGCACCGTCATCCAAACCATATAAAACATGGTTATGAATGTCTACATACCGTTCCGGAATTAAGTCGTAAAGTGTGGGTTTGCGCTTTTTGAAAAAAAACATAGATCGAATTTGATTGTAAAAGTAATTAAATTAAGATTCTGTTAAAGAGTATCAAAATATGTTTCCTAAATTTGAAGCGTAATTTTCAAGAATGGGAAATAAAATCAAGGCTTTATTGAAGTCTCAATTTCAATATTTACTTTTTTTCTACCAATTCCTCCGTGGCCGATTACTGTTAATTTTAATTATCAGTGTTTGCTACAGTTTGGTAGATGCACTTAGCCTTTCTATTTTTATTCCCTTATTTCAAGTTGCATCGGGAGAAGCGTCACAAACAGTTGGCGATAAAAGCTCCTACTTCCTCGCTTTTTTTGATGCCATCGGAATTCAACCCACAGTCAATATTGTACTGATTCTAATGGTTGTGTTTTTTACACTAAAAGCAGTCTTTCGTTATGTCGATGTGTATTATCGATTAGTTACCGCTTCTTTTTTTGTTAAAAAGGTTAGGTTTCAATTGCTTGAAGCTATCGCAAAAGTTGAGTACTCCAAATATGTAACGATCAATTACGGGACGATACAAAACAGTGTTATCGGTGAAATTTTAAACATCTATAACGCCTATGCACAGTACATGTCTGTGATTCAGAATATCATATTTGTATTTATTTATATTTTCCTTTCCCTAATGACCAATCCAAAGTTTACATTAATTGTTATTGTTGGCGGTTGGTTGTCCCGTTGGGTATTTAAAGCACTTTATAAAAATTCAGAAAATCTATCCTTGGAAATTACGAAAGGGAATAACGATTTGTCGAGTTTAGTTATGCAAAAAACGGCTAACTATAAGTATCTTAAATCTACAGCTTATCTTACAAAGTACCTTGATAAAGTGAATGATATGGTACATGTTATTGAACGAAAAGTGGTTGTTTTGGGCAAAACATCTGCAAAGGTATTGTCGTTTCGCGAACCTATAATCGTGTTGTTTCTTGTATTGGCGATTTACATTCAGATTAATGTGTTAGAAGGTAAGTTCAATTCAATTATCGTAATTCTTCTCTTTTTCTATCGTGCTTTTGGAAGTTTAATGAGTGTGCAGCAAGGTTGGACTGCTTTTCTAAAATATGTGGGTTCGGTTAATTTTTATGAATCCTTTCTGTCTGATTTAAAAGCACATCAAGAACAAGACGCAGGGAAGTCTTTTGATACCCTTCAGAGCAGTATTGTTTTGGATAAAGTTTCTTTTGCTTATCAAGATGGTAAGTCAATATTAAATGGAATTGAATTAGAAATTCCCAAAAATCATACAATAGCTATTGTTGGAAAAAGTGGTTCGGGAAAAACAACTTTAGTGAATTTGATTTGTGGTTTATTAAAACCTACAGCCGGTGCTATAAAAGTAAATCAAACCAATTTGTTTGACTATCAACTCAATTCATTTCGCCATAAAATAGGGTTTATTGCACAGGAAACAGTTGTATTTAACGATACGCTTTTTAACAATGTTACTTTTTGGGATGAAAAATCAGAAGCCAATATCCAACGTTTTCTGGAAGTAATCACCAAAGTAGATTTGATCGAATTTTATGAACGAAGCGACGCGAAAGAAGATTTAATATTGGGTGAAAGCGGTGTAGTGATGTCGGGTGGTCAACGTCAGCGTTTATCTATTGCCCGTGAATTGTATAAAAATATTGAAATCTTAATTTTGGATGAAGCCACCTCGGCTTTGGATTCTCAAACTGAAAAGTTTATTCAAGAAAGTATTGAAAAATTAAAAGGGCAACTTACCATAATCATTATAGCGCATCGTTTGTCTACCATAAAACATGCCGACAATATTGTACTACTCAAAGATGGTGAGGTAGAAACAACAGGAAATTATCAGGAGCTGCTCCAAAAATCTGCTACTTTTGCACAAATGGTAGCCCTGCAGGAATTGTAACATGAAAAAGTTTGCACTCCTTTTTACAACAAAAAATCGGAAAGAAGATCTTGATTTTACCTTAAAGAAAATTAGTCATCTATTGGCGCGTCCCGATGTGGAATGTATAGTATGTGACGATGCCTCTGAGGATGGTACTACGGATTTTTTAATTCAAAATTATCCAACAATTCAACGGTTGCGCAATGCGACAACAAAAGGATTGATCTACAGTCGTAATCGGTTAATGGCAGCCACTCAAGCCACTTATGCGATCTCTTTGGACGATGATTTACATTTTATTACCTCAAACCCTTTAGAGCAGATAGAAGCCTACTTCCAAGTGCATCCTGAATGTAGTGTGTTGAGTTTTCGAATTTTTTGGGCTAAATAT
>CAYNDK010000227.1:0-3281 GCA_964395965.1 uncultured Flavobacterium sp.
GATTTGATGATTTCTTGTAACTTTTCTTTTTTACTTCCAGCTATGGGTAAATGACTATTATCTCCCATAATTACATAACCTCCATCCGATTTGCTGTAGGTTTTTAAATAGTTTAAGTTGATTAAATGGGACTGATGAATGCGTTCAAATCCATGATTTGACAACAATTCCTCATATTCTTTTAGGGTTTTAGAAATGAGGACGGGCTTGTGGTTTTTGATAAAGAATTCGGTGTAGTTTCCTTTTGCTTCACAACGAATAATATCGGCCACATCAAATAAATGAATGCCCTCACTTGTGGATAATGCAATTCGCTTAAAATTATCCACTTTTTTTCGGATATTCTCCAGCAACAAATCGATATGTTCAAACGAATTTTGTTTACCCACTGCATCTTGAATACGGTTTATCGTTTTTTGTAATTCCTCAGGGTCAACAGGTTTTAGTAAAAAATCCAATGCGCTAAACTTGAAGGCTTTAACCGCATATTGTTCATGGGCAGTAATGAATATTATATGCCATTTTGTTTTTCCTTTCAGTGCACTGATTTGTTCTAATATGTCAAAGCCTGTTCCGTCGGCTAAATGTATGTCTAGAAAAATAACTTGAGGTTCTATACGCTGCAACAATTCTACGCCTGATTTTACGCTGTCTGCTTCATCCATAATTTGTATGGAAGACGTATAGCGCAAAAGCATGGCTTTTAGTCCAGTTCGTAAATGTTGGTCATCGTCTATTAGTACCGCTGTAATCATAGTTACGAAATGTATTGTATCGGAAGCCGTAGGCGAACTTGCGTCCCTAAAACTTCGGTAAGGTTGGTTAATTCATTAATTTCAATTTGAGCCGCTTGAGCAATCGTAGCCTCCATAATTTCCAAGCGTTTCCGTGTAATTTCTAGAGCCATTGATTTGTGGGCTTGCATCGATTGTGCTTTTATTTTTTGCGATTGGGTAATTCCAATTCCATTATCGGTAACTGTACAAATCAATTGATTGTGTTGTACATCAAACTCTACGTGCAAGCTTCCTTTCGAATCTTTTGGAACCAATCCGTGAAGTATTGCATTTTCAACAAAGGGTTGAATCAATAAGGGCGGAATGCCCATGTTAAATTCAACTTTATCGGTTGCATGAATCGTAAAGTCAAATTTATTATGAAAACGCAATTGCTCCAACTCCAAATAATTTTCAAGGCTTTCAATTTCTTTGTCAATTGGAATTAAAGATCCTTTGGAATATTCCAAGGTTAAACGCATTAATTTTGAAAATTTAGCCAAGTATTTCAATGCTTGATCAGTCCCGTTTTGCACGATGAAACTCGAAATCGATCCCAAACAATTGAATACAAAGTGTGGATTCATTTGTAAATGCAACGCTTTCTGTTCGTATTCGGCCAATTCTTTTTCGAGCGTTAATCGTTTTTTGACCTGACTTCGGTTATAAATTACCAAGATCAAGCCTATGATTAGAAGACTTCCCAATAAAGTAAAAATTAACAATTGCGAATGTCTTTTGTTCTGTTCAGCAAGGAGAGCAGCTCGTTTTTTGTACTCAAAATTCATTTCGGCTTCTAAGAACTTCTTGTTGTTTTCTTGTACGCGAATACTATCTCGTGCCACAATAAATTTTTTATAATGTTCCAACGATTGTGAAGCATCTCCCATACTGGAATAGAGTTCGCTCAATAGTTTCTCCGAATGGTACATTTGATCCAATACACCAATTTGCTCGGCATACGCCAACGACTTTTGCGTCATCTGCATGGCAGTATTCAAAGTTCCATGTTGTTGGTGCCATAATCCTAAATTGTACAAAGCCAATGCAGCTCCAAATGGATTTTGAATGGATTCATAGCCTGCGAGTGCTTTTTCATAGTAAGTTTTTGCTTTTTCCTCTTGATGGGTAGCCACATAATAATCACCTAAATAATTGTACAATAGGGATTGACCACGAACATTGGATATGGATGCAAAAGCAATGTCTGCTTTTTGGTAATAGGATAGGGCTTTGGAAAATTGTTTGAGTTCAAAATAAATGACCCCCACATTGGTTAAGGTTACGGGCACCGATGGCTCACCAATTTCCTGTTGAAGGACTAACGCTTTTTTGAAATAATCTAAGGCTTTTTTGCGATTACCTTGTGATTTGTAAACTACTCCAATATTGTTGTAGGCTTTGGCAATCATTGGTTTTTGCTGGATTTTTTGAAACAATTCCAAGGCTTTGAAATAGGCTTCTAAAGCACCATAATAATTACTTTGTTGGGAGAGAATCACACCCAGTGTAGCATTTGTTCGTGCCAATGCACCCAAATAGCGCGGATGATTGGGTTCTTGTTCAAGTTGTTTGGTTAAAATAAGTTCAGACTGATGGAGTAGTTTTTGGGCTTTAGCAAAATCGCCATTGATGATGGCAAGGTTGCCTTGATTGATTAACGCATTGGATTTTCCCCAAACAAACCCTTTTTTATCCGCTAATGTCGCAGCTTGTTGTGCAAAAGTTAGTGCAATATCAGGCCGACTTTCTTTTAATTCAAAGGCTAATTGATTGTAAAGATTGACGCGAGTAGTATCTACTTTTGTGGTTTTTAAAACAACTTTTAAACTATCTACAACAGTGAGTTGACTCCAACTTGACTGTACAAGGAAGCATATAAAAAGTAGTGATAGATAGGACTTGATTTTCAAATTTTGACTCGTATTAAAGCAAATATAGTGATACTACTCATGATAAATCGTTCACTTTTCTAAGATACACTTTTCATTTAGTATTTTATGAATACTGATGATTATCCTAAAACTTCGCCGATTAAATCGTCCTGAAACGTCTATTTTTCTATATTTGCTATTGGTCTTTTAAAATAAAAAAGCGATGAAAAAAATACTGCTTTTTGCGGCATTAGGGCTTACCCTTCAGGCGTCTGCCCAAGCAAAGAAATCCAAAGCACAACCTAAAAAGAAAGTGACCAACGTGGAACATAAAAAAGTCGTTTACCAAGTTTTTACACGCCTTTTTGGCAATACCAATACCACCAATAAACCGTGGGGAACTAAAGAAGAAAATGGAGTAGGTAAGTTTAATGATTTCACCGATAAAGCCCTGAAAGAAATTAAAGATTTGGGAGTTACTCATATTTGGTTTACGGGTGTTCCCCATCATGCCTTGGTGGCAGATTACACAAAATATGGGATTTCCAATGATGATCCCGATGTGGTAAAAGGTCGTGCAGGTTCGCCCTACGCCGTTAAAGATTATTACAATGTGAATCCCGATTTGGCC
>CAYNDK010000228.1:0-3245 GCA_964395965.1 uncultured Flavobacterium sp.
TCCAATCTTGAATACCATATGATCCAGCTTTATCAAAAGGTTGGTGTTTGTCGAGATAATAGTGAATAGCCTCTAACGACAATGGGGCAAAGGTAACTTTCGTTTTATCAAAGAGCACTGCTTCGGAAGTTTGGGTTTTAAAACAAACCGAAGTGATTACTTCATGTGTAGTATTGGAAAGTTCTTGAAGCATGGCCACAGCATGATCATAATCTGTAGGTTTCCCAAGTGCTTTACCATTAAGCCAAACAAGAGTATCACTGGTTATGAGTACTTCATTTTCAGCTAATGTACCTTCAAAAGCAGCGGCTTTGAGTTGGGCCAAATAGTTCGTAATTTCCTCTGCTTTTAGCTGGCTGGGGTAGACTTCTTCTACTTCTTTGAGGCGAATTTCAAAATCCAAGTCCAAATCTTTAAAGAATTGTTGGCGGCGGGGCGAACCTGAAGCCAAAATGATGGTGAAGGATTTATCCATGCATGGTTCTGTTTAGGTTTACAATATAGATAGAGAGGATACCAAAGAAAATAACTCCTTTAAGCACATTGCTTAATAGGGTGTAGTCTTTTTTGTCCTTTGCTTTGAATATCGTGATCGCTACAAAAATAAGAGGGGCAATTATGAAAAGTAAAAGATACAAAAATGTAAGGTTCAGGTTGTTTTCAAAAAAATTAATGTAGCCATAACTTCCAATGAAAAGGATACTGATAATTGTGAGAATGCCAACTAATCGATTAGTTGCTGCACGGCCAAAACGAACAGGGAAAGTAAGAATTCCTTCTGCATAATCTCCTTCATAATCTTCTGCATCTTTAATGATTTCCCTTAGAAGAGTAATGATAAAAGCAAAGGTTGCATAGTTTTTTAATACAGAAAATAGAATAGACATTTGGAGTCGGTTGGCGTCATCGGTAGCTGGAAATAAATCAAATATTCCAATAATAAGAACGCTAAACCCACTCAATATAGCGATTACTAAATTCCCAACTAGTGCGATTTGTTTGAGGGAAGTCGAATAGGTGTAGAGCAATGAAGCTATAAGTATAAAAAATATTATAAATCCGGGTCGTTGGATTACATTGGATAAATACATACCAATGCCAACTCCAGCAATGGAAAGTCCGGCAAACAAATAATAGGCAGTACTTTCCTCGATGTTGTGTCCAACAGGATTGGATTTAGGTTTGTTGATTGTATCTGTTCCTTGATCAAACACAGCATTGATCACATAGCCACCAGCGGCTAATAGGAGAGTTGCTCCCATTAATAGGAAAAATTGAAAATTGGACAGCGCTAGATCAGGTACAGGATTTTGAAATTTCAAAAAACCAAATCGAAAAATTAGAAACGAGAGCGCCAACAATAGTAAGTTGAGCGGACGAATGAGTTTGAAATACTGCATCATTTATTGAGAACCTTAATCGTGTTTTCCGTTATAATAGGTGTGCCATTTACCTTGCACTTTCATTACTTGTTCAATGACATCTCGCACAGCACCTTTACCACCATTTTTGTGGGAAATGTAGGTGGAAATGGCTTTGATTTCTGGACTCGCATCTTGAGGACACGTAGGAAGACCAACTTTTTGCATCACGTGATAATCAGGAATATCGTCTCCCATGTACAATACTTGATCCGGTTGGATGCCATAAATGTCACAATATTCCTTAAAGGTTTCCACTTTATCGGGTGAGGCCAAATAGATATCGGTAATCCCAAGGTTACGCAAGCGGATGCGCACACCTTCATTACTTCCGCCAGAAATAATGCAAACATTGTAGCCACTTTCAAGGGCTGCTTTCATTGCAAATCCATCGCGAATATGCATTTCGCGGAGCATTTCACCGGTGGGAGAAACGTGTACGGTTCCGTCAGTAAGCACACCATCTACATCCAAGACAAAGGTGGTGATGTCATTCATGAGTTCTTTATAGCTTTTTTCCATGATCAATAATTGATTTAGTCAAGAGTTGGTACAATTCTTTTTGGGTGGCATCAGTTAGCGATGCGAGGTGACGATTTAAGGTTTCGGTATCGCCACGTAGGGCAGGTCCTGTTTGAGCTTGCATTGGTGAAAGCGTTTGGATTTTATCCGCAGTTTCTGCTATCAATGGTTTAAGAATAGCAAAGGGAACCTGATGTTCTTCACAGAGATCATTACCGATTTGGTAAAGGTGGTTGGTAAAATTACACACAAATACAGCGGCGACATGTAAGGCTTTACGTTGGTCCTCTGAAATGCGGTACACTGATTCAGAAACGGATTGCGCTAGATCCGTTAGTAAAGCATAATCGGTTTCGTTTTCGGCCTCCAAGCAAAATGGAATGTGTTGGTAGGCAAGTCGCTTTCCTTTGGTAAACGTTTGTAAGGGATAGAATACTCCACGCCGGTTTTGGGCAGCCATAACCGAAAGAGAAGTTGTTCCTGAGGTATGTACAACCAGTTTGTTGTTTAGTTGGAGACTCTCTGAAACGGCACCAATAGCATTATCTGAAACGGCAATCACATACACATCGGCATCGACAAGTTGGGCAGCTTGAGTACAAATATCCAAATCGGGAAACTGTTTTTCTAGGGTTTCTGGTTGACGGGCTAGTACTTGAACGAGGTGAATGTTTCCGCTTTCGCGAAAGGCCGTAATGAGATGTTGCGCTACATTTCCTGATCCGATTATCACCGTTTTTATCATGGCCGTAAAAGTATGAAAAAAGGGGCAAAAAGCAATTTTATTCCGCAGTACGCACAATTCCTAATATTCCATTAAAATCGATGGAGCGAAACAGTGAAAACGTTTTTTTTGGTGTATTTTTGCGTAAATTTTTTTGAAAATGGCTGATAAATTAGCTTCCTTCTTGTATTCTACCCGTTTAATGGCGGTATTGTTTATCGTTTATGCAGCTGCAATGGCTGCGGGAACCTTCATCGAAAGTGATTACAATACGGATACGGCTCGTATTTGGATTTACAACACCAAATGGTTTGAATTGATTCTCTTATTTTTCTTAATCAACTTTTTTGGGAACATCAAACGCTATCAATTGCATTTACGTAAAAATTGGGCGACATTGTTATTGCATTTGGCTTTTATCTTCATTATTATAGGTGCAGGTATCACACGCTATATCAGTTATGAAGGGGTGATGCCTATTCGTGAAGGAGAAAGTGCCAAGCAATTTTATTCGGATAAAAATTACTTAACCGTATGGATTGACGGACAATACCAAGGAGGTTTAAAACGACGTATTG
>CAYNDK010000229.1:0-3238 GCA_964395965.1 uncultured Flavobacterium sp.
CCCAGAACGGAACTCTCCATCCCCAATCTTCGAAGGCTTCTTTAGTCATCATTTGTTTGGTAATTAATATCACCATTAACGAAACAAATAATCCAACTGTAGCGGTAGTTTGAATCCAAGAGGTCCAATATCCTCGTTCTCCTTTGGGAGCATGTTCTGCTACATAAGTTGCAGCTCCTCCGTATTCACCTCCTAAAGCTAAACCTTGTAGAAGGCGAAGAACCAAGACTAACAAGGGAGCCATAAAACCAATAGTTTCATAACTTGGAATACATCCAATGAGGAACGTGGCACCTCCCATTAACATTAACGTTACCATGAACGTATATTTACGTCCAATTAAATCGCCTAATCGCCCAAAAAATAGCGCTCCAAAGGGGCGAACTACAAACCCCGCTGCAAACGTAGCCAAGGTTGATAAAAATGCGGCTGTTGGATTGTCCGCTGGGAAGAATTTGGTTGAAATAACCACTGCTAAACTTCCGAAAATGTAGAAATCGTACCATTCGATCATGGTCCCCATGGACGAAGCCGAAATGACTTTCCAAATACCTTTTGAAGATTCTTTGCTCATAGTATACTTGTTTAATATTATAAATAAATTTGTAATTGAAGGATGAATTCTCCTTTGTGAGAATCGATTTTATCTACTGCTGTGTACACAGGTCTTGTAGAATATTGTGCTGTAATTTTAGCATGATGACCATCTAAAAAGAAGTTGGTTCCTAAGTCGTATTGTCCACTCGCTTTGTCTAATGCCTCAAAATTTTTGTAGGTAAATGCCGCAAAGGGTTGGATTCTAACTTTAGGCTTTTCAGCTTTATTAGGGATTAAGTATCCGGCTTGCGTATACCAAATAGATCCCGTACCAATCATTGGCTGGGTATTCCCTACACCGGCAAGTGCTTTAGTCCCAGAAAAATTAGGGTCCACTACTCCCGTATTCATTATACCAAGATTTCGCAAATAGTTTGGACCAAAATTGTAGTTGTAATACACACTGTATGCAGTAATTGCTGCTTTCTTTTCTTTAGCCCCTACTGGCATGTCAATGAATACATCACCAGCAAACAAATTTATTGGGTGTTTTTCAATAACTCCGTTTACACTGGTACGTGTTGCACTTGGTTCTGTATAGAAACCTGCTCCCAAGTTGAATACTTTTTTGGTACCCAAATAACTTCCGACTTTAAATGGTAAAAAGTTGGATTCTTTATCAAAAAATTGATATTCAAAATAACCCGCTTTTGACCAACGTGCATTTCCATTGTTATCAACAGCAACAGCAGCATTTGCATCTGTAGTATTTACGGGAGCCACATTGGTAGAAAATGGTTTATTAATACTTAAACGGTATTCAAATCGATTGTATTTACCTTTGGCAAACAAACCTATTTGTCGCGCAAATTGATCTGAATTTTCAATCAATGGCCAGTTGAAAATAGGAGCATCAACTGTCATGTAATTTAATGTTGATGACATGGTCATACGCGACAACCCCATGTAATAATGTAAACCCCCACCAATCGACAAACTAAATGGCTTTTTCTCATTAGGTAGCACTACTGCATATTCATTCCAAGCATCATGAAAGAAAAGGCCTGGCTTTTTTCCGGCTCCATATCCACCGGTATTTTGGGAACCTGCTGCTCCACCATTAATGAAGGACTGATTGTTAATCCCGATGTGAGTTACAATCATGTAGCGTGGAGAAATTTGAGAATAAGCTAAAATACGTAAACGACGTAAACCAATATCCTCTTGACGAGAAGTCCCTTGGTCACCAATCATTGTCCCTGGATTTAAATCAGTTGATCGAGCCCAGATTTGGTTCCATGCAATGAAACGCATGTATTTGGTCCCTTCCGTATTCAAATTGAATTTCATTCCCCCACCATAATCTGGCGAACCTTGGGCGAATGAAAAAGCTGAACAAATAAGTGCAGCTAATACAATACTTTTTTTCATAATTTAAAATTTGGTTAGTAATACATTTTGCATGACCAAATTCTAAATTTTTGTTAAAGGGAAAAATTAGTATATATATTTATGTAAAGACTATAGTTAATCTTTGAAACGTTCCCATTTAATTAGCATAAACTTGTCTCCTAGTTCGGTAATAATCATCCCCGCTCCTTTCAATTGCTCTTTGTTTTTTAGAAATTCTACTAACTCTAAATGATTATATATCTTATAAGTAGGATGATAATCGGTATGATTGGGTTTAGTTACTTTAAATTCTTTTACCCAATTGCTCACTGTCACATGAGAAACCCCAATAATACGTTCAATTTCACGAAAACTTAGCCCTTCAAGATAAAGTTGCAAAGCTTTGGTAACATAGTAACTATCGATCTTTTTTCCGAGTTTATTAACTGTGAAATAGTAATTACACGATTTGCATAAAAACCGTTGTCTATCCTTAATTACGCCACTTTTTACAATTGTTGTATTTTGACACTTTGGACAAGCTGGAATATCCATATATATAAATTTTGCATAAATATACTAAATTAGCAAATATGTATAAATAAAAAATGAAAAAAAATAGTTCTTTTTTTTTGATATCAATATTATTTGTCACAAAACAATAGTATTTATTCAATTTTTAAACCAAAATATAATTTCTAGGTTCATATTTTATCCTTAATTTAGGCTAGGATTAAAAATTGCATTTAAAGCCAAACTGTTCTTACATCATTTAAAACAATTCATACAAATCTCTATCTACAATTCGATAAAAAATGGAAATATCTTGGAATGACTTTGAAAAAATTGAAATTCATACTGGTACTATTATTGAAGCTAAGGTCTTTGAAGAAGCACGCAAGCCTGCCTATCAACTTTGGATTGATTTTGGAATATTAGGTATTCGTAAAACTTCTGCTCAAATCACAAAAAGGTACACAACAGAAGCATTGCTGGGAAAACAAGTCGTTGCCGTTTTAAATTTTCCCACGAAACAAATAGCTAATTTTAAAAGTGAATGTTTGCTACTGGGTGCTGTAAATGGTGATGAAGTGACTTTAATTTGTCCGGACCTGCCTTGTGAAAACGGATTAAAAATCTGTTAATCAATTTACTATATTTACAAAATCAAAATAAACATCAGCCATGCAAAAATTCTTCTCCCGATTTGCAATTGTATATTTTATTTGTACAACCGCTCCCTGGAATTGGTTTGAATTACCACCTTTTACTACTCTAGCTATTCCTTTTCATTGGGTACTTGAAAAAC
>CAYNDK010000230.1:0-3134 GCA_964395965.1 uncultured Flavobacterium sp.
CGGGAGCAGGGGCCACTGAAATTTGGATATTTCGTTTGGCCAGCATGCGTTTAATCTGGGTATTGAAAAATTTAAAATCAAATTCGGTTAACGCTTCGGCATCGACAAACGCATATTTATTGGTGTTCTCGTCGTAAATATTGAGTTCGCTCTCCTTTACAGGTTTTTTGGTTTCCGCATAGTTTAAGAAACCGCCTGATAGGAGTTGCTTGTTGAAAGCCTCTGGAGAAAGCGCAGGTTGCTTCGCTAATGAATCGGTAACCGAAGTTGTAGCTTCTGCAACAGATTCTTGGGTTTTGGATTGGCAACTTATGAGCACACTTAGTGTTGCTAGGAGGACTATTTTTTTCAAAAGAAAAGGATTAATTGACGCGTAAAAATACGAATTCTCGCTAATCAAAACTTTTTAATTCATTCATAAAGGCTCTTAAATTGTCCTCTTTAGGATTGTATGTGATGGGAATGATAAGTTTGTCCAATTGAATGGCTTTTAAATCTTTGGTTAAAAGGGTGTTTTGTAAATCGGGTGTGATTTTAATTTCTAAGGCGTATTGTTGGGTGTCTTTGATGGTTCCTTCCAAGTGAATAAAATTCCATGCAGTTAATTTCACTACCGATTTATCCTCAAAAAGCAATTGGATTTGTGTCACTTTTGTATTTTTTAAAAAAGTCACCAGCACCATTTTCTTTTCAATAACCTTGGCTTTATTCATTTCAAATCGGAGTTCGAGTTGGGTATTCGGGTGCATTAATTCCATTACCATATCGATGCGGTCTCCAGGTTCGCGGATATCGGCTTGACTAAAAAGAAGTTGGGTCAACAGGAAAGTAAAAATAAATACAATTGTGCGCATATCAGTTGGTTTTTGGGTATAACGCATTTTTTGTACGAAAAGTATGTAGAAGCTTCTAAGAGGCTGAGCGGCTATGCCACTGAGCAAAATAGTGATCAGTTTTCAGTAATCAATGATCAGTAATCGCAGGTTACAGTGTGTAACAACTGCGCAGCAATCTTCAATTGGAAGTAGTTCCTCATTTGATAGAAATGCCACAATGCTCCATAAAAAAAGCAGCCGAAGCTGCTTGTGATTATACGTGAACGGTCCATCCAAACGGGTCGTCTTCGAGTTTGTATTGGATGTTGGTTAATTTTTCTTTTAAGAACAACGCCATGGGTTGATCCTGTGGAGTCAATTCATAATAATGTTCTTGGTACTGGAATCCTTTAATCGGACTCACCACTGCGGCTGTTCCGGCTCCAAACATTTCTTTTAAACTACCGTCTTGTGCCGCTTTCACGAGTTCGTCTACGGTTAGCGAACGCACATCCACTTGAATTCCTTCTTTTTGGGCGATATCCAATAGGGATTTACGGGTTACACCGTCCAGAATTCGTTCACTGGTTGGAGCTGTAATGAGGGTATCGTTGATACGGAAAAACACATTCATGGTTCCCGCTTCTTCCAATTTTGTGTGCGTAGCATCATCGGTCCAAATTATTTGTTGGAACCCTTGTTCGTTGGCCAATTTGGTTGGGTAAAACTGAGCGGAATAGTTTCCGGCTGCTTTGGCCGCGCCTATACCGCCGTTGGCTGCCCGACTGTAATGTTCGGCGATGATTACTTTTACTTCACCAGAATAATACGATTTCGCAGGCGAAAGAATAATCATAAAACGGTATTGTGTGGAAGGTTGCGCGATTACTCCAGATCCAACAGCAATCATAAACGGACGGATATATAAGGAATTTCCTTTTCCGCCTTTAACCCACTGTTCTTCTAAAGCCACCAATTGTTTAAGTCCGCCAATAAAAATATCCTCAGATACCTCAGGCATTGCCAAACGGGTAGCCGATTTATTAAAGCGATCCATATTTTGATCAGGACGGAACAACCATACTTGATTGTTGGCATCACGATAGGCCTTCATTCCTTCAAAAATGGCTTGTCCGTAATGGAAAACCTTGGCAGAAGGATCAATTAGAAAGGGTTCGTAGGGTTTAATTACGGGCTTTTGCCATTGCCCTTCTTTGAAATCACAAACTAGCATGTGATCGGTGAAAGTATTTCCAAAAGTAAGATTGTCAAAATCTACTTGGGCAATTTTTGAGTGGGACGCTTTTATAATGTCAATCTCGGGTGTGTTTTCTGTATTCATCGTAATCATTTGGCCCCATTTTAATGAGGATAATAAGCAGTTGGTGTGTTGTTTTGGTTTTCGGCTAAGCTAGTAAAAAAAAGCTTAGGTTCGGACACTTTTCTATGAAATCGATGCGGATTTACAGTATAATTTTGATTCTGTTTAAATTAATCAAAAAATAAGAAGGAAAATGAGGCTATTTTCTATAAGATTATAACTTTGTATCCAATTAAACATTTTAACCATGAAAAAAATAGGAATTTTAGTGGTAGCAGCCTTGTTAATTGTAGGCGTTTCCATTTCAGCTCAAGAAAAACAAAAGAATACTAAAAAGGCACAAACGGCCTACAGCACTGATGAATATAAACTTTTCGGGGATAAATTTGAAATCAAGAATGTATTGACTGAAAAGCAAATGTTGAAGAAATACAAAGGTTTGAAAAAAGGGGATACGCTGACTGTTGTTTTCAAATCGAAAATCAATTCGGTATGTAAAAAGAAAGGTTGTTGGATGCGTTTGGATTTGGGAGGAAACGAAGAATCCTTTGTGCGTTTTCAAGACTATGGTTTTTTTGTACCCTTGAACGCGGATAATGCTGAAGCTATTGTGAAAGGAAAAGCGTTTGTAGATGTAGTTTCAGTTGATGAATTAAAGCATTATGCAAAAGATGGTGGTAAATCCAAAGAAGAAATTGCTAAAATCACCAAGCCTGAAATTACCTATGCCTTCACTGCTACGGGTGTTTATTTGAAAAAATAAGAATGAAATTACGTTTATTAGTTTTTATCGCTTTAAGTACTCTTTTTTCTTGTCAAAAGAAAGAGGAAACCATAAAGAAAGAAGCTCCCAAAAAAGAGGCTTGCGCAAAACCTAAAGTGACCAAAGATGCTGACGGTTTTGAAATGTATGAGATGACCGAAATGGCGGCGTTAATGGAGCAAATGTATGTGGATAACAAACGGTTGCGCGAGCGAATTATCAAAGGCGAAGCGGT
>CAYNDK010000231.1:0-3133 GCA_964395965.1 uncultured Flavobacterium sp.
AAAAAGGGAGTTCCTGATCTTTGGCACAATGGTAACCTGCTGGATACAATTCAAAAGGCACCACATACGTCAGCATCCCATAACTCATGCCTTCTTTGAATCCTTTGGGCAAATTTTCCATGATGATGGTGCGAAGTTGATTCATGACTTCGACACGGTCTGCTGGAATTTCTTTCATGTATGCTTCTGGTGATTTTGCATCTGATTGCATTCGCTTTGATTTAAGTTAGTTTCACAAATATAAATGTATTTTTTTTCCTAGTTTTACATCTGCTAAAACAAAAATTTCATGTCGCATAAAAGCCCTATACGAAAGGATAAAACCTGTTTGAATTGTAATCATGTCGTGGCAGAACGGTATTGCCCGAATTGCGGACAGGAAAACACCGATACGCGGAAAACTTTTTACCATCTTTTTGTCCATTTTTTTGAGGATTTGACGCATTATGAGAATGCCTTTTGGAAAACCATTCGCAATTTATTGTTCAAACCGGCATCATTAACCCGAGAATACTTATCTGGTAAGCGCCTATCCTATTTGGCTCCCGTTCGTTTGTATATTTTCATCAGTTTTGTCACTTTTCTGTCGATAAATATGCTCACTCCAACTGAGGATTTAGAAGAAAAAGAAGATTCTACAGTTGCGATCACCGATGATAAAGCTGAACGCATTATTAAAAAGCAAAAAGAGAAAACAGTCAAAGAAATTGCATGGCTAACAGCACTTGAGCAAAAGGATAGTAGTGCAAAACCTATCATTGACTCGTTAAAACTCCTTGTCAATAATCGAGAGGAAAATAAATTAAATCGTGAAGCATTTTTGAATTTTGGATACAATACTATTCGCGAGATGGATTCCATTCGAGAAAAAGACCCCGATAAAATTGATGATTTAGAATATTGGGTAAACAAAAAAAGTATTGAGGCGAAATACCGAATTCCACATAATCAATTACGGGCTAAATTTACCGAGTCGTTCATACATAATTTTCCAAAGGCATTGTTTATTTACATGCCCATTTTTGCTTTACTACTATGGTTATTCCATGGTAAAAAGCGTTGGTATTATTTTGACCATGGTATATTTACTTTGCATTATTTCTCTTTTTTACTTTTAATCAATTTAATTACATTACTTATTGAACATGTGCTCGATCTTTTGGGAACTAATTCAATCTTTTCAATTTTAGGAATTTTAATTCGAACCATATCAATGGTATGGATGTTCTATTACTTTTTCCCAGCACATCATCGTTTTTATGGTGAAAGTCGCGGAATTTCGTTCTTGAAAAGTATCGGAATATTAGTTATTAATATCATCTTGATTTCTTTTTTATTACTCGGACTCATTATTTATTCCTTCATAAATATACATTAATATGAAAAAAACACTGTATTGTCTGGCACTAGCAACACTAGTTTGGTCCTGTGGTGGATCTTCTCAAGCTCCTACAACAAAAAGTCCAACACCTGGTCCAGTAACTGCAAATAAATACATGGAAACCATTACACAAGAGGAATTAAAAACATTTCTTACTGTAATTGCAGCTGATGACATGGAGGGAAGAGAAACCGGAAGTGCAGGTCAAAAGAAAGCAGCGAAATATATTATTGAACAGTACAAAAAAAATGGAATTCCTTTTCCAAAAGGAGCAACTGATTATCTCCAAAATGTACCTGCAGCTTTTCTCAATGCCAAACGGGATGAAGGACTTCCAGATTCAGAGAACATCTGGGCTTTTATTGAAGGGAGCGAAAAACCAGAGGAAATTGTGGTGATTTCTGCGCATTATGACCATGTAGGCATTCGAAAAGGAGAAATTCATAACGGTGCTGATGACGATGGTTCAGGAACTGTTGCACTTATGGAAATCGCACAAGCTTTTCAAAAAGCTAAAAAAGAAGGACATGGCCCCAAACGCTCCTTACTTTTTCTCCATGTAACTGCTGAAGAGCATGGATTGCATGGGTCGCGCTATTATTCTGAAAATCCATTATTTCCACTTAAAAACACAGTTGCCGACGTCAATATCGACATGATAGGACGACGCGATACTGCTCACAGTGAAAATGGTAATTATATTTATGTAATTGGTTCTGATTATTTGTCAACTGACCTTTACACAATTTGTGAGAATGTAAATAATAAATACACCAAATTAGTTTTGGATTACAAATACAATGACCGTAAAGATCCAAATCGTTTTTATTATCGTTCCGATCATTATAATTTTGCCAAACATGGCATTCCATCTGTATTTTTATTTAGTGGTGTTCATGCCGATTACCATAAACCTACGGATGATGTTGATAAAATTGAATTTGATTTATTGACCAAAAGAGCACAATATGCTTTTACTATAGTTTGGGAAATTGCCAATCGCGACCAACGATTAGTGGTTGACAAAACTGATCCAGAAAGTAAAAAATAAATAAAAGGCTGTACATACAGCCTTTTTTATTTAAACCCTTTTTGATATTCAGCTAGTAACGTATCTGAAAAAAATAATCCTGTATAGGAATCGTATGCCTGACGATTTGAGGACTCCATTGTTGCAAAGGCTTCTTTATATTTTTTTAATTGCTCTGGAGTCAGTAAATCTCTATATTCTCGTTCTTGTTTGACCAATAACTGCAGGAATGAATTGGTAGCTTTTACATCTCCTTGCGAAATCATTAATATATATCCCTTGTACATTTCCTTGTATTGAGCAATAAATAATGCTTTGAATTTAGGATTTTGCTCTTCAGTATAATTGACTATCCCAAAAGTTAATTTTCCTTTTGTTTGCCAAAACAATTCTTCCCCTTTATCACCAGGTTGTGAAACAAAATGTTGTATTACGGCTAATTTAATTTTTAAGGTGCGTTCAATTTCAGGAGGAAGCCCTTGCATGCCACCGTGTTGCGCTTCTGTAGCAGCTTTTTTGGGGGCCGCTTTTTTCTTTTTGGCCTGACTCCATCCAATCATAGGGAGTAACAAAAGAATGAGGATGAATCTTTTCATGCATTGTATTTTTACCAAAAATAAAAAAGAAAATAGTAGAAATAAAAAAGCCCTGAATTTTCAGGGCTTTTGGGTGAATGAGGGGTCTCGAACCCCCGACCTTCGGAACCACAATCCGACGCTCTA
>CAYNDK010000232.1:0-3012 GCA_964395965.1 uncultured Flavobacterium sp.
TCATTTTAGGCATAATTTCCCAAATTTATTGCGATTCAATTTACTCAATTTCGTATAGTGATACCCGTTTGCTTCGGTAGCCAACCGAAGTACATAATGCGGTAACGACTATTATTTTTTCTTTTTAGGAGCGATGAACATAATCATACGCTTACCTTCTAACACCGGCATGGCTTCTACTTTTCCATGCTCTTCCAAATCTTGTGCTAAACGCAACAACAAGATTTGACCTTGTTCTTTGTAGATGATGGAACGACCTTTGAAAAATACAAAAGCTTTTAGTTTCGAACCTTCTTTCAAGAACTTCTCAGCGTTCTTTTTCTTGAACTCGTAATCGTGCTCATCGGTCTGTGGTCCGAAACGAATTTCTTTCACAGTAATCTGTGTTGATTTTGCTTTCAGTTCTTTGTCCCGTTTCTTTTGTTGGTACAAAAACTTTCCGTAATCCATCAATTTACAAACTGGAGGATCGGCATTGGGAGAAATCTCCACTAAGTCCACTTCCAATTCTTCGGCTAAACGTAGCGCGTCCATGATTTTGTAAACGCCAGGCTCTACATTGTCACCTACTAATCGAACTTCAGGCACACGAATACCGTTATTGGTGCGGTGTGCATCCTTCTTTTCCTCGCGAGGTTTATAACTACCTCTGTTATTTCTAATTGCTATGGCTAATTTATTTTATCCTGTTTCCAGGGGTTATACTTCAAATGATTTTAACGACTTTCCAATTTCTTCTTGTACTAATGCTACAAAATCTTCAATCGACATCGTGCTATTGCCTTTGCCTTCTTGGCCATGGCGACGTACAGAAACGGTACCGTTTTTCTCTTCTTCTTCTCCCACAATCAACATAAACGGCATTTTTTGCATCTCCGCTTCACGGATTTTCTTGCCAATTGTTTCGTTGCGGTTGTCAATTAGGGCGCGAATTTCGCTATTTTCTAGCAAACTTAAAACTTTTTGCGCATAATTTTCATATTTCTCACTCAAAGACAGGATGATAGCTTGTTCGGGCATCAACCATAATGGGAAATTTCCAGCTGTATGTTCGAGTAAGATAGCAATAAAACGCTCCATTGAACCGAAAGGTGCTCGGTGAATCATCACTGGTCGGTGAAGCTTATCATCTGAACCTTTGTAGGTTAGTTCGAAACGCTCTGGTAAATTGTAATCTACTTGGATAGTTCCCAACTGCCAGCTACGTCCCAAAGCATCTTTTACCATGAAATCAAGTTTTGGGCCATAAAATGCTGCTTCACCACTTTCAATTACATAATTCAGTCCTTTATCACGTGCGGCATTGATAATGGCATTTTCTGCTTTTTCCCAATTTTCAACACTACCGATATATTTATCAGGGTTGTCCAAGTCGCGCACCGAAACTTGTGCGGTGAAATTTTCAAATCCTAATGAACCGAATACATAAAGTACTAAGTCGATTACTTTTTTAAATTCTGTATCCAATTGTTCCGGTGTACAGAAAATATGGGCATCATCTTGTGTAAATCCGCGTACACGGGTTAGACCATGCAATTCTCCCGATTGTTCGTAACGGTATACTGTTCCAAACTCTGCATAACGTTTAGGTAAATCTTTGTAGGACCAAGGTTTGGTGTTGTAAATTTCACAGTGGTGTGGACAGTTCATTGGTTTTAACAAGAACTCTTCACCTTCTGCAGGTGTATGAATCGGTTGAAAACTGTCTGCCCCGTATTTGGCATAATGCCCTGAAGTCACATACAATTCTTTTTGACCGATATGTGGTGTAACTACTTGTTCATAGCCAGCTTTTTTCTGAGCTCGTTTCAAAAATTGTTCTAAGCGATCGCGTAAAGCAGCACCTTTAGGTAACCATAAAGGAAGGCCTTGACCTACTTTTTGAGAAAAGGCAAACAATTCCAATTCTTTCCCCAATTTGCGGTGGTCACGACGTTTGGCTTCTTCCAACAACTCCAAGTACTCGGTCAAGTCTTTTTGTTTTGGGAACGAAATACCGTACACACGAGTTAACTGTTTGTTCTTTTCATCGCCACGCCAATACGCACCCGCCACACTCATTATTTTCATTGCTTTGATTAAGCCGGTGTTCGGAATGTGACCTCCACGACACAAGTCAAAGAAGTTCGAGTGGTCACAAAACGTAATCGTGCCGTCTTCCAAATTGGAAATCAATTCGGTTTTGTATTCGTTGTCTTTATATACTGCTAAAGCCTCTGCTTTTGAAACCGAGCGCATTTTGAATTCATGTTTTTCACGAGCAATTTCCAAAACACGGTCTTCGATTTTCTTGAAATCAGCATCCGTGATTTTGTGCTCCATAAAATCTACATCATAATAGAAGCCATTATCAATCGCTGGGCCTAATGTCAATTTAATGCCTGGATAGATTTCTTGTAACGCTTGCGCCATGACGTGCGAAGTAGAATGCCAAAAGGCTTTCTTGCCTTCCAAGTCATTCCAGGTGTACAATACCAATCCGCCGTCCGTGGTTAATGGGGTTTCGGTTTCCACCGTGGTGCCATTAAAGGAAGCCGAAATCACATTTCGCGCTAATCCTTCACTTATACTTTTAGCAACATCCATCGGAGTCACGCCCGAGGAAAACTCTTTAATCGAACCGTCTGGTAAAGTAATCTTAATCATTCCTTAGTTTTTAATGGACTGCAAATATAACAGATTGCGGTTGTACCACAAAAAATACACCTATATATATAAGTATAGTAATGTCAAATTTCCAGCTCTCATTTATATAGTAAAGGAGTATGGCGAGTTATAGGCTACATATATTAAAGGTGTATGTCTAATTTTTATGGTATAATTAGTGTGGGGGTAAGTTTTTTTTTTCGAGTGTCCCTACAGTTGTTTAAACAGATTTCTTGTTAGCTGCTGTGTTTGGTATGGTCTAAAAACGGGATTATAGGATGTTGATTAAGATTAATGGGAATGTATTGGAGTAGTAGTTTTTATTTTTTCAAGCAGAAAAGAGTTTGCTGACGTTTTTTTTTGAGG
>CAYNDK010000233.1:0-2998 GCA_964395965.1 uncultured Flavobacterium sp.
GCAATTGTACCGCGGCTTTACGATTTTAAAAGGTGAGCCGTATCATCATCAGTAAACACTACTCTATTTCCTTTTTAAATT
Organism: uncultured Flavobacterium sp.; assembly: GCA_964395965.1. Classification (GTDB taxonomy): domain Bacteria; phylum Bacteroidota; class Bacteroidia; order Flavobacteriales; family Flavobacteriaceae; genus Flavobacterium. The sequence goes on from CAYNDK010000233.1 coordinate 82, forward strand.
CGAGATTCTTTGGTAACTGAATGGTACTCAAATTATTTTTTTCATCTAGATTCCATTTCAATGTGCCTGTATGGGCAAGTGTCAGTGTGATTTCTGACACATGTCCACAAACCCATTTTTCGGAGATTTCTGAAAAAAACAATAGGACGGTTTGGGTATCTTTAGGATTTGAAAAAACACCTCCAGTAATGTAATTAGGTCCAGTATAGTTTGTTGTATCCAAAATTATAATCCCTTCTTTTACTACTTTAATGCCACCAAATAAACCATCTTGATGATTATCCGTATCAAAATATTGGGTAATAATAAATTCCACCTCATATCCTTCTTGACTAGACTTCCATTTCCCTAGAAATGGAGTGAGCCGCTGATTGACATCCAAAAAAAGGGTATCTTCAAAATCAGAGTTATTTAATGTGTAATTTACTTTTTCTTCCAATGGAACAACTTTCTTCTGGGCCGTCAACCCTATTGTAGCTATTAGAAAGAAAAATAAAATTCGAGTCATCACTTTTTTTTAATGTAACTCCTAAATTATCAATTTATTGTAGATCAAACACCACCTCCATTTTTGTCACTCCCTCGGTATTGTTTCCATAACATTTAGTTATTAGCAAACCAATCTTCCGTAAACCAGGTTGCTCCTAGAGCAGGAAATTTCCATTGACTAACGGCAATGCGAAACTTGAGGTAATCACCATAAGTCATATTGTGATCGAATTGAAATTGGGGTTTAATTGGCTTATCCGAGGGCAGTTGTGCCAAATAAGCCATGACTTTATCCATGGCAATAGGTTTACCTTGAATTTGAATTGCTCCTGTTTTTGAAACTTGTACTGGAAAGTTCTCTTCATATTTCCCTTGTTTGAGGTGCACAAGCTGCATATTGAGAAAAGCCAAGTTGCGCGCTTTGGTATCGGAATAGGAAAAATAATTCTGGGCAGTTTCGCTTTTGTGCGGACTCGCTTCTTTCTTCTTTAGCACAAAATTCACTTCGGGTACGACCAAACGCATCGGTAACCGTTTGTCAATATTAAAAATGTAATTAGTCGAAGTAATGGTATTCTTCCGATTCAAATCGGCCAGTGTATCGTTTCCGTTTTTCTCGAAAAAAATATAAACTGGAGAAAGGTTATCTACATTTTTTACCACCGTAATTTCGGCTTCAGGCAGCAATACTTCTTTGTTGGAACACGCCGTAAAAACAGCGAATAGACTTAGGAAAATAATTTTACGCATGGGATACTTGTTGAAGGAGTTGAACAGACTCGTGAGCGGCTTTTACATCGTGCACACGTAGAATCGAAGCGCCTTTTTGTAGAGCCAGGGTATTCAGTACTGTTGTCCCGTTGAGTGCTTCTTGCGGAGTCGTTTCTAACACTTTATAAATCATCGATTTTCTGGATACACCAACCAAAACAGGCACTTTTTGAAACGCAAATAATTCCATTTTTTGCAGCACTTTATAATTTTGTTCGAGGGTTTTGGCAAATCCGAAACCGGGATCGATAATCACATCATTAATTCCCAAGGCGCGCGCTGCTGCAATGCGTTCGGAAAAATAATACTGCATTTCCTTGACAATATCGTCATAGTTGGTCAAAGTGGTCATGGTTTGCGGTGTTCCACGCATGTGCATCATGATGTAAGGCACTTGCAAACGAGCCACGGTGGGTAGCATTTCTTTGTCTAATAATCCCGCTGAAATATCGTTGATCAAACAGGCTCCTGCTTGAACAGCGGCTTCAGCCACACTGCTGCGGAAGGTATCGATAGAAATCAAAATACCGGGAAAATGATTGACCAATAATTCGATAATGGGCACGACCCGTTGGCGTTCTTCTCCCTCAGAAACCGGGGCTGCGTTGGGCCGACTCGAATACCCGCCTACATCAATAAAAGTGGCGCCTTCGTCCAACATTTGTTTGACTTGAGCAATGACTTGCGTTGGATCTTGCAACTTTCCTCCGTCGTAGAACGAATCGGGTGTGAGGTTGACAATCCCCATGATTTTTGGGATAGCTAGGTCGATTAATGTACTGCGGCAATTGAGGGTCATATGTCAAAAAATAGGAAAACGTTTTCGGTGAAAAACCATTTTTCACTTGGGTTGTTTTACCCGAATTCGTTACATTTGAAAAAATTTCAAACAAAGATACGAGTTAATGCGAAATACTGCTCAAGAATACGACAAGGTCATCGGAATTTGCCGTGATTTATTTGTCAAAAAAATGACCGATTACGGTAGCGCTTGGCGCATTTTACGATTACCTTCCCTCACCGATCAAATCTTTATCAAAGCGCAACGCATTCGCAGTTTGCAAGAAAATGAGGTGCGAAAAGTAGACGAAGACGAAACGGGTGAATTCATTGGCATCATCAATTATTGCATTATGGCTTTGATTCAGTTGGAACTCGGCGTAGTGGATCAACCCGACTTGGACACGGCAGCCGCTTCGAAATTGTATGACGAAAAAGTAGCCCTTACCAAAGCCTTGATGGAAGCCAAAAACCACGATTATGGTGAAGCTTGGCGGGAAATGCGTGTGAGTAGTTTGACCGATTTGATTTTGCAAAAACTTTTGCGCGTGAAACAAATTGAGGACAACAAAGGCAAAACCTTAGTTTCAGAGGGTATTGACGCCAATTACCAAGACATGATCAATTACTCGGTATTTGCTTTAATCTTAATGGGTTTCGGGCAATAACAAATCGTTAACACCAGCTCATGTTTGGGGTGGTTATCTTTGTCAAAAACAATGATGCATGGAAAAAAATAAATCGACCATTGCTTGGGGATTGCGTATCCTCGTTTCCTTTTTATTTATCATTTCGGCGATAGCCAAATTATACCCTTCCCCCTATTTTGCGATTTCGACTTTTGAAGTGAAGCAATTGTACCCGATGGGATTTTCAC
>CAYNDK010000234.1:0-2962 GCA_964395965.1 uncultured Flavobacterium sp.
GAACCTACAGAATCAGAAGACTTAGCCGAATTGGATCGTTTTTGTGATGCCATGATTGCTATTCGCAAAGAGATTGAAGCGGCTACCGCAGAAGATGCGAACAATGTTTTGAAAAATGCTCCACACACCTTAGCTATGTTAACGGCTAACGATTGGAACTTCCCGTATTCGCGTGAAGCGGCAGCTTTCCCGTTGGAGTATTTGAGTGAAAACAAATTCTGGCCTAGCGTTCGTCGTGTAGATGATGCGTATGGTGACCGTAATTTGGTTTGTTCATGCGCACCGATTGAGGCGTATATGTAAGATTAGACGTTAGACATTAGTCTTTAGACTTTAGACATTAGAAAAAAAACCGCTTTTAACGAGCGGTTTTTTTTATGGGTTTACTTTAATTGCAAGGAATCAAAATAGGCTTTCAATTCATCTTGGGTCACTTTATCGACTAAATTAGTATCAATTACTATAGTTGTATCTTTTGAAGTGATCGTATGATCCCCGGCAAAATATTTATAAGCAGTTATTTCATCCACGCGAATTGTTTTCTTTTTAAAAAGTCCGTTGAAGACAATGAAATCCGGTGTGAGTTCGACCATCATCCTATTTTTGGTATAAAAATATTGAACGATATAGACCAATCCTAGTCCGCCGAGTGCAACCAAATACTGACTAGCGGTTGTAAATAATGAACCAAAACCGATGATTACATTTGCGATTCCAAGAAACAATAGCCGTTTTAACTGACTTTGATTGTGTAAAATTTTCATAATAAATAAGCATCTTTTATTTCAATCGCTCTAACTTCCCTTTGCGTTTTACAATATTTTTATAATCCCACTGAATCATTTGTGCCTTTTGCAACCAACGCTCAAGTGCAAGAGTATCGATTTGCGAAACATCCGTATAAAAAACCGAAGCATCTTTAAATTTTTCTCCACGAATAATTAAATCCGGTTCGTCAAAATCTTGCCCACTCCAGAACATTAAACGAATACCGCGTTTCTGTTTGCTATACCCAACAATTGGATTCCCTTCAATAAACCAAACAGGATGCGCGTGCCATATTTTGGATTCAGCTTTTGGCAAACCATCTTGAATAGTCTTTGCTAATAAAGTACAAATCGATTGTTCCTGAGGATTTAACTGAAGAATATAGGAATCAATTGACTGCATAATTTAAATTTCTTAACTGCTTTTAATTACTAATTTTCACAATTTATAATGACTAAAATTAAGTAATTTCTTCCATTTAATTGGAGTACTACTATTCATTTATTCTACAAATAAGTATATTCGCTTTTTAAACCAAAAAGTAACAATGAAAAGTAAAATTGTATTATGCGCCTTACTTTGCTATTCCATGGTATCGGCTCAATGGACTCCTGAAGTTAAATTAACTGAAGAAACATCAAAAAACACTAATTTTATTAAAAACGAAGCGAGCTTAAAATGGGCCGCTAAAGTAGATGTTTTTCTAATGGGTTTGGGCGAAATCCCTGTTTCAGTTGAATATCGATTAGCAAAAAAATTAAGTATTGAAGCCACCGCCGGAATCACTTACAGTATTTTTCCAAACAACTTTTTACGAATAAATTCAGAAATCGATCCCTACGGTAACGATACCAAAGCGGGTTTTGGCTCTGTATTTCGAGGCACTATCAAGTTCTATCCTTCAGCTGAAGACGAAGCTTTAGAGGGATGGAATATCGGCATTCAAGTATTTAGAAAATCCAATGTTCGCAACTATGACAATGCAAATTATATTCCTGAGGACAAAAAAGATATTAAAGTTAAAACAGGAATTGCGATAATTGTAGGAAAACAATTTTTTTATGATAGTTTAGTATTTGAACCTTTCTTCGGTGTGGGGTATCATAAAATGAAACGTACGTTTTATGGTGATGTTCCTGACACAGCTGATTCCATTCTCTATTACGCTCCAAAAGAATTAAAAGAAAATCAACTCAACTTTCAATTAGGATTTCGAATTGGATTTGGAGGATAACGTAAAGGCTGTCGTAAATGACAGCCTTTTTTTAATTCCCTTTTTTTATAACCTCACTTTAACGAGTACTTCATAAAATGCGAGGGACATACCTACAAGGAATATTACTTCTTCTTGTTTTTTCCTTTTTTCAATGGCTTTTCTTTTGCTAAAGATTGCTTTGTCTTTATTCGTTGTTTTAATCGTTCTATTTCACTTTCATTATTAGTAACAGAAGCAAGTGTAAGCTTCTTAATACCTTCCAAAGCTGCTTTCCAATTACCTCTCACTTCCATCAAGTGAACATAACGGAACAAAATAGTATACCGATTTATCCCTTTTAAAGTGAGTGCAAATGAAATTAAACGTTCTGCCTCATCCCATTCATTAAATGAAATTAATGCATCAATAAAATAGGGATACACAGCAACAGCACCTACATCTGAAGCTAATGCTTCTTGAAAATAGCTAATTGCTTGTTCATAATTTTCTAATTGTTCACTATAAACGCGTCCATACAAGCAAAGGGCTGTAACATTGGTTTTGTCATAGGCCAAGGCATAATCCAATGACTCAATGGTTTCCATCAAGGAATAAGGATAATTATCTAATGCTTGAAATGTATAATGATCTACAGTTTTCATCCTTTTACGTTTTTAATTTTTCGCTCAACACGCACTTTAAATCGTTGTGTTGGCTTTTAAATCCTGATTTTTTTCGTTCCGGTTTAAAATCACTCCCCGTAAATGTGCGCACCGGATTACCACGTACTACTCGGGTTTGGTTGAGCCACTGATCGTTTAGTTGGTTACAAAGCTGCTCCGCTTGATGCCTACTTATTTTTACTTTTAATCGCTCCGTTGCCACTTTTTTATTTTGATGTTGCGAACGAAAATCCATGGCAACTACACTGAGACCTGTTGGCAAATGAGTGGCTCGAATAGCCGAACTTACTTTGTTCACATGTTGTCCTCCAGCACC
>CAYNDK010000235.1:0-2926 GCA_964395965.1 uncultured Flavobacterium sp.
GCATCCCAATGCCGGTTTGCCCAACGCCTTCGGTCAATACGATCAAACACCTTTAGAAATGCAAGCGTTAATTCGCGAGTATTTGAATGAAAACTTGGTGAACATTATCGGTGGCTGTTGTGGGACAACTCCTGAGCATATTCGTGCGATTGCACAAGTGGCAGCTGAATTTCAACCAAGGGTGTTTGTTGGAAATGATAATCATGAGTAAATTAAACAATACAATTCATTTTGACATGATAAAAATTCTAAAGTCTATTAGTTTGTTACTTAGTGCTTTTTTGGTTAGTTGTTCATCTACAGAAGATTGTACAAAAACAATCACAATACCTAGTCAAACCCTAATTACACCCTCTGGAGGATCCTACATTCCTGAGAGAAGTGAAATAGTTCCCTGTAGTTTTGTTCAACAACCCATTCAAGAACAAGTGCCTCTTCAGAATTTTTCTTATGAGGTTTTAAATTTCGTTTTTACACCCGATACCGGAAACAATACCAACCGACTAAAGTTTGATATTAAACTTAATAACCTCAATAATTATACTATAAATGGTTTTGCCTATTTCACCTTGAATGCTGATGGTACCATTTCTTCATCAGGTATGTTGAATGGCGCGACTTCAAGTTGTAATCAGATTGGACCGAATTCCAGTTGTATTTTTTCTTATGAGAAAGAATCATCACTGAATTTAGGTCTGATCCAATCGATTCAATTGGTTGATGTCAAATACTATTTATCCAACTAAACTTTACACAAAACTGCGCTTAAATTGATATATGGCAGCTACAAACTATTTACAATTATCAGGGCTAGAACCACTAATCATCACTCCAGAAACCAACTTTGTGAACGTAGGGGAACGGACCAATGTAACGGGTTCGCGTAAGTTTTTACGTTTGATTAAAGAAGGGAATTATGAAGCCGCTGTAGATATCGCTCGCGCCCAAGTAGAAGGTGGTGCGCAAATCATCGACGTCAACATGGACGAAGGAATGCTTGATGGGGTAGAAGCCATGACCAAATTCCTAAATTTAATTGCCGCCGAACCCGATATTGCCCGTGTTCCCGTGATGATCGACAGTTCGAAGTGGGAAATTATTGAAGCTGGACTCAAAGTCATTCAAGGAAAAGGGGTCGTGAACTCGATTTCCTTGAAAGAAGGGGAAGCTGCTTTTATCCATCATGCCAAATTGATCAAGCGCTACGGGGCTGCCGTGATTGTCATGGCTTTTGATGAGGTGGGTCAAGCGGATACCTACGAACGCCGAATCGAAATCTGTAAACGCAGCTACGATATCTTGGTGCAACAAGTGGGTTTTCCGGCTACCGATATCATTTTTGACCCGAATATTTTTCCCGTCGCTACCGGTATGGAAGAACACCGCCGCAATGCGTTGGATTTCTTTTTAGCGACAAAATGGATTCGTGAAAATCTGCCCTATGCCCATGTTTCGGGAGGAGTAAGTAACGTGTCGTTTTCCTTCCGTGGGAATGACAAAGTGCGTGAAGCCATGCACTCAGCCTTTTTATACCATGCCATCCAACACGGCATGACGATGGGGATTGTGAATCCAGAAATGCTTGAGATTTATGACGAAATTGACCCCGATTTACTCACTTATGTTGAAGATGTTTTGCTCGATCGTCGTGACGATGCGACCGAACGTTTGCTCGACTACGCCGAAAACTTAAAATCGGATACCAAAACCACAGATAAAGTTGTTCAAGAATGGCGGAACGGTTCGGTACAAGAGCGCCTTACACATTCTTTAGTGAAAGGTTTGGACGAATTTATCGAGCAGGATGTGGAAGAAGCACGTCATTTGGTTGATAAACCCATCCAAGTCATCGAACAACATTTGATGAACGGGATGAATGTAGTCGGCGATTTGTTTGGTTCGGGAAAAATGTTCTTGCCGCAAGTAGTAAAATCGGCTCGGGTCATGAAAAAAGCAGTGGCCTATTTGTTGCCATTTATTGAAGCCAGCAAGCGCCCCCCAGCCCCCAAAGGGGGAGTTAAACCCGTTCAGTATTGGGAGACTGCAAATCCAGGGATGTATGGTTTGTTAAAGAATTATGCCAAAGAAATGCGGTTTAATCCAACCCAAGCAGAGGAAGTTCTTTGGAATGCGTTGAGTAGTAAAAAGTTAGAGGGATACAAGTTTCGACGTCAACATGTTATTGGAAAGTATATCGCAGATTTTATTTGTTTGCGTGAAAATCTAATTATTGAAGTTGATGGGTTAATTCATCAATTGCCTGAAAACCTAGAGAGCGATGCAGAGCGTACAGATTGGTTACGAAGCGAAGGTTATCAGGTACTTCGATTCACAAATGATGAAGTTATCCATGAAACTGAAAAAGTACTGACTAAAATTTTAGCAGTTTTGAAAGCTCCCCCTTCGGGGGCGGGGGGGGCAGGAAAAGTGCTCATGGCTACTGTAAAAGGCGACGTACATGATATCGGAAAAAACATCGTATCGGTGGTGTTGGCCTGTAATAACTTTGAAATTATCGACTTGGGGGTGATGGTACCGCCTGAGAAAATTATACAAACTGCTGTCGCTGAAAATGTAGACATTATCGGATTGAGCGGATTGATTACGCCGTCTTTGGACGAAATGGTCTATCTCGCCAAAGAGATGGAACGCTTGAATATTTCGATCCCGATTATGATTGGAGGCGCAACGACTTCGCGTGCGCATACTGCGGTGAAGATTGCCCCCGAATACACGGGAAGTGTGGTGCATGTCAACGATGCCTCACGTGCTGTAACGGTAGCGAGTAATTTGTTGCAACCCGAAAATAAAGTCACTTATGCCGAACAAATTCGGGAGGAATACGATCAATTGCGCGAAGGGTATTTGAGTCGCAGTCGCGAAAAGGAGTTCTTGCGTCTCAGTGAAGCCCGTGCCAATAAATTGC
>CAYNDK010000236.1:0-2895 GCA_964395965.1 uncultured Flavobacterium sp.
TAAATAAGGATTGTGAAGAAGTTTTTCGGATATTGCGAAGCATTATTTTAACAACAAGACGAAATTTGAAACTCGACTCAACTAATAATTCATAACTAATAATTCATAATTTTATTCTTGGAAGTCCTCGCTAAATACCTCCCCGAACACGCTGTGATGCCTTGTTTTGAGTTAATCAAAGCCAATTCAGTGCACTTGAAAATCGTGAATGAACGGCAAACGCGGCATGGCGATTACCGAAAAGCGTTGAATGGAAAGCATGAAATTACGGTAAATGCGAGTTTGAATAAATACCGTTTTTTGATTACGCTCGTACATGAGATAGCCCATTTGGTGGCGTTTGAGCAATATGGGAGGCAGATTAAACCCCATGGAGTGGAGTGGAAAATGACGTTTCAGCGGTTGATGGTGCCGTTTATTCGTCCTGAAATTTTCCCGCATTCGGTGTTACCTTTGGTGGCCCAACATTTTCGAAATCCTACGGCATCCAGTGATACCGATGCCCGATTAGCCTTTGCCTTAAAACAATTTGACGAACGGAAGTCGGATGTGTATTTCATCCATGAAGTTCCCAATGGCGCTTATTTTAGAATAAAAAATGGAAAGGTATTTCAAAAGCAAGGGTTACGGGTAAAACGTTACATTTGTCAAGAAATCGCAACGGGTAAGTTGTTTTTGTTCAATGCCAATGCTGAGGTCGAAATTGTTCCAGGGGGGTAGTTTTTTTAACACATTGACTATAATTCTATAAGACAAAAGGTTGCAGGGAGTTTTAAAATGTTCTTTTTGTACAAGCTTTTGTTCAAATCCTATTAGGATTAAATATATTTGCACCTATTGTCTCTTGGGAGCAATTAATGAAAAGATAATTACATGAATTCCAATTATTACGCAATATTAATGGCCGGTGGAGTAGGCTCGCGCTTTTGGCCAGTGAGTACTACCGATTTTCCAAAACAATTTCACGACATGTTAGGGTCGGGGGAGACGTTAATTCAAAAGACATTTAGTCGTTTGTCAAAATTAATTCCGGTTGAAAATATTTTGATATTGACGAATGAGCGTTACAATCACATTGTGTTGGAGCAATTGCCACAAGTAAAACCTGAACAAGTGGTGCTAGAACCCGCTATGCGTAATACGGCGCCGTGTATTTTGTATGCTTCATTAAAAATTCAGAAACTAAATCCGGATGCAGTTATGGTGGTGGCGCCAAGCGACCATTGGATTGAGGATGAACATGCGTTTACCCAAAATTTGCAACAGTGTTTTGATTTTTGTGAAAAAGAAAATGCATTGATGACATTGGGTATTCAACCGACATTCCCGAATACCGGTTTTGGGTATATTGAATATGATAAAGCGGATTCTAATGTAGTGAAAAAAGTGAATCAATTTCGCGAAAAACCCGACTACGAGACAGCAAAGCATTTTTTAGAACAAGGGAATTTCTTGTGGAATGGCGGAATTTTTATTTGGAGTGTGCAAGCGATTACTACTGCATTTGAACAATTTCAACCCGCAATGAATTCGTTGTTTTTACAAGGGCAATCGGTTTATAATACTTCTGGGGAAGCCTCTTTTATTCAAGAGAACTATCCTCAAGCTGAAAATATTTCTATTGATTATGCCATCTTAGAAAAGGCAAGTAATGTATATGTTTTGCCAGCAACTTTTGATTGGAATGACTTAGGTACTTGGGGTTCATTGCATGAAAAATTGGATAAAGACGATCAAAACAATGCCGTGGTAAATGCCACTGTGATTTTGGAGAATGCATCTAATAATATCATCCGTGCAGAAGGTAAAAAGTTAGTTATTGTTGATGGTTTAGACGATTTTATTATCGTTGATAAAGACGATGTGTTGTTGATATATCCCAAGGGCAAGGAACAAGATATCAAGCGTATTACTTCGATGGCGCAAAATTTATAAAATCTGCACATATCAATATAAATTTTGTCTTCAACGGATTCCTTTATGAGTTAAAACAGATAAAATTTTATGTAACCAATCTTTGGAATTTCGTAATGTTAAAATGGATAATTAGGAGTGCTTTTTTAGTGTAGCGATTTGCTATGTGATCACAATGCATTTAATGTAAGTTATTATTTACAAAAAATTAAAACTTTAGGAATATTATTGTATATTTGAGTATATAAATCAGTATATGCCTCAACGTTTACATAATTATATTGTCTTGTTTTGTTTTTTATTGTTTTGGAACAAGGGAAACAGCCAATTGACACCATTTGTGTTTACGGTCGATACATTTCCTGAAACGTGTTCGGGTAATGGTTCCCTAGCATTTGAATTGAATAATGCCACCCCTGGAGCAACTTTTACTTTTGCAATATATCAATTACCGAATACAACAACCCCTATTGCGGTCACGGGGCAAAGTTCATTTACTGGTCTCACAGCCGGAGGATATTGGGTTGTAGCTACTCAAACTTTTGGAGGCTTATCCAACAGTCAACAAGTGTTTGTCACCATAGGGAATCAACTAAATCCCTTGGCCTATTCACTTCAAATCAATAGAAATGGATGTTTCAATGGTGATGTAATGGTTAATGTTACCTCTGGAGTGCCAGTATCTTATGAGTTAATTTCAGGGCCTGTAATTGTTCCCCCTCAAACTTCAAATACCTTTTTAAATTTACCTCCCGGAGTGTATAATCTTCGTGTGGTTGATAACTGCGGTGAGGGTTTGGTTCAGTCGTTTACCATTAATTTTGAAAATCCGCCCAATATTAATTTTCAAAGTTTTACAACCCAATGTGAGTTGGTGGCTTGTGATGTAATTTCAGGGCAGTTGAATATTGCCACAATTTCTAATACTGAATTTTTCCGCTATCCATTGACAATTCAAACGCTTGTTTTGGATCCCACTAC
>CAYNDK010000237.1:0-2876 GCA_964395965.1 uncultured Flavobacterium sp.
TTTTTTAATATATATAAAACGTATATAATGAGTTGAATATTCATTAAAAATATACAATAGTAGTATCGATAAAAACAAATAGTGTTGCTTTTTACTTTTAAGTATTAAAAGTATTGAAAAAAAAACCACTATACCTTCAAAGTATACAATTAAAGGCAAATGATTAAAAAAGGCAATCAATGGTGTTTTATCTGTCATTTATATCGTCTTGATAAAGTAGTATTAGAGGTTAAAGGTGGATGCTGCCCCCCACTGTAATCATAATAGGCGGTCATTGTTCCATATTCCATTTTAATGCCCACACCTTCCACATCTGTTGTAGTATTCACTATTTTGGCAAAATAAAATACCACATCTTTACGGTCACTTACAGCAACGTCAAACGCTTTAAAGATAGCTTTAAAAAGTGAAAAAGAATAACAAAAGTCGGAATTTGTTATTGAAGTCACACAATCTACAACATCAGGATTGCCTGACTCATCTGTTTTAACTTCAAAATAATTCGGATAATTGGAAGCATCAAAACTCGAATGAAGTAACGTTAAGTCTTCTCCACTAGCTTTATAATATATCGATTTAGCAATAGCTTCATCAATTTGTTCTTGATAGACTGTTTCATTCAATTGATGACCCAAGACAATGTAGGAATAGGAGTCGGGAAAACTGATGAAAGAATTATTGGCACTTAACCATTCAAAGACAATAGCAGCACTTGTACTACTCACCAAATTTAAATCAACCACGTAGTAATTGGGTATGGTAGGATTAGGGATGATATTTTTAGCTAAATAAGCCGCATTTGCTAATAACCAAGCGGGATTTGTCAAACTGGCATTAATAACAATAATGTTTTCGGGATCAGCCACATGGCTAGTAAGAGATTGACCAGCATTCATAAGATTTAGTAATTTTAGTTAGAGTTTATTATTATAGTTAGGCAATAGTGCAAACAAATATGCGGGTAATGCAAATGTAATCCTATAGGAAAAACCCTATTTCATAAAAGTATTTTACCTTAAGATTATTCTGATGAAGGTGTGGCGCGTTCATAACTGTCTGCATATAAAAGGGTTTTCTTTTGTGTAACTCCATAAAACATTCCGCACAGTATCGAAATGCCATAGGCCCAAAAAACTTCTTCTTTTCCAATTGCTGCACAAAACAATCCAGTAAACAGTAAAGCTATTGCTATCCGAAATAGCTTTTTGTTTGCCTCTTTATCCCAATAATCCCACTCTTTGTCATACCAAAGTGCGAGTAACAACCCAAACCATCCCATGGTGGCTCCCAAGCCCCCTACATAGAGCATCGACGATCCCCATGCAAGATGTAAAATTCCACTTATCAGTGCACAACCCATATACAAACGCAACAGCTTTTGCCACGGGATCAAGGGTTCAAGAAGTCGTCCCATTACATACCAGCAGGCAAGCTGAAAAATGAGATGAAAGAAGTTTTCTTCCAATAAAGGGGCTGTTAATAATCGCCAATCATAATGTCCTGCGCGAAGTGCCCCCATTTGATCCAGTTCTTTGAAGGAAAAATAGCCGAAATGAATACTGCTTGTAAATTGGAAAATAAATAAGGCTAAAGCCAAAATTATCAGGCGAGGAGTCAATTGGTAACGATAGGCAGGAAGTAGTATCGGAATCCATCCTGTTTCCTTATCCAACTTTGCACAATAATCCTCAAAGGCGATTCCATAGCGTAAATTTTCAGGTATTGGTTTTGCTTGATAACATAAGGCAACACCCAATGCTCCAAAAAAGAAAATAAAAATTAATGTAGAAAGTATGATTTCACGAACGGTTAATACTCCATCACTATAGTTACCTTCCAACAAGATGAGTTGAGGAGTGGCCGTAGATGTAATTCCCTCTGCTGCCTCTTGATAAGTTTTTCGATTATAATTTGTATCCAATCGGTGAAACGTTTTGTAGCGAAGGGGACGCGTTTTTACTTCTTGTAGCCATCGGTGGCAATAGGTGTCAAGTTTTTTATTCTTTTCAATATCATTACTGTAGGTGTTTGCCACCGTTTCATCAAAGTCAATTAACAACCAAACTCGATGACCTGGTTTCGCAATGGGTGACTTTGAATGCACTACGGGAACCATAGCTGTCATGTGCAAATTCAATTCGGTATTCAATTTCCCTGTTACGGTATAAGAACGTATATCAGTAAGCTGTGTTGTATCGATTTGCCAATCTTTGATGGTGTAAGTGTCATAAAAGGGCTCCGATCGTAAAGCACTTGTGTTGGACACTGTTTGAGACGAACCTGCAACATCATGAATCAAGTTTTGCACCATCATGTTGCCAAAGAGTAAAAAGAGAAAGGAATAGATAACCAGTAAATTACTAGAATAACGACCGATATGTTCAAAATGTCGAAATGAATTTCGCATTAAAAACAACCAAACGATTGCTGAAACGGCTGGAATAAAAAATAAAACGCTGTTCTCTTCCCATAATAAAAAGCGATGCGGAAGAATAAAAATTAGATGCAGTATCGCAAGATATCCAGTACAAATTACAAATCCCATCAAAAGACGAGGGAAAACAAGGCGCAATTTGGCAGATAAGGATAACGACTTCAACGGAACTATTCGGTTTAAGGCTGTTTCTTTTGTTGATTATACTCCTGATTTTGTTGCCGAATGTATTGATCCAATTCTTCTGCACTTTGGCGCAACAGTTGGATGTATTCTCGCAACTCGGGTAAAGTTAAGTCTTCTTGTTGAATTTGTTCGGTAATTCCTAAAATATTTGCAACGGGGCGACGGAGATGATGCGAGAGTTCATACAAGAGTTCGCCAATTGTTTTGTCATGTGTAATCAACGATGTAATATCTTGAATCGATCCATACCAAAGGG
>CAYNDK010000238.1:0-2847 GCA_964395965.1 uncultured Flavobacterium sp.
ATCGCTTCGCATGATTTGCAAGAACCGTTGCGAACCATCACGAGTCTATATGAATTACTCAATAGTCATTATTTTAATGATTTAGATGAAAGTGCCCGACAAATGATGGAATTTGTGGGTGAAGCTACCGAACGGATGCGCCAATTGATTCAAGGGCTACTCGAATATTCCCGTATTGGGAAAGAAAGTTATCCCGAATGGGTCGATTGCCAAAAAATTGTACAAGATGTTGTCGATGATTTACAGTTGTTAATTCGGGAAACAGACACCGAAATCATGATTGGGCCCATGCCCCAATTAATGGGGTATGAAGTCGAACTCCGTCAGATGTTTGCCAATCTTATTACCAATGCAATCAAATTTCGAAAACCAGGCGATTCCCCCTTAATAATCATCACGGCAACTCAAGAATTTGCTACATGGAAATTTGCTGTAAAAGACAATGGAATTGGTATTCCTAAAAATTTTCACGATAAAATATTTATTATTTTCCAACGGTTACATCCGCGTGAATTATATGATGGTGTGGGAATCGGATTAGCCCATTGCCATAAAATTGCCGAGCTTCACAAAGGGGATATTTGGGTTGACTCACATGAAGGTCATGGAAGTACGTTTTATTTTACTATAGATACTCTCAAACTTAAATCTGCTTAAATGAGTCAGAAACCAAAATTAGACTGCATTTTATTAATCGATGATGATAAGGCGACCAATTTTATCAACGAAATTATTATTCGAAAATCAGGAGTGAAAACCCATATCGAAGTCTGCAATACAGCGCAACGCGGCTTAGATTTTTTATCCAGTAAAGGCGATTTTAGTCACCAAATTGGGTATCCCCAACCCGGAATTATTTTCCTCGACATCAATATGCCAGGGATGAATGGTTGGGAATTTTTAGAAGAGTATGAAAAGCTTCCCGAAAATCAAAAAGCAAAAATTGTAGTAGCCATGCTCACTACAAGCATTAATCCCGAAGACCGTTTTCGCAGTGGTGCCAATGAGAATGTTCAAGCCTTTATTTCAAAACCCTTAACCAAAGAATATTTGCACCAAATCATCGAAGCCAATTTTGATTGGGAGTCAGTTGACGACAAGGGCGTGCCCCTACGGGTCGCGTCTTTCGCTCTATCTTTTCCTCCGTTGCACTCCGTAAAAGGATGCCGCTTCAACCGCTCACGCGATTCCTGCTTCGAAAGATGTTCCGATTTAAATCGTACCTTTCCCCTTTGAAATCGTTATGTCATTTATTTATTGCTATTATTTCGCACAAACCTATTCCGCCGAACCGCCCTCGCAATGGCAGTCGTCGGATATACAGCGTTTTGAGAAAATACTAAAACTCGAAACTTCCTTCCGAGGTGTACAATTGCAACGCAATAGCAAAGATCAATTTCTGACCGTTTTAAAAGAAAAAAGGGAATTATTACGCTTTTTAGAAGCTTTTCCTGAGTTTGCCCAACTTTTTCAATCCAAAACCGATTTGTTGAAAGACTTTCCCGAATGTACTTATGAAGGATTCTCATTTACCCAATTGGCCATGGAGGTCGAACAATTTCTCAGCGACGATTGGATCGCTTTCCTTGTTGAAGAATTGGATGAAAATCGATTTTACTATTTAAAATTCATGTTGCGTTACAAGGCTATACTTCCGGAACGGGTTGCGCAAGCCTTGAAAAACAAGTTGGAAGCCCGCTTGTTGCAATTTGATGCCGATCTCGAAATAGCCGATTCAAAGGTCGATTGGTCGTTGTTTAAAAATTATGCGGATTTCATCCAACTTTTGAACGATAAAAAATTGGTTCAACTCATTTTTTCCATCGAAAACAAACGCCGAAGACTGCTCAATCAGACCATAGAAATCATTAATAAACCCGGAATCATTCATTTTTTTGAAACGATGTTTGGCGGGGTGTATTACCTTTTCCATCATCCCGAAGATGCTGATGGAAAACGCGAACGCCAGCGCGTAATGGGTGATTTCAAATTTATGGGGAGTATATTGTTGGGGATTATTATTCTTTTTATTATCGGTGCCTATTACGGACAACATCGCAAAGCCGAACAAAAACAGCAAATCGAAGCCGCAAAAGTCGGGTATTATCCGTCGTTTTTTTACTATCCAGAAAATAAAATTACATTAGATTCCAAAGTTTTGGATACAGTAAAAACGGGATTTGATTTTTACCAAATGAAGTATACTACGCCCGATTCCGGCGGAATCACCTTTATCAATGCAACGCCATTTGAAGTGATTCTTTTTTCAGATGAACAAGCGGTTGACGCTTTTTTCAAAGATCCACAAAAAAGAAAAGAGGCTCTGCAGTATTTGTATATCCAACCCAAAGACACTTTGCGATTTTCGACGCATGGTATGCCTTTTCATTTGTATGTAGGAAAACAATTGTCGAAAGTACAAGTGGCAAAATCAAATAGCGATAACTTTCCCCGGTTTCAACAACCCTTTCAAGGTGCTGAAAAGTATTTGCCGAATACGATCGAAATTCAAGGTGGTTTTATGGAGTTAAAAGGGACTAACTACGAATTATACCTTCATGCCGACCGGAGTTTTTTTGTAAATGGACAATCGAAAGTGGGGGATACGGTGTTTAGTTTGTTTTAGACTACTCTTTATATAGAAGCACAGCATCTTGATGTATTCGAGCTATTCGCTCCTTTAGTCCTTGTGGAGCTATAACTTTGATACCAGAACCAAATCCAAGTAGTATTCGTTCAAATTCAAAGTTCATTTGTAACAGCAAATGAATGATAATGCTTTTATCTTCCATAGTTTGAATAAGACGTTGGCTCCTATGAATAGGTTTTGTTAAAACATAAGGTGCA
>CAYNDK010000239.1:0-2845 GCA_964395965.1 uncultured Flavobacterium sp.
GGTTTCAATGCATCCGCTTTGTTTGGAACAATTGAAACAAGTGAAGTATATGGCGTTTCAAGTTCGATTTCAGAGTTTTCCACTTCGGGTTCTTACAAGGGTTTTCAATTTCAATTGGGTTCTCAATGGAAAATTAGCCCAAAATTCAATCTTGGAAATACATTAGAATTGCCAGCAAAAATCCAAGCATCACAATACCGAAGCATTTCAACATCCGACACAAGCGCTTCAACTGCGGTTGTAACCAATGAAAAGCAAGAGGTGACCAATTTTTATTTTCCGCTGAAAACCACCAATGGAATTAACTACACTTTCAAGAAAGATTGGAGTTTTTCGCTGGATTATACCTATGCATTTTGGAAAATGGCCAACAATTCTACAGACTATGGAACTTTTAAAAATCAGCAGGTTGTTGCGTTTGGTTGTATTTACCAAAAAAGTGATGACTTACGAAATACAAATCATTGGAGTTACAGTGCTGGAATTCGATATGACTCAGGTTATCTCAATGTTAATCAACAGGCCATTCCCAAGTATGCTTTCAGTCTTGGATTGGGAATTCCGTTGGATCGAACCAAAACACAATTGAACCTGAACTATTCTTATGGTATACAAGGAAGCATTCAAAATGATTTGATTCGGGAAAATTACCATAAAATTGGAATTACACTGAGTTACAATGCCAATTGGTTTGTAAAACGAAAATACGATTAATCATGTTTGTTTCTGTTTTTAGGTTTGAAAAGTAAATTGCTTTTCAGAGAAGGGACTTCGGTCCCTTTTTTTAGTAGGGAAAATAAAGCTCAAGCTGTTTAAAAATAAACGGCAGTAACAAAATGCAAAGTTTTCAATTAATTATAAAAATTGAATACCTTTTTTTTTGATAATGAGTTCTTTTTGTGTAATTTAACCTACCCAAACAAACATTTATGGAAATTCGTTCTGGTATTCTCAAATTGCTAGACGAGTCGTATGCTTCAAGAATTAACAATTTGGAACAAAGTATCCATTTGGCAGATGAGGCATTACAACTCGCTCAATATCATAATCGCAAAGATCTTATTGCAAAATCTTATTCCCATTTATCATTGTTTAATATGATTAAAGGAAATAATGATTTGTGTACCGAGTTTGCTAATTTTAGTATTGAGTTGTATCAAGAATTAGAGGATGACCGAGGAATTGCAGATGCCAAATATGCCATTGCAGGCGTAATGTACAAAACGAATAATTATCACCTTGGATTGGTCTATCTCATCGATGCGCTTTCTATTTATAAAAAGTACAATGATTACCATAATATTTCCCGTTGTGAAAAAACATTAGGAACTATTTATGAATATTTTGAAGATATAGAAAAAGCTGTAGAGTCGTATGAAAATGCGATAATTGCTGCAAGAAAAATCAATGATAGTAAACTCGAATCAAATGCATTAACCAATCTTTCTAGTGTTTACATAAAACAAAATAATTTCGAGAAAGCTGAAACTTTCATTGATGCTTCAATCCAAATGAAAAGTAAGGCTGATGATATTCGAGGTTTGGCTTTTGCCATCTATGGAAAAGCAAAAGTATATGCTGCCCAAAATAAATATGATGCTGCAGAAAACTTATACCATAAATCGATTGAGATTCATTCGCGTATGGGAGAAAAATTAGGTTTATCAATGGCGTATCATAAATTATCTAAACTGTATTTTACTACAGGAAATTTAGAAATGGCTAAACGCACGTTGGATTTGGCTTTCGAAATTATTGATCGGCACAATATTACCTTGGTTCGTTTTAAATGCTATTACCTATACTATAAAATTCATAAATCAGAAGGGAATATCACTTTAGCGCTGAATTATTTAGAATATTTTCTGAAAGAAAAAGAAGCTGTTTTAAATACAGAAACGTTAAAAGTAATTGATAAATATGACATTTTAGTAAAAATGAAGACGATGGAGCGTGAAGCTGAATTACAGCGAGAACGGGTCGAAATGATAGAGCGTAATAACCGAGTAGAGGCTTCGGCAAGGGTTCGTCAAGAGTTTTTATCTACAATGAGTCATGAAATACGAACGCCTTTAAATGCAATCACTACAATCATTAATATGCTTGGCGAAGAACATGAGTTAAGTCAAAATCCGATGTTAGAACCTCTCAAGTTTTCTGCCAATCATTTGATGATGGTAATTAATGATATCCTAGATTTTACCAAACTTGATTTGGGTAAGGTTGAGTTGGATTTACACATATGTGATTTGCGTGAACTCTTGCATAAGTTGCATCAAACCTACAATCCAATGGCAGAGGATAAAGAGATTGAATTCATCTTGGAAGTCGATGAAACAATTTTAAACACCTACTACATTGACGATACCAAATTGACACAAATACTTGGGAATTTAGTCAATAATGCAATCAAGTTTACAACAAAAGGTAAAGTACAGTTGAAGGCAGAATTGATAGAAATAAATGATAAAAAAGATGCTATTTATTTTGAAGTAAATGATACAGGTGAAGGTATAGAATCACACAAATTGCACCAAGTTTTTGAAAGCTTTACACAAGTAAAAAATATTCGAACAAGAAAAGCGGGAGGGACAGGATTAGGATTGGCAATTGTTAAAAATCTAGTCGAACTTTATGGAGGAACAATACAACTGCATAGTGTATATGGAGAGGGGAGTACCTTCTATTTTACTATTGAATTAGAAAAATCATTGACTTCCTGTGCGATAAATTACAGACCGGTAGATTTAAATTTTAAAGGAAAATCAATTTTATTAGTGGAAGACAATTCAATTAATGCAATGATTGCAGATAAATTACTTTCCAAGTGGGGATTTTTTGTGAA
>CAYNDK010000240.1:0-2832 GCA_964395965.1 uncultured Flavobacterium sp.
AGGTCCTTTAATACAATAATCATATCTCATCAATAAAGGTATATCATAAACATTGAGATATCTTTTTTTTAAGTTACTTTTTATTTTTTTCTTAAAAATAGAATTATCATAATAATAAGTATAAATATCTTTCTTTCTCTGTTGGTATACTGTATCAATAGTTCCTCCCCAGAAGGTTTTGCATTGTCCTGTTGGATAATAATAAAAATCAAATTTAGGTGTAGCATCAGCTCTGAGCCTCATACTATTATATTCTTGGGTGCTGATATTGGGTTTTATATAGGAATATTTTCTTCGAATACTTTTTACTTTCCCATAGAAATGATATTCGTAGTTATCTTTAAAAAAATAGTTTGGATCATCTAAATCCTGTGCAGAAGTTAGAACTGCAGTCAATAAAAATAGGGTGGTAATTAGATGTTTCATTGTACAGGTTTTTGGGCAGATAGTGATTTACAGCAGCATAAAAATAAGTATAATTTCTAATACTTCGACCGAAAATGCAATCGCGTGATGCGGTAGACGCCGTAGCCGTAGATTTCGACAAATTCATATTTATGGCGACCGGGGTTTTTAAAATCGATGATTTTCTCGGCAGCGATTTCGTAGTACACACCTGCACCTTCAAGCATAAAGCGGTTTCCCACATTGCGGTAGGCCGAACGCACGAGTTGGAACTCGGATAAGTTCCAAGTGGTATTTTCAGCCTCGACTTCTTCGGTACTGGTCATGAGACCTTCGGTGATTTCGGTGGCACAGCCGTAGTATTTTTCGATGTGTTCAAAAAATTCGAGAATGTTGTCGCGTAGTTCTTCGGTGTTCATGGTTTAAAGATAAAAAAAAGCCGCTTCTTTTGAAACGGCTTTATCAATAACTTATTTTGTTAGATACGAATTCCAGGGGGAAGCAAATCGCGATAGGTGGGATGCTTCCGCATAAATGCAGCTACTTTAGGGAAAACGGGAACGACTTTCAATTTGCGTTCGTAGGCGATTTCCATAATGTTTTTCAATAAATCGGTGATGAAGGCTTCATCTTCCGTACCGTTAATGCGGGTCAAGAAAATCTTTTTTTCTTGAAAGGAATACTCAACAGAAACCATTTCACCGTTGAACGTCGTCTCAAATTGACGTGCAAAGGTATTGTCCTTAATTTCCATTTGTTCCAAAATTAACTCTGAGTTCATCTTCTTTTCGTAGTATTCATTAATTTTATGCAAATTTCGGAATAATTTAGAAACTTTGCACCTTTTAAAGCGTTAAATCTTTGTGTATGACCCGAATTCCGGTTTACTTCATGCCCGGACTCGCCGCGAGTTCCTCCATTTTTGAACGAATCCAATTGCCTGAAGACCAGTTTGAAGTGCATTTGTTGGAATGGTTTTTACCCGAACCCATTGAATCGTTGGCGGCTTATGCCCAACGGATGGCGGCTCAGGTTACCGATCCAACGGCCATTTTGGTGGGTGTTTCCTTTGGAGGGATTCTTGTACAAGAGATGAAAGCGTTTCTGCAACCGCGAAAGGTGGTGATTATTTCGAGTGTAAAATCCAATCGTGAATTCCCGCGCAAGTTCAAGGTGGCCCGAACTACCAAGGCCTATAAACTGATCCCGACGGGATTGCTGCAGGATGTCGAACTCTTGGTCAAGTTTGCTTTTGGTGAGACGCTGAAGCGCAAGTTGCATTTGTATGAGCAGTTTTTGCACATGCGCGACAAGCGCTATTTGGATTGGGCGATCGAGCAAGTTATGTGTTGGGAGCGCACCGAAGTAGATCCCGCCGTGATTCATATTCACGGTACGCAGGATGAGGTTTTTCCTCCGAAATACCTTAAAAATTATGTGCCTGTCAAAGACGGAACGCATGCGATGATTTTGAGTAAATACCGTTGGTTGAACGCGCATTTACCCGCAATTTTACTACAAGAATAGGGGGAGTGGACTGAAATTTGTAGTTTTGCAAAAGAATCGTGCGGTGCCTATACGAAACCGCTGTATTCTTACGTTGGACTACAAAAAACTGGCCCTTATGAAATCGATACGTTGGATGGCAACCGGTGCGTTAGCTGTTGTAATTACTGGATTGTTTGTTTTCGCTATTTCTGGCGAAGAAAAGAAGCACTTATTTAAAGAAGGTACGGCTCAGTATTTCCCTGCGAAAGTCGATTTTGCGGGTGAAGCGACCCCCTTGCATCTGGCCGATGTGAAAGAACGTTTTGATCGTGAATTATTGGTGAATGCCAATTTACATTCGTCGACCATTTTAATTATGAAGCGCGCCAATCGGGCTTTTCCTGTGATCGAACCCATTTTGAAGCAATACGGGGTACCCGATGATTTCAAGTATTTGGCGGTGATTGAAAGTGCCTTGTTGAATGCAGTTTCGGCTTCGGGAGCGCGTGGTGTGTGGCAGTTTATGCCCGATACGGCTAAGGAAAAAGGCATGGAAGTGAGCGAAACGGTAGACGAGCGGTACCATTTGCAAAAATCAACGGAGGCGGCGTGTAAATATTTATTGGCCGCCAAGAATAAATTTGGTTCCTGGACGATGGCAGCAGCGAGTTATAACGGCGGTATGAACGGTTTGTCTCGAAAACTAGAAGAGCAAGGGGTAACCGACTATTACGATTTGTTATTAACCGACGAAACCCACCGTTATGTGTTCCGTATTTTGGCTTTAAAAGAAATTATGCAACATCCCGATTTGTATGGGTTTGACGTAAGTCAGCATGAATTGTATGAAAATTTACCCACCAAAATCGTGGAAGTCGACAGTTCGATCAACGATTTGGCTAAGTTCGCCAAACTACAAGGCGTGAACTATAAAATCTT
>CAYNDK010000241.1:0-2825 GCA_964395965.1 uncultured Flavobacterium sp.
TAAATCACTTGATCGGTCATGGCAAAATTATCTGAAGTGAAATTACACCCTGTAAACCAAACTCCTCGTAACGACGTATGATTGATCTTCGTTTCTTTAAAGTTACATTGGATGAAATTACAATCTACAAAGGTGACATTACGAAAAAAACAGTGCGTAAAATCACATTCGATAAAAGTGCAATGTTCAAACTCAGTATCCTGTAAGTCCTCTTGTGTCAAAAGCTTACCGGTATAAGTTTGGTCATGGGTAAAATGATAGCTCATACAATTAATTTGATCACAAGGTACAGATTCTATCGTACATTTTTTATATTTGAGAAAACATCTCCTTATGATTTTTAATTTCTGTCCCCGCTGCACATCAGCAAAACTACATACGGAAAACAATTACCGGATGGAATGTCGTCACTGTGGTTTTACGTATTATCACAATGTTGCTGCTGCAGTTGCAGTCCTTTTAAAGTTTGAAGATAAAGTGCTCTTTACAGTGCGCAATAAAGAACCCGATAAAGGAAAGTTAGACCTGCCTGGAGGTTTTGTGGACCCCGGTGAACGGGGAGAAGTAGCCGCTTGTCGCGAAATAAAAGAGGAACTCGGACTCCAACTCGATGTACGGAAAATGAACTATGTGACTTCAGCGGCTAATAATTATTTGTACAAGACAGTTCCCTATAAAACCTTGGATTTGTTTTTTGAATATGAATTGGAAGCGGAGGAAATCAAGATTACAGCTCCTGATGAAATTCAAGACATTCAATGGATTAACCCCAAAACTATGGATTTGGATGCCATCGGATTTATTTCAATTCGAACAGTGATTGGAGAACGGTATTGTAAAACAAACTATTGAATTAATTTAATCGATATATGATACAGAAAATTTTATATGCCTGTCTTTTAGTGATTTGTTTAATTTCATGCCAAAGTGTAAGGGTAAAAGATATCCAAATGGATTATACCCAAGAAATGAAAGGTACAGTCAAGTCAGTCCTGATTCGTAAATGGAATTTTTATTACAAAGGGAAAGATACCATTTCCAAATATTCAAGTAGTTGGTTCGATGATTTCCAACAAAAACACTATACCCATCGAATTGATACTGCCTTTGGCAAAAGGAGTGAATACCGTTTTTTTTGGCAAAATGACCAATTGTTACGTATCGAAAATAGTGATTCACATAACATACAAGAAACGTATAGTTACGACAAAAAAGGGAACCCTATAACGATAATGTACTATGAGAAAGGAAGTGTTTACTTAAGTATTTTGAATGAATATGATAAGCGAAATAATGTGATTAAAACAACAAAGGTCAATGCAAAAGACACAATGATGACTTCCCATTTGACTTATAGCTATGAGTATCCCAAGCAAACTGTTTATTTACATGAAACATCCTCAAAAAACAAGCAAACTGCTCTACTTGAAAAACGAACATTTGATAAACAGGGTAATTTGACTTCTTTCGGTTATGTTACCAATGATGCGTTGCGACAACCAAAAAGTACTACAATTCTTGAGTATGATCATCGCAACAATTTAACTCGTGCTACAAGTGAAGAAAATGGTAAAGTCAACATGATTTTTACCTATGAAAATTCATTAGATTCTCAAGGAAATATTAAGCAACGACTGAAATTTGCCAATGGTAAATTAGTCGAAAAATCAAATTATTTCTATACCTATCTGTAAGGATTGTCACTTCTACCTCGAATAGTGACATTGATTTTGGATTTATTATTTAAAATGGAAGTGACTTTCTCTATAATAAAAAAGAAGTAGGAGCGGATTTTGCTGCGCAACATCCTTCAAAGGGTCGTTTTGAAAATGGTATGTAATTTTGTGTTAGTCACGAAAGGATTTTGCTGCGCAACATCCTTCAAAGCTCCGCTTTGAAAAAGGTGTTCAAATTTGTGCTGGTCACGAAAGGATTTTGCTACGCAACATCCTTCAAAGGGTCGTTTTGAAAATGGTATGTAATTTTGTGTTAGTCACGAAAGGATTTTGCTACGCAACATCCTTCAAAGCTCCGCTTTGAAAATAGTATAAAACAAAAAAAACGCTCAAGTAAACTTGGCGTTTTTTTTGTTTTATACTATTTATTCGTGACCTCGACAGGATTCAAACCTGTAACCTTCTGAGCCGTAATCAGATGCGCTATTCAGTTGCGCCACGAGGCCGTTTGCATTAAGCATTCGTATGAACTAGTGCTTTATTGCGGGTGCAAATATAGACATAAATGTGTAACTTGCAAACGTAATTTTGTAAAAATCGATAAAAAAATGCAACTCGAAAACTATATTCGTGATATTCAGGATTTTCCAAAACCAGGAATTTTATTCAAAGACATCACCCCGCTACTTTTAAACCCTCAAGCGCGAACCTATTGTCTAGATGCACTCATCACTCAATTGGAAAATCAAGCTATCGATAAAGTGGTTGGCGTAGAAAGTCGTGGCTTCTTTTTTGGGACCCTAGTAGCAGATCGTCTAGGTGCTGGTTTTATTCCTGTTCGAAAACCCAATAAATTACCTTATGAGACACTCTCGGCTTCGTATGCACTCGAATACGGAACAGATAGTCTGGAAATTCATACGGATGCAATTCGTCCAGGAGATCGCATTTTAATACATGATGACGTCTTGGCAACAGGGGGCACAGCCAAAGCAGTTTGTGAATTAGTCGAGCGACTAGGGGGAACCATTGTGCAGTGCTCTTTCTTAATGGAATTATCCTTTCTTAACGGTAGGGAAAAACTAACTCCACATACCGTAGCAGCCGTACTCACTTATTGATCAAGGGCGCGAGTCGTCACATAATACC
>CAYNDK010000242.1:0-2800 GCA_964395965.1 uncultured Flavobacterium sp.
TATCCAAAAAACCATCGTTATTCATGTCATTTTTACCTATTCGGGCATTGCCATGAATGTACAAACTCGAGGCCCAATGTTTGCCTAATTTCCGATTAAAATGGGTATTTAATTCATACCGATTTCCCGAATCACCATAGGCATTCAAGAAAAACGGAATGTCTTTGAGTGGTTTAATTAATTCGGTATTGATTTGTCCTGAGATACTTTCGTAGCCATTCACAACACTCCCCGCTCCTTTGGTAATTTGGATACTTTCTACCCAAGTTCCAGGTACAAAAGACAAGCCATACACTTGAGAAGCGCCGCGCACCATCGGAATATTTTCTTCGGCAATAAGTAAATAGGGACTTGTGAGTCCTAGCATTTTGATCTGCTTGGTTCCCGTCAACGCATCAGAAAAATTGACATCGATGGACGGATTGGTTTCAAAGCTTTCGGCTAAATTACAACAAGCCGCTTTGAGTAACTCCTTTGACGAAACGGTAGTTGTATTGGTTGTCTTCGTCAAGGATTTTTGTAGGCCTCGCGTCTTGCTTTCAATTTTCACCTCGTCCAATTTTTCTTGAGCGATTGAAAATATAGAAAACAACAACGCTAAAGTAAACGCTATTTTTTTCATGATCTATTATTTAGTATTCGACAATAAGGTATTGAGGTCGAAAACTAAATCAAGCGTAAAAAACAAACTGGGAATAGAGTTGGTATAGCGGAGGCCCGTGGGCATCACAATAATACGCCAAAACCTGAGAAGAAATGGATGGCGTAGCGGTTACTGTTTGAATATAATATGCCGGAATTTCAAAATTTACAAAGTGAAAATCGGGGGCAATATTTTTTACTAAAACTTTGGCAGAAGTGTCTTTGAAGGTCAGTTGCTTGTCATCACAACAACTCATTTTTTTGGGCTTTGCCTCAACCTTACCGCAACAGCCTTGTTCTAACTCTTTGAAGAATTCAGTACTGCCTACTACAGTTTCAACCGATGCGACTTCCCCTGCACAATAATGCACGTGCAAAGCAATACCCATTTGGGCTACCAAAATGAGCAGGGCAATAGTACCGCTAAACAATTTCTGAAATCGCATGCCGCAAAGGTAAAAACAAAAAATGAATTTTTTTTATAAATTGCTGTTAAACAAACTATTTTGGGTGTTTGATCCGTTTTTGATAATAAAATGCAGGTACAAAAAGCAGGAGGAATAAGGGCTGAATCAAAAATCGGCGCAAATAAAACAAGGCCACTTTATGGGTATTTCCAAAATTAAATAAAACGACAAGAAAAGAGACAAATAAAACAAGCCCAAGTACAGTGTATAAGAAAGCGGCAAATTTATTCATTCTCCGATCTTTGAAAATAAAATGAATAATGCCTAATGACAACATGGAATTGATGATATAACGAAAAGCAATGTTTAGGCTAAAATTAAAATGATCCAAATGCGGAATGGGTTGGTTTTGAAAATCTCCTTTAAAATAAGCGGTCAACGGATCATAAAAAAATACGGTTTCCCCAGCACGAACAGCAATGAGGAGCACAAGCAATATCCCGAGGATAAAAATTTGCAGTTTACTTTTGAGTAGTTCCTTTGGCATATTCAGAAAAACGATTGACCCAAATCATCCACAAAATAAAAACTATTCCGTAAATCAATAAGGGAAATAAAACCCCGTGCAAGAGATGTTCTGCCTTTGGAAAATGGTACAATGCTACCGCTAATAAGGCAATTCGTATGATATTAGCGATATGAATCACCGCAATTCCGAAAGGTAAAAACCAAACCATGGCTTTGAATTTTCCTTTAAAAGCGATGACAAAACTGACAAAAAGTATCATGACGCTAATGGCATTACACCCTTCCACTATTCGGGCGATCCATCGGTGATGAAAGAATAATTTTACACCGGCCTCTTTGGGATTGGGGGCTATGTAGGCTTCTGAATCGACGAGTTGCAACACGGATTTAGATTGTTCGGCAACCCATTGTGTAATGCCGTCAACTTCTTTCCTTTCAACCGAAAACTGCTCTAAATAAAGACCATAACAATACGCTAGCACTACATACGTCAATGCAAATCGAAGCAAAAAAAAGAGGAATGGGCGGTATTGTTTGAAGTAAGAGGTCAATTATTCTTTTAACAAATTTTAGGTAAAAATACGAAAACGCATTGGTTACTTTTGCAAAAATAGTTTGAAATATGAGTTTTGAAGGATTACAATCGGGTGTGGTTTCCATCTTGCAACAGGAAAACAAAACCCGTGATGAAAAATTACAAGAATTGTGTGCGTATTTAAGCAATAATGTAGCGTACTACAATTGGGTTGGCTTTTATTTTGCCAATCACGAAACCAAAACCTTACACTTAGGACCATATGTTGGCGCACCGACCGATCATACGGTAATTCCTTTTGGAAAAGGTATTTGTGGACAAGTCGCTGAATCCAATGCCAACTTTGTCGTGCCCGATGTTTCTGCCCAAGACAATTACATCGCTTGCAGTTTTACCGTAAAATCAGAAATTGTGGTACCACTGTTTGTAAACGGGGTAAACATTGGTCAAATCGATATTGACAGTCATGTTTTGGATCCGTTTAGTGAAGTAGACGAACGCTTCTTGGAGTTTGTGAATCAGGAAGTTGCCAAATTATTCTAAAAGAAAAGTTTTTATTTGTGCAATCCAAAAATAAACTTACCTTTGCAACCGAATTGGGAACGACCCAATCTACATAATAATTATTTAAAGAAATATTAGCATGTACTTGACTAAAGAAGTTAAAGAACAAATCTTCGCTAAACAC
>CAYNDK010000243.1:0-2780 GCA_964395965.1 uncultured Flavobacterium sp.
GATTACAATAAATTAATGTTTGACATTAATTATGAGCTGTATGAAATTGAAAGCCATTTGACGTTTATGGGTACAATCTCTATACATCCAAAGACAAAAATAATAGAGACGGATATTTCATACATGTCAAGACCGGTGAATAAAGCTGTTCGACTAATCACAAAAGCATTTTCTTCAAGTTTTAAATTATGGAAATGGGAATATTTCGATCGGTTTGAAACAATAGAAATTCCCTTTATAATTGATTACTATAATACAGGAAGTGTCCGATTTACTAGGTTATATTTTTATACCAATAACTTAACTACATTAGGTCTTGGAACGATGGTTACTGTAAATGATCAATCCAATGCTCAAACGGCATTTGAAAAAGGCTTGAAGGCATATCAACAAAAAGACTACAAATTGGCTATTGAAAAATTTGATGAAGCAAATACGTTCAATCCACTTTTTTTAGAGCCGGTTTACAACATCGCTGCGATCTATTTTGAACAAGAGCAACTTGAAAAAGCATGTGAAGTTTGGTCTAGATTGGCCGAATTAAAACAAACAAAAGCAATTAATTTAATTGAGGAATATTGTCAAAAAAAGTAGCGTGGATTTACCAATTTATCTGAAAATTTTAGTCATCCTATTTATTGCATTACGCTTGAAATATGTTGAAAGAGCCTATCGACGGTATAAAAAAACACAAAATTTTAGTTTTTTTAGAAATGAACTCATTTATACCGCACTATATTTGTGCCTTATATATGGATTTATTGTTTTTGTACAACATAAAGGATTTGTTTTTTAAGGAGCGTTTTCGGTTCGCACTCTTAGGTTTACTTGTTGTAGTGGGCTGTAAAAATGAACCCGCCGAACCGACTTTACCTCAAAAGAAGGTTTGGTTTAAAGCCTTTCATGAATCAGGTGACCTAGTGGAATTTCGTCATGATTTGACGATCTATACCGACAGTACATTTGTTTATGACTCTAAAGAAAAAGACCATGGACACTCCAAATATGAAAAATTTGAAGGAGTCGCTTTTATTCAAAATGACACCTTGCATTTTAGTCGTAAGGATATGAATGGAGCTGGAAATAAAGCTGTGCTAAAAAACGGAATGCTTGAATTTTCTGAGGATGGGAAAATGTTCCGATTAGAAATTGCTGAAAATCATACTCCGCTCAAATCAATTTTAGATTTAAGAGAATTTCAGGATTATGCGATTTTTTCCTATTATCCTACTAAAAAAAGGGACCGAAATCAATCGTATGATTTATCTCCTGAAGAATTTAAGTATACTATCGAAATCTTGGATTGTGTTTTCCAAGAACAAAAATCGGTTCTTTTGCCTCAAGCAGAATATATTAAACAACTAATCCCTTACCGCAATAGAAAGGGAGAAATCGAAGTGCGAGTTAATTTGTTTTGTAAAAACAAATTGGATCCTAATGGTTTTAAATACTATCCGTTGACTTTGACAAATGTTGGAAACTGCAAGGCTTCATTTGTTATAGTTTTTAAAGCCAATTATTACACTGATTTTATGATTTCAGAAGAATTATAAGTTAGTTTTCCCTGATTTTTCTAGAAAGGCTTGAGCCAATTTCTGTTCATTTTCTTTCCAAATAATATGTTCAATATGATGGATTATCCCATCAACAGTATAAATGGTAATGGATTCATCATCGACTTCAAAATGTGTGATGCTTCCATGAGCTAAGGTATTGGAAACCTTTTCACCCAAAATCAATAATCCATCGTTTTCCCAGCGAAGTTCTGTCGCCGCTGGTTTTTCAAATGCTTGTGTGATTAGAACAAGACTGAAAAAGATCGTGATAGTTTCAACATGATACGTGTTGTCAAAAAATAAGCGCCCAAATCCTGTAAAAAATAATAAAGCTATACCCGCGACTAAACTAAAGGATACTACCGAATGATGGCTTTGACGTTGAATTGGTAACGTATTGGGTTTTGATTTTTCTGGATATAAAATGGGAGCCATGAAAGTTGCAACACTAAACAAT
This sequence comes from uncultured Flavobacterium sp., assembly GCA_964395965.1. Lineage (GTDB taxonomy): Bacteria > Bacteroidota > Bacteroidia > Flavobacteriales > Flavobacteriaceae > Flavobacterium. The sequence goes on from CAYNDK010000243.1 coordinate 2,014, forward strand.
AAGCTGAGTAGATAACTCGCAGAAAATAGAAAAGTAATTCCGTAGTAATAGCCACAAAAAAGAACGATTCCTTGGAGTAAAAAGGCTCCAGTTTTAATGTAATAAGTGATTGGGTAATTCATGTTTTTTTGGTGTTATTCTAAAATTAGCTGTACAAATACACTGTGTAGCCAACGATTAAACTTGTAGCCTGTTTCTTTTAAAGTACCTTTTACTTCAAATCCCATCCGTTGGTGAAATGCAATACTGCTTTCATTTTCAGCATCAATTACACCAATTAGCGTGTGGATATTTTGTTTTTTAGCAGTGATAATTAATTCTTTTAACAGCAATTTTCCAATGCCTTTACCTTTCCATTCGGGATGCGCATACACTGAGTGTTCGACTGTAAATTTATAAGCTTCTCGAAATCGAAACTCACTGTAATATCCAAAACCTACGACTTCAGAGTCACATAGCGCTACAAAAATTGGAAATCCTTTTTGAAGTTTTTCCTCAAAAATAGCTTCTTGTTGCTCAAATGTTCGGGTTGTATAATCATATAAGGCCGTGGAATGTAGAATGTTATGATTGATTATCTCCAAAATAGGAGGTAAGTCGGTAATACTATAAGGTCGAATAGAAATTTCCATGTTCAAAAATACAAATAAATCAGGTGTTTTTACGCGGTGTCGTTTTGAAAGGAGGTTGTATTTTCGTCCTGTATGAAACCACTAGACACACTGATAGTATGGATCATGCCAAAGTTGATACTTTGGGTATCTATT
>CAYNDK010000244.1:0-2685 GCA_964395965.1 uncultured Flavobacterium sp.
GTAAATTGTAAATTGTAAATTTTGAATTAACTAAAAACACTGATTACTGTTCACTATTCACTGACTCCCCGCTTACCCAACTCCACAATTTCCATATCCTTGATTTTGTCACCGTCTATTATAAAACGTAACATTGTTCGCACTTGATGAAAACCATGAATACCGGCAGCTCCTGGGTTTAAATGCAACACTTGTAATTCTTTGTCAAATTGTACTTTTAGAATATGAGAATGGCCACAAATAAATAGTTTAGGGGGATGCAATCGAATCTCTTGCCGAAGTGAAGGATGATATTTTCCTGGATACCCGCCGATATGAGTAATCCATACGTCAACCTGCTCACACCAAAACCGATTGTGCAACGGAAATGTTGCACGGGCTTTGTGATCATCGATATTGCCATACACCGCACGAAGTGGTTTCCGCTTTTCTAGGGTATCCGTCACATGTAAATCTCCAATATCGCCTGCATGCCAAACCTCATCTGCCCAATCTACATGATGCAAAATACGATCATCAATATGACTGTGGGTGTCCGACAACAAGAGTATTTTTTTCATAATTCAAAGTAAAAACGCCTTGCAAGTTACATTGTTTTCTTAAGAAATGATTCACTTTTGACAACACAAATCTTTGTACCTTTGCCAGCGTTAAATCCCGATTCTATTTTGAGATATTTCATCGAATTTGCATACAAAGGCACAGCATACCATGGGTGGCAATACCAACCCAATGCCGCTTCTGTACAAGAAACTTTGAATAAAGCCTTGTCGTTAATGCTTCGAACACCGATTGATGCTACTGGAGCTGGACGAACAGACACAGGAGTTCATGCCCGTCAAATGTTTGCCCATTTTGATTATGCAGCACCAATTGATGCTACTACCCTTATCAAAAAATTGAATGCCTATCTGCCCAAGGATATCGCACTATTTGCTATTTATCCGTTACCCGATGATGCGCATGCGCGATTTGACGCAACAAAACGAACCTATGAATACCACATTCACACACAAAAAAATGCCTTTGAATGTGCTGATAGCTGGTATTACCCCCATCCGCTCAATGTAGAAGCCATGAATGCTGCTTGTGCACTACTAAAAACACATACCGATTTTGAGTGTTTTTCTAAACTACATACCGATGTAAAAACTTTTAATTGCAGTATCACACATGCAGAATGGACTCAAAAAGGTAACCGACTCATATTTACCATTTCTGCAGATCGCTTTCTGCGAAATATGGTTCGTGCCATAGTAGGTACACTCATCGACATCGGACTGGGAAAAACCACGATAACTGACTTAACCGCTATCCTTGAAAGTAAAAACCGTAGTAAAGCAGGATTTTCAGTCCCTGCACACGGTTTGTACCTCACGGAAGTTCATTACCCTTATATTCCCTTTCAGGAACGCTAATCATTATGAAAGCTAAAGCATTCGACTCCCAATTATTCCGACGGATCATAAAATTCGCACAGCCCTACAAACTTTTGTTTCGCGGTGTGATTACAGTTGCTATACTATTAGCAATTGTTACAGCTTTACGTCCCTACTTACTAAAAAAAACCGTTGACTTATACATAGCCACCAAAGATGCACACGGATTACTTCTGTATGTCTGCTTTATGGGCCTAGTGCTTCTACTAGAAGGGGTATTTCAATTTTACTTTGTGTATTGGGCCAATCTTTTAGGTCAAAATATCATCCGTGATGTTCGTCTTCAATTGTTCCAACATTTACTGCGCTTCCGTATGAAGTATTTTGATACCGCACCAGTTGGACAATTAGTAACCCGTACCGTTTCCGATATCGAACAAATTGCGCGTATTTTCAGCCAAGGGCTGTTTATGATCATCAGTGATTTGTTGAAAATGGTTGTCGTAATGGGATTCATGTTCTTTATGAACTGGCGTCTAACACTCATCGTGGTTGCTGCAATGCCAATATTGGTTTACGTTACCCGAATTTTTCAACGGAAAATGCAAGTCGCCTTTGAGGAAGTAAGAAACCAAGTGGCGGCCATGAACACCTTTGTGCAAGAGCGGGTAACCGGTATGAAAATTGTGCAGCTGTTTAACCGTGAGGCAATTGAATACCAAAAATTTAAAGACATCAATAAAAAACACAATAAAGCGTGGATTAAAACCATTTTATACAACTCCATCTTCTTCCCTATAGCCGATATCATCTCTTCGTTGTGTTTGGCCTTGGTCGTACTTTATGGCGGAATCCGAATTTTAGATGGAGATAAATTTACCACCTTCGGTGATTTGTTTTCCTATACCATGTTTATCGGAATGCTTTTCAACCCTTTGCGTCAAATTGCCGATAAGTTCAATGAAATGCAAATGGGTATGATTTCTGCCAACCGTGTTTTTGATGTGTTGGATTTGCAAGAAGACAAACAAATCGATGGATCTATTGAAGCCAACCATTTCAAAGGAGATATCGAATTGAAACAGGTGCGTTTCAGTTATATTCCTGGCGAAGAAGTTTTGAAAGGAATCAATCTATCGGTAAAACCCGGTGAAACAATTGCTATTGTAGGAGCAACCGGTGCAGGAAAATCAACCATCATCAATTTATTGAATCGTTTTTATGAAATCGACTCGGGGACTATTACTATCGATGGCACTCCAATCGACGAATTTACGCTGTCTTCGCTACGTCGTCAAATTGCTGT
>CAYNDK010000245.1:0-2683 GCA_964395965.1 uncultured Flavobacterium sp.
CACTGGTCCTCTTCCGATTTCTCGAAAGGACGGGCGTTACCCGCTATGCTACTCTTTGGTGTCCGGACTTTCCTCCATTTCGACAAATCGAAACAGCGATAAGGCGGTCTGCGGTGCAAAGATACATTTATATCTTTGGAAAATCCTTTTATTATAAGGAACTCTAAATTAAAAAAATTACGACTACCTTTAAACCTTACAACTGTATTGGTATCTAAGACCTAAAAAGGTAGCCCATGAAATCACTATTACTTTCACTATTCTTTTCAATAGTTTATGTGAACGCACAAAATGTCACCACACAATTTGGACCAATTCAAGGTACTCAAAACGGGTCCGTTTATCAGTTTCTTGGAATCCCGTTTGCCAAACCTCCTGTAGGTAATCTTCGGTGGAAAGCTCCACAAAATCCCGAAATGTGGTCAACAACGTTAACGACAACTACATTTGCACCCGTTTGCCCTCAAAAAAAATATGATCAAGCGGGAACAACTTCATCTATAATTGGTAATGAAGATTGTTTATATCTCAATATTTGGACGCCACAATTGGTATCCGGGAATTTACCTGTACTCGTTTTTATACATGGTGGTGGAAATCAACAAGGAGGTGCCAATGAAGTTGGTGGAGGCACACAAATTTTCTTTGGAAAAAATATGGCCGAACGTGGTAATGCTGTAGTAGTAACCATTCAATATCGATTAGGTCCCTTAGGTTTTCTTGCACATCCGGGACTCGAACCCGAGAATACTCAGAATATTTCTGGAAATTATGCGGTTATGGACCAATTACTCGCTTTGGAATGGATTCAAAACAATATTCTACAATTTGGTGGTGATCCTACAAAAGTGATGATTTTTGGTGAAAGCGCTGGAGGAGTGAATGTTGGTAACCTGCTCACTTCTCCCCTAGCCAATGGATTATTCCAACGTGCTTGCATCCAAAGTGCAGCACCCGTAGTAAAACCCTATGCTACAGGAATTGCAAACGGAGTTGATTATGTTGATAGCTTTACAACATCAGGTACAGCCACTGAAAAAATTGCATATTTACGAACATTATCCCCAGAAACTTTGGTTGCTAATGAAACCCCACCGCTTTCGGGTGGTGCCGTTGGAATGAATTGGACAGCTGTAATTGACAATTATTGCTTTACGCAAAATGCTTATACCGCATTTAACTCAGGAGATTTTAACAAAGTCCCCTTACTAATGGGATCAAACTCAGAGGAAATGAGTTTATCGGTTCCACAAACAGTGACACCTACTATGATGTCGGCATTAAAATTAAGTATATTCCCGCTCTCATTAATGCCGCAAGCCAATGCACTTTATCCTTCAGGAAGTACCAATGAGGAAGCGCGAAACTCCTACATTAACCTCCTTACTGATTCACAATTTACGGCAACTACGCGAAGAACCGTTCAATGTGTGAGTCGAAATCAAACACAACCCGTTTGGCGTTATTTTTTTACCTATAAACATTCCCTTCCATCACTTGCCACTTTGGGTAGTTATCATGGAATGGAATTATTATATGTTTTTAATAATTTTGAAAATTCGACTATTGGCTCAGGAAGTCTTTTTCAACCCTCAGATGCCAATGTTCAAAATGCCCTATTGCATTATTGGGTGAACTTTGCCAATACAGGTGATCCTAATGGGAATGGTCTGCCTAATTGGTCGCAATACAATGCTACAAACGATAACTATATGGAATTAAAATCTATTCCAGATGGAACCCAAAACGGCGTACGTACCGCCCAATCTGATTTACTTGATTCCGCTTCAAACTTTACTCCGTGTACAAGTTCACTAGCTACTGATATTCCTGAAAACGTACATTTTACTGTCTTTCCAAACCCCTCAAATGGAATTTTTACGATTACAATTCCCGAAGAAGACAGTATACAAAATGTATCTGTTTATACTTTTTTAGGTCAAAAAATACTGGAAACCCAAGAGGAAACTATTGATTTAACTGAATATGCATCAAGTATTTATTGGATTCATATAGTCACTAAGAAGTCAACTGCTGTAGTCCGAATTATTAAAAAGTAATTTTGAAAACAGTCCTTTTCTGTGAATAAGTTTTTAGGATTTCAAGTAGCTTCATTAGCCATTAAATCACAAAAAAACTATATTTGTAATCCAATTGAAAGCTATGGAACAATTTGTTGTATCGGCCCGTAAATACCGCCCGCAAACGTTTAAAGATGTTGTCGGACAGCAGGCTATTACCAATACATTATTAAATGCCATAGAAACCAACCACTTGGCACAAGCCCTTCTGTTTACGGGTCCGAGAGGTGTGGGTAAAACTACTTGTGCACGTATTTTGGCGCGTAAAATCAACCAGCCAGGGTATGATGATCCCAATGAAGATTTTGCTTTCAATGTATTTGAATTGGATGCAGCCTCCAATAACTCGGTGGATGATATCCGTAATTTGATTGATCAAGTTCGTATCCCTCCGCAAACAGGACAGTATAAAGTCTATATCATCGACGAGGTGCACATGTTGTCTACAGCTGCTTTTAACGCCTTTTTGAAAACATTAGAAGAGCCACCTAAACATGCTATTTTCATTTTAGCAACGACTGAAAAACACAAGATTATTCCAACGATTCTCTCACGTTGTCAAATTTTTGATTTCAGCCGAATTAAAGTAAAAGACATAGCAG
>CAYNDK010000246.1:0-2675 GCA_964395965.1 uncultured Flavobacterium sp.
TTATGCTTTTCGAGCGGAATCCAATTACGGCAATAAATACCATTTTACAGGTTCGGTCAATTTACGTTTTGAAAATCAGATAACCGGTGAACGAGGTTTTCCAGGCTATACCAAACAAAATATTTACAACATCCAATGGACACATTCTAAAGATGCAAAATCCAATCCCAATTCCCGATTTTCTGCTTCTGTCAATTTAGGTAGTAGTAAATATTTTCGTCAGTCTTTAAATATTGCCAATTTAGGATCGCAACTCAACAACACATTAAGTTCGTCGGTTACGTATTCCAAAACCTTTAATACGGTTCCTCAAATTAACATTACCACCTCTGCAAATCATACCCAAAACAATCAAACACAAATGATTAGTATGACGTTGCCAACCTTACAAGCAAGTATGGACCGTATTTATCCATTTGCTCCTAAAGAAGGTATAAAAAAGGGATTTATTGATAATATTAATTTTCAGTACAACTTGAATGGTAAAAACCAATATAACGTCCACGAAGATAATTTCTTTAAAAGTCAAATGTTTAAAGATGGACAAATTGCGATGCAACATTCAATTCCGTTTTCAACAAACTTTAAAGCCTTTCAATTTTTTAGTTTTACGACGAATTTTAATTACAACGAAGTTTGGGTAAATAAAACAATTCGTAAAAATTATGATGCCGCAAGCAATACTGTGGTAACTAACTCGGTAAATGGAATTGATGCTTACCGCACCTATTCTATAAGTAATTCAGTGGGAACAACCTTTTATGGGATGTTTACTTTTAAAGGAAAAGGGCGCTTAAAGGCGATACGTCATACTGTTCGTCCTTCCATTTCCCACACCTATACACCGAGTTTTGATCGCTATTATGAAAACTATATTGCAAACAGTACGGGAACAATCCAACGGTATTCACGTTTTGACAATGGAATTTATGGTGCCCCTCGAAGTGGTGTTTCCAACAGTTTAGATTTTACAGTTTCCAATACTTTTGAAGCTAAAGTAAAAGATAAAGATTCAACAAAAACAGAATTAAAAAAGTTAACCTTATTGAGTAATTTCAATTTCAATACAGGATATGATTTTGCAGCTGATTCATACAAATTGAGACCACTAAGAATTAGCGGAACTACTCAACTTTTTAAACAGAAAATGAATGTAAACTTTGACACTACATTTTCTCCGTATCAGGCAGACAAAGTTAACAATACCCTTATAGATAAATATGTATGGGATAATGGTGGTTTTCTTCGGATGACGAATGCCAATTTCACGGTTAACTATACGTTCAACAGCGCTGGTGATAAAGGTAAAAAAGAGAATGAACAGGGGCTTAAAAATGGTGGGCGTAACGACGATCTCTTTGGCACCAACACCAATCCAAATGAAATAGACAAAAACGAAGACGGTGAGAAAGATACTTTTGCGGGTTTTTACAATGCAATTATTCCGTGGGATGTGAATTTAGCCTATACACTTACGTATAGCAATAATTTTGGAGAAAATAAAATCACAGGGAATTCCTTAATGGTTTCGTTTAATACAACATTAACTTCCAAATGGACATTAGGTGCATCTACAGGATATGACTTTAAAAACATGGGGATTGTAGCCACATCTCTTCGAGTTAACCGTGACCTAGACAGTTGGAGTATGAATTTTAATTGGAGTCCCTATGGTCTTAATCAATTTTGGGGATTCTTTATTGGGATCAAATCTGGTATGTTAAGCGATATTAAATGGGACAAAAATTCACAACCTGATCGAACTTTACGTTAATATGAAACAAATTATTTTTACAGAAAAAGCGCCTGCGCCAATTGGCCCTTATAATCAAGCGGTAGTAATAGGAAACACTTTATACACCTCGGGACAGATTGCATTACATCCTGAAACAGGTGATTTAATCTTAACAGATATTGAAACGGAGACCCGTCAGGTCATGGAAAATATGAAAGCCGTATTAGAAGCGGCAGGAATGGGATTTGAGCATGTGGTAAAAACATCCATTTTTATCATGAACATGGGAGACTTTGCTCGAATAAATTCGGTCTATGGAAGTTATTTTGACGAAAAAACCGCTCCAGCAAGGGAAACGGTTCAAGTGGCTTGTCTACCGAAAAATGTAAACGTTGAAATTTCAATGATAGCCGTGAAGTAACTCACGGTTTTTTTATGGCATCTACTAAAAGTTGCGCTGTTGCTTCATTGGTGGCTAAGGGCACATTATGCACGTCACAAATTCGAATTAGCATATTGATATCTGCATCATGGGGATGACTTGAACCAGGATCTTTAAAAAACAAGACCATTTGGGTTTTTCCTTCGGCAACGCGAGCGGCTATTTGTGCATCACCTCCAAGTGGACCTGATAAATATCTTTTCACCTTAAATCCTGCAGCAGCTGCTTTTCCTCCTGTTGTTCCCGTCGCGATTATTTTAATTTCATCCTGACTCAGGACTTCTTTATTTTTATTTAAAAACTGAACCATATCGGCTTTCTTTCCGTCGTGTGCTATGATGGCGATTTCCATTGGATTATTTTTTACAAATGTAAGCAATAAAAAAACCAAACAAGTTTTGAATTTTGTTTGGCTGTTATTTAAAAATACCTAACAGGTTTTAGAAACCTGTTAGGATCATTATTTATTTAAAATATGGTAAGCAATTAATCCGTCTA
>CAYNDK010000247.1:0-2647 GCA_964395965.1 uncultured Flavobacterium sp.
TGGGCAAAGTATCATTTGTACAACAGTGTATTTATCACATTACCCTTTGATGCCATCGACAATACAGGCGTTTTGTTGCCTTTGTTTAGTGAAGGATGTGTCAAAGGATTTCAACAACAGCGTACACCTGTCGAAATTGTTAATGCGTTTGCAGCAAAATACTTAGAACAAGTTACTGAAAGTGAAAAACTAAATTTACTTTTCCGATTTATTCAGTATGTTGAACGTCAAGTAGTGCTATTTGACGCGATTGAAGATGCGGCATTTCCTGTGGTCAATAACCTTGAAGGAAAAGGGTCGTTGCGCGATATCAAAGAGCGATGTGATACCGCTGCTTTGCAAACTCAATTGCAAACTTTTTTATCCGATTTTAAAGTTCGCTCGGTTTTAACAGCACACCCAACACAATTTTACCCGGGAGCAGTGTTAGGCATTATTACCGATCTCACCGAAGCAATTCGTCAGAATGATTTGCATCAAATTGAACAATTATTGGCGCAACTCGGGAAAACTCGTTTTATCAAAAAAGAAAAGCCAACACCTTATGATGAGGCGGTGAGTTTGGTTTGGTACCTCGAAAATGTGTTTTACGCCACGGTAGGCGAACTCTTGCAATACCTCCAAAAGAATAAAGCAATCCCTGAGTCGCTTACAAATCCTGTGATTCAATTAGGGTTTTGGCCAGGCGGTGACCGGGATGGAAATCCTTTTGTAACACCTGAAATTACGTTACAAGTAGCACAGCGACTTCGGACATCAATTCTAAAATGCTATTACAACGATATTCGTAAACTTAAACGTAAACTTACCTTCACGGAGGTTGATACGATTATTGCTGAATTGGAGCAACAACTGTATCGTTCTGTATTTTACTCGCGTGGTGAATTGTACATTAACCAAGCTACATTGTTGGAGCAATTGGAGCGAGTTATAGTACTTTTGAGAACCAAACACCAAGCACTCTATGTTGATGAGGTAGTGGCTTTAATTCAAAAAGTACAAACCTTTGGGTTTCATTTTGCCTCACTAGATATTCGACAAAATAGTAAAATCCACAACCAAGTTGTTGAGGCAATTGTAACACAACTTAACTATAGTGATTACTTACAGGCTGATGAGGCTACACGGCGGGATCGCTTGCATTTGCTTCAGGGGACTGTGAAAGCAACTGACTTTGAATCAGCAATTGTAGTGCAAACAATAGCTTCAATAAATGCTATGCAAACCATTCAAAATCAAAATGGTGAACTAGGTTCAAATCGGTATATTATTAGCAATAATGAATCGGCTTTAAATGTGTTAGAAACCTTAGCTTTATTTCGATGGACGGGATGGGAAAATCCGGCTGTTGATATCGTTCCCTTGTTTGAATCGGTAGACGATTTGCAACAAGCTGCAGTGATTATGGAACAGTTGTATACCCATAGCAGTTACAGTCAGCATTTAAAACAACGAAAAAACATTCAAACAGTCATGCTTGGTTTTTCGGATGGCACAAAGGATGGTGGGTACTTGATGGCCAATTGGTCCATCTTTAAAGCCAAAGAAGCTATTACGGCGATGTCACGCAAATACGGAATTGAAGTTATTTTCTTTGACGGTAGAGGCGGACCTCCTGCGCGTGGTGGTGGAAAAACACACAAATTTTATGCTTCTTTGGGATCGGGTATCGAACATAAAGAAATTCAGCTCACCGTACAAGGGCAGACGATTAGTTCGAACTTTGGTACACCAGAATCGTGTCGATTTAACTTAGAAAACCTTTTAAGTGCTGGAATTTCCAACGCGTTATTTACACAAAAAGAACACGATCTTAGTGCTGCCGATAAAGCCATAATCGATGAGTTGGCGGCTTTAGGATATGCTAAATATACTGCTTTTAAGCAGCATCCGAAGTTTATACCGTATTTGGAACAACGCAGCACATTGAATTATTATGCCAAAACCAATATTGGTAGCCGACCTTCCAAAAGAAAGGCAGCTGCACAATTGGATTTTGCTGATTTACGTGCCATTCCATTTGTGGGGTCATGGAGTCAGATGAAACAAAATGTACCCGGTTTTTTTGGAGTAGGAACAGCCTTGGCGGCTTTTGAAACATCCGGTCGTTGGGAGGCAGTACAGCAGTTATTTCAACATTCTTTATTTTTCCGTACCTTATTAGAAAACAGTATGATGTCATTGGCTAAGTCATTTTTTCCTTTAACATCCTACTTGCAACAAGATCCAGAGTTTGGTGACTTTTGGAATAGCATCTATGACGAGTTCACGTTGACAAAAACCATGCTTTTAAAAATAGCGGGGCATACAGAATTAATGGAAAATTATCCAGATGGTAAAGCTTCGATTAAAATGCGTGAAGAGATCGTATTGCCATTACTGACAATTCAACAATATGCGTTGATGAAAATTAACGAAATTCGTCAAGGAAAAGAAACTTCGGATCTCATGGATACCTATGAAAAATTAGTCACACGATCCTTATTTGGGAATACAAATGCCAGTAGAAACTCGGCTTAAATCAAAAGTTTTTGATTTGTAAGACGCTGTAATTCAATAGTGTAAAAAATAAATTTTGTTAAAGTTTTTAAAAACACTTGTGTAATTCAAAAAACCTTTTGAAGTTTGCAGTGTTGAAAAACAACAA
>CAYNDK010000248.1:0-2642 GCA_964395965.1 uncultured Flavobacterium sp.
AGCTTTTACGCCTACATGGTTGTCCCGTAGCGTGATTGAAGCGCAGCGGAAATCTCTGCTACTGGGACTGCAATTGGTTAATAATTAATTCAAAAATGGTTTTTGTGGATTTCCCAAAGCGGGATTTTTTTTTCTTCACACCCACACTCTTTCTCACCCTCACACTGACAATCGCCCTCGTCTTCATCCTTGCTCTCACCCTCATTGCCGGCACCGCTGATATTAGCCGGCTGTGTCCCGTATTCGTGCGACGCAGGAGCTCTGGTACGGGGCCTACGATGGATACCATCTTGCATAATTAAATGATTCAGGAGCAACGCCGTTGCAAAATGATATCTTTTATAGATCCGTTTTTAAACAGGTACTTTTAAAATAAATATTTAAATACCGATTAATTGAAATACGGCAAACTATTATCGAACATGAATCATACAATTTTGCCAATACCCGCCGGATGGACAGGACATTTCATAACAATTGTTACACAAGATAGAGAACATTTTTTAGGGGAGATCAAAAATAGGGACATGCATTTCAATACTGCTGGAATCATTGCTGGGATTACATGGCATGAAATCAGCGATTGTCGTAATTTTCTTGTTCGTGGTGAATATGTCATTATGCCAAATCACATCCACGGTATTCTTTTAATAAAAGAAAGTAGTACGATTGAGGAAATGAAACGACAGGCAGATCTATCCAATATCATTAGGTCGTATAAAGGAACTGTGAAAAAATTCTGTAATCAATACAATGCCGATCTAAAATGGCAACCAGGATTCCATGACCAACGAATTAAATCTGAATTGGAATACCAAAATAAAATCCATTACATCAGAGAAAATGTAAAAAATTGGGAAATATAAAATTACCCAGAATCTCCTGCCGGATAATTAAAATGTAAAATTTATTGCGCCGGCGGCGCTGCACAAACTTTGAATTGAGAAGAACGGTTCCAAACGTAGCCCGGCCTCAGCGGTGCCGGGAAATAAAAAAATTAACAATATTTGAAACTGGAAGAACGGTTCCAAACGTAGCTCCCGTATTTGAGCTCCTGCGTCGCACAATACGGGGCAAAGCCGGTTTTTACCGGCAGCGCCGGGAACAATATGACCAAACGACATCAAATGCAGCATCGAAGGACCCTTTAATCATCCCGTTATTTTTCTAGAATATACATGTGTCGCCAGATACTGCGAGAACAGCCCATAAAAAATATTTGCGCCATGCACAAGCGTTTGCCTTTATTGCTCTAATGCCTATGACAAGATTTTTCAGTGAACGTATTAGATCACCTAAGGGATATTAATACTATTAACAATAAAACTGTACATTTGCATGCAGCCCGTCTCAAAAAACAGACTGTGTGCTTTTAAAAAACTATTTTAAGTGCTATTTAACAGCTTTGAATTCCTCATTTTTCTACCGATAGTCTTCGTGCTATACTGGTTCGTTTTTAATAAAAAACTGAACTGGCAAAACGGATTGGTGTTAATGGCCAGTTACTTTTTTTATGGTTGGTGGAGCTGGGAATTTATGGGCCTTTTGATGCTCAGCACAGCCCTTGATTATGCCTATGGTTTTTGGGTGGCCTCGCCCAATCGCAAAAAAGCTAAACTGTTTCTTTGGCTGAGCATCATCAACAACCTTGGCATTCTGGCGGTCTTCAAATATTATAATTTCTTTGCACTGCAGATTCAGAGTGGACTGGAACTACTTGGACTCCATACCAATCCGATTTTATTAGAACTCGCGCTCCCAATTGGCATCTCCTTCTATACCTTTCATGGTATGTCTTATGTGTTTGACATTTATAGGGGACAACAAAAACCTGTTAAAAACTTTATCGATTACGCCGTTTTTGTGAGCTTCTTTCCGCTGCTGGTGGCCGGTCCCATTGAACGCGCCAACCACCTACTACCCCAGGTCCAAAAATCAAGATCCTTTAATTACACCCAGGCCGTTGAAGGCTGCCGCCTGATACTTTGGGGCTTATTTAAAAAGGTGGTGATTGCAGATTCGCTGGCAGAAATAGTGGATGAAATTTTCCAAAACTACGACACCCATAATGCCACAACTTTAATAGTAGGCGCCATTGCTTTTAGTTTCCAAATTTATGGCGATTTTTCGGGCTACTCTGATATCGCCTTAGGTACCGCCAAACTATTTGGATTCGAATTGCTGAGCAATTTTAAATTCCCCTATTTCTCGAGAGACATAGCAGAGTTTTGGAGACGTTGGCACATCTCTCTTTCCTCATGGTTCAGAGATTATCTCTACATCCCTTTAGGTGGCTCGAAAAATGGCAAACTTAAGGCGGTAAGAAATACATTTATCATTTTTCTGGTTAGCGGTTTTTGGCATGGCGCCAGTTGGAATTTCATCGTATGGGGATTCCTTCACGCCTGTGGATTCCTGCCCCTTCTGCTCCTCAATCGCAACCGCAAACACCTTACGGATGTGGTGGCTCAAGATCGCCTCTTCCCCAACCTGAAAGAGCTTTGGCAAATGGCCACAACTTTTGTTTTTGTCTCGTTTGCCTGGATCTTTTTCAGGGCCGAAAGCATGCCAATAGCTGTTTCCTATATCAGTCAAATAGGTCGTAGTTTAATAGAATATCCTCAACAACTATGGATGCTTCC
>CAYNDK010000249.1:0-2583 GCA_964395965.1 uncultured Flavobacterium sp.
CCGCTTGCTATGGCTTCGCCCTTCATCGCTGCATTAAGCAATTCTTTTTTGGAAAGCGGATACCCCAAAAGTGCATTGATTCCAAACGCAGCTCCTGAAGCACTTGCCGACGAACTGCCAATGCCGCTTCCGGCTCGTATTTTTTTATGGATTTCGATTTCAATTCCAAAATCGGGTTCACCCACTTGATCCAATACGGCCTGTGCGGCTACTCCGGCAACATTTTTATCAATTTCGAAAGGCAAAGTAGCGCCTGTGATTTTTGTAATTCGCAATCCTTTTTCAGTAACTTTTCGAAAGATCATTTCATCACCAATAGCTTGCAAGCAAACACCAATGACGTCAAAGCCACAATTCAAATTGGCAATCGAAGCCGGAGCAAAGAGTTTGAGTTCGGTCATCATTTTTTATTTAAAAATTACCAATTCGGATTACATCGGCAAAAATTCCAGAAGCCGTAACCGCAGCTCCAGCGCCCGCACCTTTAATCAACAAGGGTTGGTCGACATAACGGTCGGTGTAAAATAAGACAATATTATCTTTTCCTTCCAAATTATAAAACGGATGATCTTTGGGGATAAACTGCAATCCTACCGAAGCTTTTCCTTGGTCAAATTCGGCGACAAACTTAATGCGACAATCTTTGGCTTTGGCTTCATCCAATAACGCATTGAAATGCGCTTCATGTTGAATCAACGAGGCAAAGAAATCGGAATTGTTGGTCGTTTGCATGCAGGCTTCCGGTAAGAAACAACGGTTGTCAATGGCTTCCATATTCATTTGATACCCACTTTCCCGAATGAGAATAAGTATTTTCCGAGCTACATCTACACCACTCAAATCAATTTTAGGATCGGGTTCGGTAAATCCTTGAACGCCCGCTTCTTTTACCACATCATGGAAACTGTAGGTCGAACTGAAATTATTGAAGATAAAATTCAAACTCCCCGATAAAACAGCCTGAATTTTATGCACTTTATCTCCGGAGGCGATGAGGTGTTTTAAGGTGTCAATAATGGGCAGTCCAGCACCCACATTCGTTTCAAACAAAAAGGGTGCATTGTATTGACGGGACAAGTCTTTGAGTTTGCGGTAATGCGGATAATCCGACGAACAAGCAATTTTATTGCAGGTTACAACAGCTACGGATTCTTTCAGAAAATGTTCGTACAACATCGCCACCGATTCATTGGCGGTATTGTCCACAAAAATACTGTTGCGCAGGTTAAGTGATTTTACATTTGCTATAAATTGTTCAGGATCTGCTTTTACTCCTTGTTCAAGTGCTAATTTCCAATCTTTCAATGCAATTCCTTCTTCTTCAAAAACCATTTTCTTGGAATTGGCTAAAGCAACCACGCGCACGTTCAGTTTCAAATTTTCTTTTAAAAACTTTTTCTGTTGGTGAATTTGATCCAAAAACTTTTCACCCACATTGCCAACGCCCATCACAAATAAATTCAACTGCTTCAGATTGTCTTCAAAAAAGCGTTCGTGCATCGTATTCAATGCTTTTTTGACATCTTTTTCATTGATAACAACAGAAATGTTTCGTTCGGAAGCTCCTTGGGCAATGGCGCGAATATTGACGTTGTTTTTCCCTAAAGTACTAAACATTTTCCCTGAAATTCCCTGATGGTTTTTCATGTTTTCACCCACTAAGGCAACAATGCAAAGTTCAGTTTCAATCTGGCAAGCATCAATTTTATCTTGGGCTATTTCTAGCGCAAATTCAGTGTTAATTGCAGTTTGTGCTTTGGAGGCATCTTGCGCTTGAATCCCCACACAAATTGAATGTTCCGATGAAGCTTGGGTGATGAAAATGACATTGATTTGTTCGCGCGACAATACTTCAAACAAACGTTTAGACGAACCCGCAACGCCAATCATACCGGAGCCTTCCAAGGTTACCAAAGCAATTTTATCGATATGAGAAATGCCTTTGATGGGGTTAGTTACACCTTCAGGATGTGCGCAAATGAAAGTGCCTTCTGCATCGGGTTCGAAGGTGTTTTTGATCCAAATCGGAATTTGGGATTTCAATACAGGTTGAATCGTAGGCGGGTAGAGGACTTTGGCGCCAAAATGCGACAATTCCATCGCTTCTTGATAGGAGATGGTTGCGATGGGTTGGGCTTGTTTGACCAGTTTGGGATTGGCGGTATACATGCCGTTTACATCGGTCCAAATTTCCAAATCAATGGCCTGAATACCATTGGCGATAATAGCTGCGGTATAATCAGAGCCACCGCGACCCAATGTTGTGGTGTTGTTATTTTGGTCACGGGCAATAAATCCAGGTAATAGTGTAACTTTTTGATTAGATGATGAAAAGTAATCCTGAATTAAAGTATTGGTTGTTTCAAAATCCACTTGGGCTTTGCCGTAATTGGCATCAGTGACAATCAACTCCCGGCTGTCTTTAAAGCTGCTTTCAGGCAATTGGAGTTGCAGTGCTTTGGCTATAATTCGTGCGGAAAGGAGTTCGCCCATCCCCGCAATGGCATCAGCGGTTCTCGGACTTCTTTCGCCCAACAAATAACAGCCGTCCAATAAGGTTTTAAGTTGTTGCAATTCCGATTG
>CAYNDK010000250.1:0-2552 GCA_964395965.1 uncultured Flavobacterium sp.
ACACGACGACGGACTTTATGCGTATCGCTATCTTCCAAATCTCCCGCCTGAACGGGTTTCCAATAATCGGCTTCCAACGCTTCTGTAACGATCGCTGCGACTACAGTTTTGCCTACATCGGTTCCAATCCCTGTGATAAATAATTTCATGCCTTCAATTTTTTGGCAAAGTTCGGGAAGTGATTGGGAAATACCATCAACTTTTAACGAAAGCTTATTAATTTGGGCGGTGCCTCCGGCCCGGGCTATCCGCAGTGCCGGCCTTCCTAGCGTCAGGCAGGGCACTTTGCTTCTACCTGCCAACCGTCAAGGTTGGTCCCTACCGTGGATTCCTGCTCCTATTGAAATAAAGTGCTGGCCAACCGTTCCAGAACTGCAGTAATCGCTTCTAACGGCGTGAACGCGTGCAAGCAAAATCGAAGGCGTTCTTGTCCTTCGGGAACAGTGGGGGAAAGTATGGGTTTGACCTCAAATCCGGCCTCTTGCAACGATTGAGCGATTGCGCGAACTTTGTCATTCCCCGGAATAATAGCACAATGAATCGCCGACTTGGAATACACGAATAGCGGTTGGAGTCCGAGACGCTTAATTTCTTGATTCATGTGTACAATACATGTTTGTAGCGCTTGCACGGTGGTTTGTTCCTGTTGCAAAAACTGATAAGCCACGTGAATCGTCGCTACAGCATGCGGTGACAAACCGGTGGTATAAATAAAACTTCGGGCAAAATTGACCAAGTACGACTGCAATTCTTGAGAACCCAATACCGCAGCGCCGTGACACCCTAAGCCTTTTCCAAACGTAACGATACGGGCAAAAATGCGAGATTGTAGGTTGAGATACTGCACGACACCTTCGCCGTGTTCCCCCATAACCCCCAAGGCATGGGCTTCGTCAACTACAAGATAGGTATTATACTGTTCGCAAAGTAGGACAATTTCTTCCAGCGGTGGCGTATCACCATCCATGGAATAGACGGTTTCAAGTGCGACATAGATTTCGAAGTGATTTTCAGCCGTGCGTTTGGAATTCCATTTCTCTAAATGCCCTTGCAAATCTTCGGGATTGTTGTGATTGAACTTATAGGATTTGGCTTTGCTCATTTGCAAACCATCCCGAATGGAGGCATGGCATAGTTCGTCATACAAAATAACATCACCGCGTTGCGGCACGGCACTAAAAAAGCCCACATTGGCATCATAACCCGAATTGAAAATCAGGGCCGATTCTGCTTGATGAAATTGAGCAATAACGGCTTCTGTTTCTGGATATAAAGAATGGTTTCCTGAAATTAAACGCGAGCCGGTAGCGCCATTGGTTTTGATCGTTCGGGAGATTAGAAAATCATGTACGGCCTCAAACAAGTTGGCATTTTGTGCAAATCCCAAATAATCATTGGAAGCAAAGTCCAACCGATTCCCGTAGACGGGTAATTGTCGCAAGGCATTTGCCGCTTGGCGTTGGATTAACTTATGTTGTAAATTTTCTGGAAACTTCATCGTTCAAATATACGTGATTTAGCCCGGAACTACCTCATTTCGGCAGTCAGGTCGCAGCGGCATCCTCCCGACGTTAGGAGGGAGACCTACCCAAGGCAGGCAGGTACAGCGGAGAGCCGGAAATTGCTCCCTATAAAAAAACCCGATACAAAGCTGCATCGGGTTTATAGGATTTGTAAGGGTCGAAATTAGTCGGCCAATACAATGACTTTATTGTCTTTCATTTCGATTGTACCTGAATTGATGGACAAGCTGTAGTTTTGGTCGTTAATTTTGGTAAAGCGACCTTTTACAGTTTCCTCAAAGTTGAACGAAGTTGCTGTAATTTTCACAGCACCGTCTTTCAAAATCGAAACGATGGGAGCGTGGTTGTTTAAGAGTTGGAACGATCCATCTACTCCAGGAAGCGTTACCGCAGTAACTTCTCCTTTGAACAACGTAGCTTCGGGTGATACTATTTCTAAAATCATTAGATATTATTTTAAATTTTAAATTTTAGATTTTAAATTAATTTATAATTCAAAATTTATCATTTAAAATAGTTGAATTATGCTTCTGCTAACATTTTTTGACCCGCTTCGATCACATCCTCGATAGTTCCTTTCAAGTTGAAAGCTGCTTCAGGTAAGTGGTCTAATTCACCGTCAATAATCATGTTAAATCCTTTGATGGTATCTTTAATATCTACCAATACTCCTGGGATACCTGTAAATTGTTCCGCCACGTGGAAGGGTTGAGACAAGAAACGTTGTACACGACGAGCACGTGATACGGCTAATTTATCTTCTTCAGACAACTCTTCCATACCTAAGATGGCGATGATGTCTTGTAATTGTTTGTATTTCTGAAGAATTTCTTTCACGCGTTGTGCACAGTTGTAGTGCTCATCCCCTAAAATAAGAGGTGTTAAGATACGTGAAGTAGAATCTAGAGGGTCTACCGCAGGATAGATACCTAACTCTGCAATTTTACGAGACAATACTGTTGTCGCATCTAAGTGAGCAAACGTTGTTGCAGGGGCTGGATCCGTTAAGTCATCCGCAGGTACATAAAC
>CAYNDK010000251.1:0-2535 GCA_964395965.1 uncultured Flavobacterium sp.
GTCTATGGAGAATATGATTGAATACAATTTGAAGATAACGGATTTTGCCTTGCATGATTCGGCAGTTGATACTTTCTTGATGATGAATCAAAACACGTTAACCCTCGAGGATAGTTCGAAAATGATTACTGATTTAAGTCAAAAAAATAAATCTTTAAAAAAAATTAATCAACGTTTAGATTCTATCATATATGCTATTACTCATGATTTCAGAGCGCCACTTTTAGCGAGTATCGGTTTACTTCAATTGCCTGAACCTCTTTTACATAATCAGGTTCCTGAAGTATTGAATACGCTTAAAAAATTGGATCGAACTATTATTCATTTGAATGAATTGTCTAAAAATGAAAAAGTAGAATTAAAAGTTACAGCACTTGATCTTAACGCCTTGATTCAAGAAATTTACGCTAACTATCAGATTATTTATGGACTTTCAATTCCGTTACATATAGAAATTGAGGCAACCCAATCCTTTTATTCAGATGCTTTTCGAATTCGTACAATTCTAAACAATCTAATTTCCAATGCCCTAAAATATTCCAAAGCGGATTCAGAATCCTTTGTTAACATCCATATTTTAATAAATGATGAACAATGTCAATTATCCCTATCTGATAACGGAGAAGGAATTGATCCAAAAAATTTAGAAGCAATTTTTAAACTTTTTTTTAGAGCTTCTACAAAATCTCAAGGTAATGGAATCGGACTTTATATAATTAAAGAAATGGTCCATTTTCTGAAAGGAACAATAGATGTTACATCAGAAAAAGGAAGAGGAACAACATTTACATTAGTACTTCCCAATCAAATAAAAGAAACACTATGAAAAAAACTAATTTTATTATTATTGACGACGATGACATTTTCTTGAAACTAGGTAAAATGTATTTAGAATTAGGCAACTGTACATCATCGGTGACATTGTACAACGATGCAACTATGGCTTTGGATATCATTACAGGTATGCTTGAGCATATTGACAAAAAATTGGTTGTTTTTTTAGATTTAAATATGCCTATATTAAACGGGTTTGGTTTCTTAGATCTAATTCAACAAGTACCTAATGCATTTGATGAAAAACTTAGTGTGTATATTATGACCTCATCACTAAATGAAGATGATTTGGAACGGGCACAAAACTACCCTATAGTAAAAAAATACTTGAGTAAACCAATGACCATGGATATGGTAAATGAAATTTGTGCTGAAGTAATATAATTAGATAAAAGTAACTTAATTCACAACTTAGATTGTAGTTGAAATTTGATCTATTCGTTCATCATTGATAACCGTTTTGTCTGATACCTTTATAAATCGTATTCGTTTGTTCTTTCCCCACCTCATCGGGGGACAGCTACTATTTTTAGTTGGCTATTCACTAGTGCGATTGGGTTTATTTTATTTTACTAATTATCCGGTTTTTCTTCCAGAGTATACTTTTATACCCTTATTTATTTTTACCCTGTTGTATTGTTTTTGGTCACGACCGATGATTACTAAGTTTCGTCGCTCAAAACAAAAACAAAGTCGGGTTCACTTTTATTTAATATTGGGATTAGGTATCTTTTCTCCTTTTTTCGTTTGTTCAGACCTTCTTTTCAATCTCACTCAAAAAGTTCATCCGCTCGACTTCCCTTCTGAGGTCGAATCCAATACTAAAACATTGTATTATTCCCTGAATAATGCATTTGCACCAAAAGAACTAGCAGTTAAGGGCTATTCGATGGCAACTAGTGGGAAACATAAAAGTAAATTAACCTTTACGCTTCATGTACTCCAACCCTTGTGGGATTACCCAACACCATCTCCAAAAGCAGCGGCGATTGGTATTTATATGACGTTTAAGAAATCGGTAAATAATTCTAAGTCGAAGCAAATAAATCAGAAAGAATTTGAAATTTTTAAACAGGAGGCTATTCAACAGTTTAATGCCTTTTCGATAAACCAAACGGAATACAGACGTTTGCAGACCTATGAATATCGATTAATTCAACCGTTGCTTAATCGTACTTCACAAACGCCTCTCTTTTCCTCCTCACTACGTTGTATTAAAGTTCTTACTACTTCACAATCTTCATACATCAATACATGCTTAGGGCAACTTTGTTTTGTCTTGTTTGTGAGTTGGCTTATTACTTTAATCCTTTTAAACTTTAGTCACCTTCAGACAAATACAAGTTATCGCATTGAGCAACAACGACGTGATCGCAGGATTCATTCGATTCAAAAGTTTTTTAAAAATCTTCTTGTCCCTAGCAATGGCTATTGGGTAACTCCCTTCCTTTTTATACTTGGTGTAACCTATTGGATTCTTGCCGTTAAGCAAGAACATGGTGTTTTTACTTTTGAAACCTATGACTTATATGCCCTTGGAGGATTGAGTTACCGCGGAATAATTGAAAATGAATACCTACGCTTTTTTTCCTATCCTTTTTTAGTTCCCAATCTCTATATTTTTCTCCTACAAGTATATATAATTGCGGTTTTGGGTCGTCCAATGGAAGCTTATTTCGGATCGGTGCAATATGCACTCAT
>CAYNDK010000252.1:0-2491 GCA_964395965.1 uncultured Flavobacterium sp.
TCCGAAAAATCAAAAAGAGTCCGACAGGCAACCTTTTTGTCACCTCGGGTCTTGGTGGGATGAGTGGCGCGCAACCCAAAGCGGGAACCATTGCCGGCTGTATCACGGTTTGTGCCGAAGTGAATCCCAAAATCACCCGCATCCGTCACGAACAAGGCTGGATTCATGAGATTATCGAAAATATTGACGCACTCGTCACTCGCGTTCGCAAAGCCCAAGAAACCAAAGAAGTGGTCTCTATCGCTTACCTCGGGAATATTGTAGACGTATGGGAACGATTTGATGAAGAAAACCTGCATATCGACTTGGGCTCTGACCAAACCTCGCTGCACAATCCGTGGGCGGGCGGCTACTACCCAATGGGATACAGTTTTGAGGAATCCAACGACTTGATGGCCAACCATCCTGAAAAGTTCCGCGAGGAAGTCCAAAAAACGCTACGCCGTCATGCTGCAGCCATCAATAAACACACCGCCAAAGGCACCTATTTCTTTGATTACGGTAATGCGTTCTTACTCGAAGCTTCTCGTGCTGGTGCCGATGTGATGAACGATCATCCTACGTTGGGCCGCGAGTTTAAATTCCCAAGTTATGTTCAAGACATTATGGGACCGATGTGTTTTGATTATGGGTTCGGACCCTTCCGATGGGTGTGTGCCTCCGGTGATCCCGAAGATTTGAAGAAAACCGACGCTATTGCTTGTGCTGTTTTAGAAAAAATAATGGAAACCGCTCCTGAGGAAATTCGCCAACAAATGGCCGACAACATCCAATGGATTAAAGGGGCCCAAGAAAATAAATTAGTGGTCGGTTCGCAAGCCCGCATTTTGTATGCCGATGCGGAAGGCCGTATGAAAATTGCCGAAGCCTTTAACCAAGCGATTGCCCGTGGCGAAATTGGCTACGTGATTTTAGGCCGCGATCACCACGATGTGTCGGGAACGGACTCTCCGTACCGCGAAACCTCCAACATCTATGACGGTTCCCGTTTTACCTCAGATATGGCAATTCACAACGTGATTGGCGATAGCTTCCGTGGGGCGACTTGGGTGTCGATTCACAACGGTGGAGGTGTTGGTTGGGGCGAAGTGATGAACGGCGGTTTTGGTATGGTTCTTGATGGAACTGCCGATAGCGATAGACGCCTGAAATCCATGCTGTTCTGGGACGTGAATAACGGAATTTCCCGCCGCAGTTGGGCTCGAAACGAAGGTGCTATTTTCGCAATCAAACGCGCGATGGAAGTGGAACCGCTTTTAAAAGTGACCCTTCCCAATTTGGTGGACGAAACCTTGTTGTAGCCGATTTTCACTCCGAAAGAAGCTGCACTCTTAATACCAATTGTTATGAAAAAGATTGTTTTATTAACCGCAATTTTGGCGTTAACCTTAACGTCATGCAGCAGCGTACGCGTCAATGCTGATTACGACAAAAACGTACAGTTTGACCAGTACAAAACCTATGCGTATCAGAAAAACACCATTGACAAAGTGGAAATTTCTGATCTCGACAAGCGCCGTATCCTACGAGCCATTGACGAGGTAATGACTGCAAAAGGATTCACCAAAAGTGAAACACCTGATGTAATTGTTTCGTTTTTCACTAAAGAAAAAGAGCAAGTAGATGTGTACCAATACCCCATGATGGGTTGGGGATGGGGATGGAATCCTTGGATGTGGGGAGGCAGTTACAATTCAACCTACCGTTACACTGAGGGAACCCTGACTATTGATTTGATAGATGCCAAGAAAAAAGAACTCATCTGGCAAGGTGTGGGTGAAGGAGTACTCACAAAAAAAGCAGAGAAAAAGGATGAAATGATTAAAGAATTTGTAAGTAAAATTCTTGAACAGTATCCTCCTCAATTGAAAAAATAAGAAGAACTTCAAATGAACGTGAGCTACCGCAGCCGGATAGCAGTGTAAAGCCCGTTGCAGGTGAAGACCTAAAGCAAACCCCGAGAACAACGCGACCCTGGAAGCGCTTGTTCTTGGGGTTTTTGCTTGGGCTTTCACCCAAACGGCTTGAAACGGATAGCCGGATCACTGCCCTTATGGTTTTTGAAGCGTAAGCAGTTGATTTTTTAATTGTTGCAATTCGCTTTTTAATTGCTCGATTTCTCCTTGCTGTTCCTGCAACGCTTTTGTTAAAACGGGAATTAAACCGACATAATTTATGGCTTTGATGGTTTGATTTTCTTGGGTTGTCGCTGCAATATTAAGAGGATCTTTTGGGGTAGTTAAGACTTCTGATTTAACCAATTCGGGAAAAATTTGCTCAAATTCCTGTGCAATAAAACCCGTTTGAGGTTGGCTATCCAACCCATACTTTTGCACTAAATCGGGTTTAAAAACATAATTTTTTACCGCAATTGCCTGTACTCTTTGCAACATACTGGAGGCGGGGGTGATTCTGTCTTTAAGGGATTGATCGGACGGATTGGTAAAAACGCCTGAAACGAAAACATTCCCCAGGAAATAACCCGCGTAGG
>CAYNDK010000253.1:0-2394 GCA_964395965.1 uncultured Flavobacterium sp.
GAATAATGGAATTACTACGGATGAAAAAGACATTCAAAGAACTTTTGTGTAATTGTATAGTCAAATTGGTGTTTGCCCAACTTTAACCCTGTGAAAGGAATTAAAAAATCATTCGTAACTTTCATCATTTCACCAATTTGCCAAAATTGAAGCCTCAACTTTGGGAGTGCAAAGATATAAATTTATATCAAATCCAAAAGCGTTATGCTCCTTTTTTTGATTCCAACTGTTTTTCTTTGATTTTCAATGGGTTTTTAGACCATTCTTGATACTCATGTCTTGCATTGTAAATATCAATTGCCATATAGACTGCTTCCTTAAAGGAAGTTGCATCAGCTTGGTTCTTCCCGGCGATCTCAAATGCTGTTCCATGATCTGGTGAAGTTCGGATTTTATCCAAACCTGCCGTATAGTTAACCCCTTGTCCGAAAGAAAGCGTTTTAAATGGAATTAAACCTTGATCGTGATAGGATGCAATTACTGCATCAAACTTTTCATGTTGACCCGAACCAAAAAAACCATCAGCTGAATAGGGCCCAAATGCAAGTACCCCTTTATCAAACATTTTTTTAATTGCAGGCTTTAACACTTCTTGATCTTCTTTACCAATCACCCCATTATCGCCTGCATGAGGATTCAATCCTAACACTGCAATTTTGGGACGATTAATTCTAAAATCTTGTTTTAATGTATGGTATACTGTCTCGATTTTTTGAATTACGCGTGCTTCTGTCAAATGTTTTGAAACCTCATTAACCGGAACATGATCCGTCATCAAACCCACACGCAATTTATCATGAACCATCAACATCAAAGCATCGCCCTCTAACTCTTTATCCAAATAATCGGTATGTCCTGGAAAAGAAAACGCATCCGACTGAACAGAATATTTATTTATTGGCGCTGTAACCAAAGCATCAATTTCATTATTTTTCAAAGCTTGTGTAGCTGCAACAAATGATTTAATCGCATAACTTCCCACTTCATCATTTAATTGGCCAAAATTTAAATCAACTGCTTCTTTCCACACATTTAATACATTAACCTTACCTAATACCAATTGATCCAATCGATCAATACCGTGCAAAGGCAATTCTGAATTCATTGTTTTTTTTATGTAGGAAAGTATTTTAACATTTGCAAAAATCACAGGTGTACACAACTCCAACATTCGAGTATCTTCGAATGTTTTTAAAATCACCTCACTGCCGATACCGTTAAGATCTCCGATTGAAATTCCAACAATAATAGATTCTGCTTTTTTCATGCGCTTTTGAAGTCGGTTTTTATTGCGTACTTTTGAGGGACAAATTTAGAAAATAAAAACGACAAATGTTTACCGGAATTATAGAAACCCTAGGAACCATTACCGCACTTGTAAAAGAGCAAGAAAACCTCCATATTACTGTATCAAGTAACTTGACGCATGAATTAAAAATTGATCAAAGTGTAGCCCATAATGGAGTATGCTTAACTGTTGTCGCCATTAAAGATGATGAATACACCGTTACAGCCATCAAAGAAACGCTGCTAAAAACAAATTTAGGCGACTGGAGTGTAGGAGACAAAGTTAATTTAGAACGCGCCATGAAATTAGGCGACCGTCTTGACGGACATATAGTTCAGGGGCATGTAGACCAAATTGGCTATTGCAAAAGCATTCAAGAAGCGAATGGAAGTTGGTATTTTACTTTTGAATATGACCCTTCTCTTCACAACGTCACTATTGAAAAAGGTTCAATTACAGTAAATGGCACTAGCCTCACTGTGGTGAATTCAGAAAAAAACACGTTCAGTGTAGCCATTATCCCCTACACATACGAACACACGAACTTTCACACCTTTAAGGAAGGAACAAAAATTAATTTGGAATTTGATGTTGTAGGAAAATATGTCACCCGATTATATGGATTGAACCAGAACTAATCGCAAAAAAAGAAAAAGCTTCAAGAATTACTTGAAGCTTTTTTTATATTGTTTCATTTTATAAAAAGCAAATAGTATTGAAGAAACAACCAAAAACACCATGCCTTCATCAACGGGTAATCCCGGAGGTGGAGGAGGAATCGGGGCAGGTGGGTTTGGTGCTGCGAAGGTTAAATTTCCGCACAAAACCGCAACAATTAGCACTAATGCTTTAGTCAGGTCGATTTTCATAGGGCGTAAAAGTATAAAAAAATTCGTTTTGTCAAAATTTTTTATATCATATTTTGGGACAATTGTTTAACTATTTACAATTCGTTAAACTTTCACCCTTGTTTTTCATATTAACGTAAAAATATAACTTTTGGTTTACATGTGTAAAAAAAAATAGACCCCAGTTGACTGAAGTCTATTTGTTGTGGTCCCACTTGGGCTCGAACCAAGGACCACCTGATTATGAGTCAGGTGCTC
>CAYNDK010000254.1:0-2279 GCA_964395965.1 uncultured Flavobacterium sp.
CCTGTACGATAAAATATATCGTGAAGACGAATAAAAGCGACACCCTTCGGGGTGTTTTTTTTTGCATTACCATTCTCGCAAGCCTATTAAAACCTAACGAAGCGCTCATTATCAACAATTTATAAATTTCAACAGTTAATAACTTCTAGGAACAATTGTTAAATTTTAATCGTTTGTAACTAATTTTAATACTGATAACCAATAAACTAAACGATTATGAATGCAAAAAAATTACTTGCTGGCGGTATCGTTGGCGGCATTGCTTACTTTTTATTAGGATGGATTGTGTACGGCATGTTATTGCATGATGTATTTCCTAAACCGCCAGGAGAAGAAAATTTGATCCATATATTTATCGGTTCGATGTGTTATGGCTTTCTTTTTGGGTGGATATTCCAACTAAGTGAGGGTATTGGAAAATGTGTACCTGGAATCATAGCTGGAATCGGTATCGGATTATTTGCAGCATTACACATGACTTATTTTATGCATATGTATGAAGCAAGTATTGATATGAAGTTAATGCTAATCGACACCCTTGCTATGATTGGAATTTCCGCATTAGTGGGCGCTATCGTTGCTGTGGTCAACGGTAAGCTATCATAAATTGAAGTAATTGGGTTTAAGAAACACGAGTGGAAACATTCGTGTTTTTTTTATCTTTACTTTTTAGCGAACTATTATTCTATGTGTTTTTACATGCAAATGAAAGACCCTAAGGTCAAACTGGAAGATCGTTTTAAAGCGAAAGTTGCTCCTCAAATGGAACTGCCGCAATCCGATATTTTTAATGGTTTTGAACACCCTAACATTGCCTTAATCACTGACCAAGCGCCAGATACTATTCAATGCAACTTCAGTTGGGGATTATTGCCGCATTGGGCCAAAGACACCCAATTTCGTAAAAACACCTTAAATGCGCGAATTGAAACGCTGACTGAAAAACCCTCATTCCGTGAGGTCATTCAAAACCGTTGCCTCATCCCTGCCAATGCTTTTTATGATTGGCATTGGTTGGATGAAAAAGGAAAAAATAAACAACGCTACATAATTTACGGTCCTGACGAACTCTTTGCTTTTGCCGGTTTGTACAGTTATTGGACACATCCCGATACCGGCTTACAAATGGGTACCTATACCGTATTAACCACAACGGCCAATGCCACCATGAGTTTCATTCACAATTCTAAAAAGAGAATGCCTATCATTTTAAAAAAAGAAGATGAACAACGCTGGTTGCACCATGAATTGGATCCTTCGCAATTGGCTTTCCCGTATGAAGTGCCGTTATTGGCATTTCCAGGATAACCTTTAAATGTTAATTTTCTGATTTCCTAAAGACTATTTTGTAAATTAGAACAATAAACCAATAACCAAAAAACTATGTTAGAAAGAAATCACCACCTCGGCTTACTCATTTTGCGCCTTTTTGTGGGCGGACTCATGTTGTTTCACGGTATTGCCAAAGTTGAACACGGCATTGATTTTATCAAAGAAGCCGTTGGTCCCCTCGCCTATGGCGTTTATTTTGGCGAATTATTAGCACCCCTAGCGATTGTCTTAGGATATCGCACCCGATTGGCCGCTTTAATTTTTGCCCTAAATTGTATCGCTGCAATTGCCATTGCTCACTCTACTGAAGTCTTACGTTTAAACGAATATGGCGGCTATGCTCTGGAATTACTTATGCTTTACATTGTGGGGGCGGTCAGTTTATTCTTCTCTGGCGGTGGCGCATTTGCGGTTTCGGTAAATAGCAAATGGGATTAATAAAGTTATGAATTATGAGTTATAAAATATGAGTTATGGATTATTGCCGTTGGAATATTTTTCTTCAGCGTATTGCAATAAATCTTTAACTAATTTCTTTTTGTCCTGAATAAGGATTTCTGGATAATGCAGTTCGGGTAAATCAATCCCCATACCTTGGGTGATTCGATTTAACGGAACTGCATTTCCATTTTGAACCACACGGATTTCTTTAATAGCCAAAGTGTACAATTTTCCCCGACTCATCACAACCGACTCGACATACATACTTGTTTCATCCCAATAAACCAATTGATTGGAAACGGAAAACTTTTGAAACGGCTGCAGTGAACGGCGGTAGATAATGGTAGTATTGACAACGGGTGCCATGATTTTATTTTTTAGCGCATAGCGAAAGAAACCCGAACGAATCACCAAATCGAACCGACCCAACTCCATATACGTCAGGTACCGCGCATTGTTCATGTGGAAATATTCATCCAAATCAAAAAGAGAAACCCGATACTGAT
>CAYNDK010000255.1:0-2236 GCA_964395965.1 uncultured Flavobacterium sp.
GTTAGAAATCATGGGTTGTGGTATGGTTGATCCGAATGTTTTGAAAAACTGTGGTATTAACCCTGATGAATATAACGGTTTTGCATTTGGTATGGGAATCGAGCGAATTGCTATGTTACTTTATCAAATTGGTGATATCCGAATGTTTTATGAAAATGATGTTCGCTTTTTAGAACAATTCAAAACAAATATTTAACATAGAAAGCCGCAGCTCAAAAGGATTGCGGTTTTTTATTGGCACACAAAATTACGATTCCATTTAACCCTAAACTCATCCCGAAATTTCGGGACTAAACGTATATGAAAGCTGATATTACAATACCAAAAGTTGAAAATGTGTTCTTGGCTGCTGTTCAAGAATGGAGCGATGAATTTATGGATAAGGTATGGTATGTTTTTTTAATTAATGATTCCGATCACGATTTAGAAAGTGTAATGGTTGTCTCCAAAGCTTTTGGAACCCTAGATGGAGAAATGAAAAAGACATCGTTGTTGCGTCATGCATATATGAAAGTACCTGCAATTTCAGCGGTAAAAATTGAAATGATTGAACAAAGTGTTCTTGCATTGAATAATGAGTTCATGGTCACCTATTTTATTGGGAATACTCTTTATGATAAAAAATATATTTTTAGAAAAAATACCATAAATGAACATGCTACTGAGGAAGTACCTATACTTTGGCAACGTGGTGTCGTGGTAAAATAACCAAAAAATGTGGGGAGATGGATTGTACTTCAACGTATTTTTCCTTTTAGGACTTAGCCAAAAACTATTCCTTCTCAATTTAAACGTATAATTAAAGGTTTTAAGCGCGTTTTGAATGTTTTTTCATCTAGATGCTCTCAAACCTTAATTTTCTTTTTAAAACAAAAAAGACAGCCTTTTAAGCTGTCTTTTTTTGTATATAAATGCTGGACTTATTTTTTTACAATCAAGAATTCTGAACGACGGTTTTGAGCGTGTTCTTCTTCTGTACATTTATCACAAGACACTTTTGGTTCTGATTCACCCATACCTTTTCCTGAAATACGTGAAGCATCAATACCTTTAGAAATGATGTATTGAACGGTTGCTTGAGCACGACGCTCAGAAAGATTCATGTTGTATTTATCACCACCTCTACGGTCTGTATGTGATTTAGCAAAGATGACCATGTTTGGATTGTTTTTCATCACTTGAACTAACTTATCCAATTCGAAAGCACCTTGTTGCGTAATGTTACTTTTGTCAAATTCAAAGAAAATTGGATTTAAGATAACTTCGGTTTCAGTAACAATAACTTCGATTGGGTTCAAAGGAGCTTTTACATCAGCTTTTGGACCTTTGCTTTTTCCAACAGGGAATGCATTACCTTCAAAGCCATCTTTTGAAGCTTGGATTGTATAGGCTTTATCACATTCAACACGGTAAGAAACTTGTCCTTTATCATTCGAATTTTCAGTAGCGATCACATTGTTTTTATCGTCAAGGATTGCCACTTTAGCATTGGTTAAAAGTTCACCTGTTTTAGCATTGGTAACAATTACCATTACATCTACACCACAAATAGGATTTACAGATAAAATATCGTCATTACCGTTACGGTTACTTGATACAAAACCAATGTTTTTATCTTTATTAAATGTAAATGCAAAGTCATCTTTTTCTGTATTGATAGGTTTACCCATATTTTCAGCTGCAGTACCTTTAGCTAAATCAATCATGTAAACATCATATCCACCTAATCCTTGTTTTCCACTTGAAGCGAAATACAACGTTGTGTTATCATCAGCGATAAAAGGGAAACTTTCATTTCCTTCAGTATTTACTTTAGCCCCTAAATTTTCAGGAGTTCCATAAGTACCATCTCCATTTACAGCTACTTTCCAAATATCTACACCACCGATACTTCCGGGCATATTTGATGAGAAATATAGTGTTTTACCATCACGGCTTAAAGAAGGATTACTTGTTGAATATTCACTACTGTTGAAAGGTAATGATTTAATAGAACCCCAAGTATCTCCAGATTTAGTCGCTACAAATAAATTATTTCTTCCTAATTTTAATTTGTTTGCTTTATCTTTTTCAAATGACTTCTCACGGAAAGAATCCGAACTAAAATACATTGTATTTCCATCTGCACTGATAGTAACAGGTCCATCATGAAATTGTGAGTTAACTTCAGAAACCAAAGTTGGTTCAGCTAATGTGCCATTATCTGCACGAACTGATTTGTAAACATCTAAAAAAG
>CAYNDK010000256.1:0-2192 GCA_964395965.1 uncultured Flavobacterium sp.
GCGCTGCTCGCGCTCGAGAGCAGAAACGCCGCCGCCGCCGCCGACAGCGCCAACGCCGACGCCAACGAGCGCGAGGTCGTGCAGCTGGCGCGCCTCGTCGTTGCTGAGCGCGCGCAGCTCGCCAAGCTCAAGGACGACCGCGCGCGCCTCACGCACGAGATTGCCAGCAAGTCCACCGAGCTCGCCTCTCAGAAGCGCCAGATCCTCAAGCTCAAGGCTCAAAACGACGCGCTCGAGCTCAAATGCATTGACGCCGAAGCACTGCTCGTGAGTGCTTGCCAATTCACCTTTTTTCCCCCCCTAACGGTCAAAAAATTTCAAATCCAAAATGGGAAGTGCGTAATGGAGGAAATCCACTTAATTTAAACTTCTTCTCTCCTTCAAAACCATTAATTGGAACTTTTGGTTCAGTGGTAACTGGAAACGGAGAATCTTGGCAAAAATCAATGACTGGACAATTGGATGAAATTCGTGTATGGGACAAAGTATTGTCTGCAGCGGATATCAACTCCTTGTATGAGTTAGAAAAAGCAGGAAGATAATTCTATTGATTATTCTGAGTCCGGATGGAAGTCCGGACTCTTTTTTACAAAACACACATGATCACAAAAGCTACTAAATCCGCCTATTTCTTCTTAGGTGCCTTGTTATTCATGGCTTGTTCTTCGGGAACAACAGGCCAAGAAACAACACCAACCGATCCTAATGCTAACTTGCCACAACTTTCAGATAATGAATTGCTTAATAAAGTTGAGCAAGATGCTTTAAAATATTTCTGGGACTATGCACATCCCGTTTCCAAATTAGCCCGTGAACGTTATCATACAGATGATCCCAATAATGATGCAAATATTGTAACAACAGGCGGATCAGGTTTTGGACTGATGTCAATAATTGTTGGTGTCGAAAGAGGTTTTGTCCCAAGGGCAGAAGCTGTTTCAAGATTAACAACCGCATTGACTTTTCTCGAAAATGCAGACCGTTTTCATGGAGCATGGCCACATTGGATGAATGGAACAAATGGCGATGTAATTCCCTTTGGTACGGTTGATAATGGTGGAGATCTCGTAGAAACCGCTTTTTTGTGTCAAGGTTTATTGGCACTTCGTGAATATTTTAAAAATGGGAATTCAGACGAACAAGCATTGGCCGCCAAAGCTGATGTTCTTTGGAAGGGTGTTGAATGGGATTGGTATACTAAAGGTGAAAATGCGTTGTATTGGCATTGGTCTCCCAATTATCAGTGGCAATTAAATTTTAAATTGGAAGGGTATAACGAATGTTTACTGGCCTATGTGATGGGCGCAGCATCACCAACGCATCCTATACCTACAGCAGCCTATCACCAAGCATGGGCTCGAAGTGGTGCAATTGTTTCAAATGCGTCTGCTTATGGATTTCCAAAAATTTTTAACCACAATGGAACGTCAATCGTTGGTCCGTTATTTTGGGCTCACTATTCCTATTTAGGATTGGACCCCCGCGGATTATCCGATCAATATGCCAATTACTGGACACTTAATGTAAATCATACTAAAATAATCTACCAACATTGTCAAGTTAATCCTTTCCAATACCAAGGTTATTCCGATAAATGTTGGGGACTCACAGCAAGCTATACCCGTAATGCAGATGGATCAACCGGTTATGCTGCTCACCAACCGACAGCCGATCGCGGTGTGATTTCACCAACAGCCGCACTTTCTTCAATGCCTTATACTCCCGATGAATCGCTACGTTTTTTACGTTTTATGTATAATGAAAAGCGTAATACACATGTTGGAGTTGCAGGTCCTTACGATGCTTTTTCAATTCATTACAATTGGGTCACTCCTCGCTATCTCGCTATCGACCAAGGCACTATTGCCCCCATGGTTGAAAATTACCGCACGGGATTATTGTGGAATTTATTCATGCAAGCACCCGAAGTAAAAACAGGATTACAAAACCTCGGATTTTCATCAACCCAACACGGATTCTAATGAAAAAATTAAGTGTATTGCTTTTAGTAGTTATCGGTTTCACCAGTTTTGCTCAAGAAACTAAAGCGTTATTTGAAGAAAAAATAACCAAAAAAGTAACCATGGGCTATGTCCTACAGTTGCCTGAAAACACGAAAGAAAAATACCCGCTCATCGTTTTTTTACACGGTTCGGGCGAACGGGGAACTGACCTAGAACTAGTCAAAGCGC
>CAYNDK010000257.1:0-2185 GCA_964395965.1 uncultured Flavobacterium sp.
TGTTGTTCTTTTCTAAATACTGCACCATTTCGGCACCATTGGCACAGGATACTTTGATTTGGATATCGGGAAAATCCAACTTCTCTTCTAGGGCTTTGAGCAAGAAAAACTTGTCATCAACTAAGGCTATACGAATCATGCTAATGGCAATTGAATAGTTATTAGTGTTCCTTCTTTGGGATTCGATTGTATGGCAAAACTTCCCCCGATTTCGGTAACGCGCTGTTCCATGGTTTGGAGTCCTTGCGATTGGTTTTTCGCGGTTGCCCAGTCGAATCCTATTCCGTTATCTTGAATAGTTAACGCTGTATCTTGTTTTTCCGAAAACCATTTGACCTCAATGGTATTCGCTTTTGAATGTTTGATGGCATTATTGACAGCTTCTTGAAACACGCGAAAAAGGACAAGTGTAGCGCGCGTACCTAATTTTGTATCGGGATTGGGGTGAAAGTCATATTCAAACTGGATCGTCTCGGAAGCCTCACGCGCTTTCATTATAAAATTTACCATACGCAACCGCAATTCGTCAATGGTTTGGTGTTTCGGATTCAAAATCCAAATGGTATCGCGCAATTCGGTAATCGTGGTTTGTGTAAAATCGGCAATGGTTTGTAGCTTGTGTTGCGCTTTGGCATCTTGAAACAAACTTGTCTTTTGCAAACCTTGAATAATGGCATTGATAAAGGTAAGTTGCGAACCGATATTGTCGTGTAATTCTCTGGATATTTCTAGTTTTTGGGCGTTGAGTCGGTTGGTGGTCTCGGTTTCCTTAACTTGTTGTTCCCACAAATACTGCTGTTTTTGTCGTCTATTTTTTTGGTACAAAAGATATCCAATGGCTACGGCTACGAACAACAAAATTGCAGTAATAATTCCGGAAATTTTCACACGTTGTACCTCGACTTCTTTGGCCAATAGGGCATTTTCCTTTGCTTCGGTATCATGTAAAACACGGTAAGCGATTTGTGCATTTTCGCGTTTTTCATTCATTAACTCTTGATACACTTGTTGGTATTTTTCTTGGTATTCAAAAGCCTTTTGAAAGTCTTTCTGTGTTTTATAAAAATCCCGAAGTGCACTGTAATTTTTCAAGTAACCCGGTTTGTATTGTACTTTTTCTGCAATTGTAAAGCTTCGGTTGGTGTAATACAACAAGCTGTCTTTTTGCCCTTGAAAAGCGGCTAATTGCGCCAAATTGGTATAGGTGTCAGCAATTTGTTTTTGTTGTTTATTTTGAATATCTAATACTAAACATTGGTGGAAGGATTGTTGCGCTTTCGCCAACTGACCCGAATACAGATAACAATTGGCTTGATTGTCTAAAAAAGTTACGGTTAATTGTAAGAGCCCGAATTTTTTACACAGTGCAATTCCCTTTGCATCATACGCTAGTGCCGAATCAAATCGGCCCGACATGCCTTCGATATTGGCCAACGTATGCAGTGCGATGAGATAGGCAGCAGCATTTTTGGCTGTTGGCGTCGATGCCGTTGCTTTTTTTGAAAACGCAATGGCTTTGTCGAGCTCATTTTTTTGATAATAAACTTGACCAATATTCGCCCAGCAACTGGCTTCTTTATCCTGACTTCCCAGTTGGACAGCTTGTTGTTTTGCCTGATATAAAAACCGTAAGGCTTGCACATAGTCGCCATTGTTTTTATAATAATTACCAAAAGCAGCTTGAATGTAGTAGGACAGGGAATCGTTGGGTGTGTTTTTTAACAGCGCTTTCGCTTTTGTTGCGTGTTGAAACAAAGCCATTTCATTTCCAACGCGTTGTTCATAATAGGTACTGGCTACCTCAGCAAGTATGGCATCTGCAGTATTTTGAGTATGTGAACGAAGATGATTGACATTTTGTTCCATGTCCACTACGTTTTTGTAGCGCAATTGCATGGCAGTGTTAAAAAGCTGAATGTTTTTTGCGTCCAATGAAGAATTTGGCTTTCCTTTTTGGCTACATGAAAGGAGTACCAATAGAAAACCAACATACAATAATGCAATACCTTTAATTCTCTTCATCGGGCAATTGAAGTTCGTGGATTAAATCGACCAACTGACTTTGAATTGCTTTCAGTTGTTCTTCGGTTTTTACAAGTTCTTTTTGGACAAGTTCCCAATCGTGTATTGGGTTTTTGTCGGGATTTGGATTGGACATAAAAAGATGAAATTACGGTAAACTTTT
>CAYNDK010000258.1:0-2173 GCA_964395965.1 uncultured Flavobacterium sp.
ATATCCTTTAGGGAAATCTTTGGGTTCTGGACGTTCAGCTACCATATTAAGGTTAACCGGAAGCGGGGTACCAATAGCTTTTGAATATTGTGACGAATGAAGTAAAATCGTTTTCTTTATATCATTTTGTAAAATCTCGATAGGATTACAAAAATCAAATTTGATCATATCCAGATTATTTACTATTGGATGCTTTGAATCAGGATATACAGCAGGTGCAAAAAGCCAAGGGTACTGATTGTATTGGGTAGCATTACCTTGTTGACCTGTAGCAAGAGTTATGGGACATGCTAAAACATCTTTTACCAAATCTCTTTTGAACCGAACGCCATATTTGAAGAACATATCGTCGAGGTTTAAATCACGAGGAAAAGCAAGTCCTTCACCAGTTCGCATTAAACTATCCATTTCGATATTGACATGGTCCAAAAGCCAAAGCGATTTTCCTCCATTGACTACAAATTGATCCAAAACTTCTTTTTCAGCATCGGTAAATGTTTCAGTAGGTTTGGCAATGATGGCCAAATCGTATTTCTGAAGTTCTTTCAAGGAAGCATTTGGACTTTTGGTAACAGAATCTAACGTAAAAGGACCAATAAAATAATTTTCTTTCACATTGCGTAAAAAGTCACCAATCTGTAATTCATGAAGTTCTCCATTTCCTTTAATTACAGCAATTTTCTTTTGTCTTTTTTTAGTGACAGTATTAAATCCATTGGCAAATGCATATTCAAGATGTTGCACAGAACTTTCAACTTTTTGAGCGGTGGAAGCTCCCATCATATTCTTCAACAATGGTACTTTTGTACTTTGTTTTCCATACGATAATACGGCCCAAGGAAATACCATTTCTTCAGTTTGTTTGCCTTTATCGTTTAAGGTAACATTGATTGGAGTTAATCCGCGTTCATAAAATTGTTGAATGGTTTTATCCCGTGTTGCATCATCTTCTAAAGGATTGATGAATTGGAAAACTACATTTGGATTTTGAGCTTTAAATTCCTCTAATAATTGTTGGGTTTCTGTTTGTAATTTTTTGAATTCACCAGGGAAACTTCCTTCAAGAAAAACATCGACATACAAAGGTTCTTTAACTTGATCAATAATTGTTTTGGAGGTTTCAGATAGGGTATACCGGCGATCGGATGTAAGGTCAAATCGTTTGAAAACCAAATTTCCAATAATGTTGATTACAACTAGCGCAACTAAAACGGCACCGATGGATTTAATATTCAACTTCTTCATTAGGATTTTAGGGCTTTAAGTTGTTGAACAGTTAACATCAAAAAGAAAAAGGAAATACTGATGAAATAGATCACATCTCTTGTGTCTATAACACCCCGCCCCATACTTTTAAAGTGGTATTCCATTCCAATTCGTGAAACATAATCACGGCCACTTTCAAAAAAACCTGAGGCTCCTTCAAAACCATAGTAAAAAAGGAAACATAAAAAAACGGAAACAATAAAAGCAACAATTTGATTTTCAGAAAGAGTAGAGGTGAAGATACCAATAGAGGCGTAACCTCCAATTAAAAAAAGTAAACCAAAATAGGAACCTAGTGTACTGCCCAAATCAATAGGACTATCTTTCATTCCCAATTGTGAAATCACATAGACATAAATAAGGGTAGGCAAAATAGCCATAGCGATTAATACAACCGCACCAAAAAACTTACCATTTACAATTTGCCATAAACTCAATGGTTTGGTCATAAGTAATTCTATGGTTCCTTGTTTTTTTTCATCCGAAAAACTTCGCATAGTCACAGCAGGAATCAAAAAGATAAGAATCCAAGGAGCTAGAGTGAAAAATGGAGTCATGTCGGCAAAACCACTTGTTAAAATATTGAATTCACCTTCAAAAACCCATAAAAATAGGCCGTTGAGTATTAAAAAAATGGCAATCACCAAATAGCCGATAGGTGAGCCAAAAAACGATTTTATTTCTCTGAATAGAATTGACTTCATGAGTTGATTAAGTGGTTTGGTATAAAGTAAACGCCAACTTTTAATTTTATTGCAAACTTACTAATTTATCCACACTCCACGCTTGGGGTTTGTCATTGAATAATTTTTTTGTAAACGTCCATATTTCATCAAAAAGTGCCGAATTACGGTAATTGTTTAAATCGTTTTCCGAATCCCAATAACTGTAGGTGAAAAACACACAG
>CAYNDK010000259.1:0-2129 GCA_964395965.1 uncultured Flavobacterium sp.
AATTTATAAGTATTTTCGTTCTAATGAGAAATTAACATTTTTGACTGAGAATTCAGTGTGTTTTTTTAAAATTTAATCAATATTTTTGGAAGTTTATAAATTATACCAATAAAATGACCCGATTTTTGAATTATAAAATCAATTTTAAGTATGTGCCAATCATTGTATTCATTTCTATTTTAAGTACTTACTTTGCTGTTGAACTGTTTCTAAAACCTAAAGCTAGCCAAGAGGACAACGTTGTGGAAAATGGAAAAATAGAAGTGAAACGTTTAAATGGTTATAAGTACATAAAGCCAATTTTATTTGTTGAAACTGAGAAAGAATCGTCTGAATTATCTTCTGTTAAACAATCAATAGAAAGTGTTCTATCTGAATTTAAGAATAAAAATGTAATAACATCTGCCGCTGTATACATTCGCGATTATGAAAATAATGCATGGACTGTAATTAATCCAGATGAAATGTATAAACCGGGCTCGTTATTAAAAATACCCGAATTGATTACATTTTTAAAAATGAATGAAAAACATCCTGGGATTTTAGATAAAAAGTATCTTTTTGATAAAGAATTAAAAACCGACAAGAAACCAGTATTTACCTCAAAATCAATTCAATTAGGTCAATCCTATACTGTTAGAGAGCTTTTGAAATACATGATTGTACATTCTGACAACAATGCTACTTACATTTTAAATTCAATCATAGATGTGGATGTTTTTAAAAAAGTATTTACTGATTTAGGACTCAATGCTCCCGATTGGAATGCTTCAGATTATCCCGTTAATGTGAATGATGTTTCTTTGTTCATGCGAGCGCTATACAATGCATCGTATTTAAGTATTGAAGATTCTGAATATGCCACATCGTTATTAACGCAATCCGATTTTAAATTGGGAGTTGCAGCAAGTTTACCTAAAAATATACAATTTTCTCATAAATTTGGAGAGGCTGGAGATGCAGTAGAAAAACAACTGCATGAAACAGCTTTAGTGTACATTAATAACCGAACGTATTTAATAACCATTATGACAAAAGGGACCAGTTTTGATAAACTACCTGAAGTCATTAAACAAATTTCTGCAATGGTTTACAGAGAAATGGCTATGGATACGCAGGTTATGTAAATCCATAACTATGAAAAATAAAATACTTTGTATTGTATCAATTTCTTGTCTTTTTCTAGGATGTAATTCCAAAGAAACTCTTGATCCAATACGTGAACATCGCGATACTACAGTTGTTGCCGGTGATGATTTCTTTAATTACGCAAATGGAAATTGGATAAAAGCGAATCCTATTCCAGCTTCTGAAAAAAGTAATGGTATTTTTCAAACAATTCAAGATACCATTAATCATCAAATACAATCGATTTGTGAAAAGGCCGCCGAAGAGCACCAAGAAAGGGGTTCGAATAAACAAAAAATAGGCGATTTTTATAAATCCGGTATGGATAGTATTGCAATTGATAAAGTAGGAATTTCTGCGTTGTCTGGTGAATTAAGTCGCATCGAAGCAATCCAAGACATTCCTGCTGTTTTAGTTACAATGGCGCATCTACATACTATAGGTGCGGCACCGGGATTTGGTTTTTATGTAGGGCAGGATGATAAAATAAGTTCTAAAAATGCTTTGTTTTTGCATCAAGGCGGATTAGGGCTCGGACAACAAGAATATTATCTAAATGCTGATAAAGAATCTGTTCGTATTCGTAATGCTTATATGGCTCACTTGACCAAAATGCTTTCTTTGTCCAAAATTTCAGGTTCAGCCAAAGCAATTATGCAACTTGAGACAACATTAGCGAAGCAATCACGAAAATTAGAAGACCTTCGCGATCCTCAAATGAATTACAACAAAATGCCAATTAACCAATTGAATGCCCTAACTCCGCACATCAATTGGACCACTCTTTTTCCCATTTTAAAAATTCAAAAAGCAGATTCAGTAATTGTGGGGCAACCCGAATTTTTTAAAGGATTGGATACAGCCTTATCTCAAATTGCAATCGCTGATTGGAAGTTGTATTTGAAATGGAATTTAATTAATTCCTATGCAGAATTCTTGGGTTCGTCTATTGAAAAACAAAATTTTGCCTTTTTCGGGACGACTCTCAACGGTGTGAAAGT
>CAYNDK010000260.1:0-2116 GCA_964395965.1 uncultured Flavobacterium sp.
ACCACCGTAGAAATGGTACATCGCGATGATGTAGAAAATGTTATCAAATTGATTTATCAAACCTTACTGAAATTGGAAAATAACCATAATTTCTCCTACTTCAAATAAACAAAAAATCCCAAATATTATGTTTGGGATTTTTTTTTATTACTCTAAAAAAGGGATTACAATTCGCTTTCAATTACCGCTTCGTTAAATCGGATTGTATCTTTAATCGTAGGTTGCACTGTTAACAATTGATACACCTGTGGTTGAGCATCAATAATTTTATACCCCTCATTTACTTCCTCCTCAAAAGATGCTTTTTCAGGGGAAACGATGATTTGACTTAATTCGCTTAAAAAAGCGCCATCTAAATCGTTAACAAGTTCTGGCTTTGATAATCGGGTTCCATTTTCAAAGGTAAGTGTACGATTTGCATCCACTACTACTTTTGTGTTGGCATGTGTAGCTGAAATGTTTCCAAGTAAAGAAACGAAAAGTCCGAAATAAAAAATTGTTGTTTTCATTTTTGTTATTTTTTAATGTGATTGATGATGATTAAATACTATGTATAACCTAGTAGCCTTATCAGTGCTGACCTAAAATCAAACTCGGTTACAATATACTAGACGAACCTTAAAAATCTTTGTTACAAAAAAAGGCCGCTTTTTTAGAGCGACCTTGAAATTTTAGTATTTTGTTAACGTTAGCGTTTTTCCAAATAGTGGTTTACATTGGCTTCTATTCGTTGCTCGATACGCTGAATATCGGCCTTCACAAATTTTTCACCAATTATATTTTCGTAAAGTTCTATGTAGCGTTCAGAAACCGAATTAACATATTCTTCAGTCATTTCAGGAATAACTTGACCTTCTTTACCTTGAAAATTATTAGCAATTAACCATTGACGAACAAATTCTTTAGACAATTGTTTTTGAGCCTCGCCATTATTTTGACGATCTTGATAGCCTTCGGCATAAAAATAACGTGAGGAATCTGGCGTATGTATTTCGTCAATCAAAACAATTTTTCCTTCTTTGGTTTTTCCAAATTCATATTTGGTATCCACCAAAATCAACCCTCTCGAAGCCGCTATTTCTGTTCCTCTTTGAAACAAAGCCCGCGTATATTTTTCCAATACCAAATAATCTTCTTCCGATACAATCCCATTGGCTAAAATAGCCTCTCTTGATATATCTTCATCATGCACTCCAAAATCAGCTTTGGTAGTTGGCGTAATTATAGGTTCTGGAAAACGATCATTTTCTTTCATCCCTTCAGGCAAAACAACGCCACATAATGTTCTTTTTCCCGCTGCATATTCCCGTGCCGCATGTCCGGACAAATAACCCCGTATAACCATTTCAACTTTAAAAGGCGAACACAAATGTCCGATGGCCACATTGGGGTCGGGTGTAGCAATTAACCAATTTGGCACTATGTCCTGAGTTAACTGCATAAATTTAGTTGCAATTTGATTTAAAATTTGACCTTTATAAGGAATCCCTTTAGGGAGAACGACATCAAAAGCCGAAAGTCGATCGGTAGCGATCATGACTAACAATTCGTCATTGATGTTGTAAACTTCGCGAACTTTTCCGCGGTAGACTGATTTTTGTCCTGGGAATTGGAACTGAGTAGTGGTTAGCGTTTGCATTATGTAGTTATGTTGTTGTGTGGTGCAAAAGTACCTTTAAAAACGAAAAAACCAATTATGTCACAATGAATTTATAAAAATTCTCTCTTAGAAAAGCGATACCTCTTAGCTCAACTCCTTGAATGTATTCTGTGTCTTCATGCCCCATCTCATTATAAAACCGAATTTGTAATTTCCTTGATTCCGTTATGTCCAACTGGATTATCTTTTGGAAGGGAATCTTATACCGAGCCGTGGTTTCATTTTTCAAATAATTCCAAACAAAAAATAACAATGCCATTCCGCCAAATCCAGCTAGAATTTTTTTTGAATAAAACGCATAAAAGCAAGCGACCATTAGTAGGCCCACAAAATAATACATCCTGTCTGCTCGACGATTATTTACTTTACGAGAACTAATTGACTTTTCAGACAAACTCAGAGTTTCCGACCAATTGCCCGATGATGTTAAAAAAAAGGCTTCCTCATTTATTAAGA
>CAYNDK010000261.1:0-2094 GCA_964395965.1 uncultured Flavobacterium sp.
CATAGACATCAACCAAGGAGAACCACAAAACCAAAGTTCGTTATCTATTTCATGATGGAGAATAAACTGTCCTTTTAATCGAATCTTATATGGACTATTTTTCAATTCTAGAACAAAAACTTGATTGCTAAATTCAATAATTGAATCAAACGAATAGTTGATTTCAAAGTTAGGCCGAATGTATTGAAAATGTTCTTTAAAATTACCAGAAAGCTCACGTAGTTTGCCCATACTTGGACCATACTCGATAATATCCAAGGACTGATTGAGTCGAATATAAAATGGAAATAGCTTTCGTAAAGTTTTCATGGGGCAAGTACTTATTAAGAAGTTATTTCAAATAGTAATTTATGGTATTCACCTTCATTTCCTTTTTCTATTAAATTAATCGTACAATTGGATTGAAAAAATGTTTTCAAACCATCCAAAATCCCTGTTACAAACCATTGAAGTCCGGGTCGTTTTGAATAATAGTGTAAATGGATACTGTTTGATGTGAACTTAGTTACTTTAAACTCGGGTGGAATAATATTCGGGTAATACAACATTACACGACTGTGAAAGTTGGGCAATTGAATAAGAAATTCCATTAAATCAGTACCCACTGAGCGTAAAAGTGCATTATATTTTTCATTAGCAACGGTAAGCACCCAATATCTGCCAAACTCAAAAAGCAAATCATCTAATTCAATATTTAAATGCTTTGAAGCATTAATTGCAAGGGTGTAAGTGAGGCTATCTGAATAATTTTGATTATTGTAAAATGTAGTATCTTGACATTCGGATGCGATACATATCTCATTCCATGCTTCTCTGCCAAATCGTTCAATGATTAGACCTTCTATTGCTTGATTTACTACACCGTGCATATGTTGTTTTGTTTTCCTTAAAAATAATAAAAAATTACTTACAAAACATGTGTAGTTGTATAAGTTTACAGAAAAAACAGCAATTAGTAATACAATTGGATTGTAAATGAAGAGGTTAAACGGAAATAAATCGGGAGATACTAGGACTCAATGAATTTGACTTCATTCCGTAAAATTACAGTTTCTTTAATTCCCGTTCTGGGCGGTTATTCCATTGGTTTTCCAATTGTTGTAATAAAATAAGGTATTGCGATCCTGTTTCAGCGTTATCTATAACCACTTTGCTCCATTCTTTAAACTTGTCTTCGCGCTTTTGGAGGTAAAAAAAATACGCCATACTTGTACCAATTTCACACTTAAGGGCTTTATCAGTTGTTTTTTCTAGGCATTGCTGGTAGGTTTTTTCAGCCATACCGGTCATTCCCGTATTAATAAATGAAAACGCCAATTCTTTATAGAATAAAGGTTCGCTCGGATTGTTCTCAATGGCTTTGGTCATTACAGGTACCGTTAAATCATAGCGACGTTGTCCGTTATAACACAAAGCAAGTTGAAGTTCGAGCCCATTGTAATGGGGTTGTTCTGCATACAATTGTTCCAAAAAG
Source organism: uncultured Flavobacterium sp. (assembly GCA_964395965.1). Taxonomy (GTDB): domain Bacteria; phylum Bacteroidota; class Bacteroidia; order Flavobacteriales; family Flavobacteriaceae; genus Flavobacterium. Next base: position 1,475 of record CAYNDK010000261.1, read on the forward strand.
GGTTGTGCTCGTTCAAATTCACGGTCATCATTCAAGTACTTCCCTGATAAATAACGGCGTTGGTCTTCTGTGAATTGGTAATAAGCCGCTCCATCAGGATGGGTGGGGAGCTTTAATGCTGCACAATGTTCGGGTTGGAGCAAGGCAAATTTATACGTATAGGCTCTACCTAAGCGTAGTCGATAGAGTTCATTCTTGTCAATTCCTAAATCGTTTAAATGTTGGTCGGATGCAATTTCAAAACTCTTGGCATATTGAACAAAAATACCTTCTTTAGGATCAAGGTAGACATAGCCTGCTACCAGAACACCCGAGTTTTTCAACGATGGAAACGCCACCCATTGATTGATTACTTCTGCATAATGGCGATCAAAAACTAAAGCTGTAGTAGATTGTGACCAACAAAAAGCCGATTGAAAGACAAGAAATAAGACTATTTTTTTCATGCGTTAAAGGCAAACAAGTTGCGGTAATGCGCTCGTTGTTGTACGAGTAATAAGGTATTGGCTCCTAAAACAAAAAAACCTATGGCTAAATTGTGTCGGTCAATACACAAATGAATTAAAAAAATATTCAGTGAGATTGGGAAAAGTACGATGGGTAAAAGCCGTGGGAATTTG
>CAYNDK010000262.1:0-2068 GCA_964395965.1 uncultured Flavobacterium sp.
ACGCAACAAGCACAATCAGGTCCAACGGTTCATCGCTATTGGTTGGATGTTACGAATGGAACGGGCGCTTTCAAACAAACATTAATTGGGTATAGTCCACAGGCAACCTTAGGCATTGACCGTGGGTTTGACAGTGATTATCTCAATGTTGGACTTCCTATGTCTTTATATAGTGTATTGCCGACGGGAGAGGAGCTTTCTATACAAGGACGTCCGATGCCTTTTGAAATAAATGATCAAGTGCCTTTAGGATTTGTGTCGACGACATTGGATGATTATACGATTCGATTGTCTTCCTTTGATGGGTTATTTACAACGCAGTCAATCTATTTAAAGGATAAGTACCTGCAACTCATTCATGATTTAAAGGCCAGCGATTATTATTTCCGTTCGGGACCGGGTACTTTTGAAGATCGTTTTGCGATTGTTTACGCCGATGGGGCATTAAGTTCGGCAACGTTTGAAAATGACAGTGCGTTATTGTTATTCAATCCTGATGGAACGATACGGGTAAAATCAACAACTGCTTTACTTTCTTCTATAAAGGTGTATGATGTTCGTGGTATGTTGCTCACTGCTATGGATGATTTGGCTACGGCCGAACAGGCGGTTCCGCTAGAAGTGACGCAGCAAGTCTTGCTGTTTGAAATTCGACTGGATTCGGGTAAGGTAATTTACCGAAAGTATATAAAATAGTTAAAAACAGGCGTTTACGAGAGTAGCGCCTTTTTTTTGTCTGTGAAATGCACAAAAAAAGGATGAAAAACTTTTGAGTCGGTCTTAAACGAGTTTTGGGGTATTTTATCGAATATTTTTCAGTAGCCTGCAGTGTGGTTGTAGTTTTGACTCAGAAATAACAACAACAGCAATGAACACAGTTACTCCAAATACTTCAAACACAATGCAAACTAGAACTATCGTATTTTTCGTTTTATTTTTATTATCAAGCTTCGGAATGTTTGGTCAAGAAGTGAAAGTAGCAGAAGGTACGTTAGCTCCATCAACACCAGCGGTTGAAGTTGCCTATGATTCAGAAGTTGAGTTTGTAAACTGGTTTATGTCATCAAAACAAAATACAATTAATAAAGAAGAGCAAGCGGCTGCTAAAGCGACTACAAAGAAACAAATTATCACTTCTGGTTCTCAACCCAACAAAGTGTTGTACCGTACTTTTGTAAAACGTATCGCTGCTCAAGAATCGGCAATAGTTTAGTTTAAGTTACTATAATTTGGTTAGTTCAAAACAAGCTCTTTCTTCGGAAAGGGCTTTTTTGTTGATAAAAAGAAACGGTCTTTTTAATTGCTAATTGATTAACTCTTCAAATTCAGTTAGTTATAATTTTTTTTGAACTATTTATCTTACAGTTTAGGAAAGGTGTAAGTTGTTGAAAACCATGTATTTTAACGATAAAATCATGCTTTTTATCGATTTGGTCTTTAGCGTAAAATTCTATTCAAAATTTTACAAAAAAATAATGTAAATTTAGCGCCAAATACAAGGTTTACCTTAATTAAATAGCTATGGCAAAAAAAATACACTTAAACGTTGTGAAAAATGGAATTGTAAAACTGCTTTTGGGTTTTGCTTTGCTGATGTCATTTGTAATGCAAGGTCAGGTGGCAAATTATGCGCTTACCCAAACCAATTGGGCAACAGGGTATACAACTTTTCCTTTACCAACTGGGAAAACTCAACTTGCGGCAATAGGCACTAATGTAGATGATTTCGTTTATCCATTGACGATTCCTTTTACCTTCGTTTATAATGGCGTAGGGCAGACGACAGTAAATATGTCGACTAATGGGTTTGTTTATTTTGGTACTACTACAGGTACACCTGCAACAGAGTACAATCCTATTTCTACTTCAGCAACAACTTTTTCAGGTGGAGTGATTTCAGCGTATGGTCGCGATATGGATTTGATTGCTACATCTACCATCGTTAATATGAACTGGATGGTTACGGGTACAGCACCGAATCGTATTTTTAAAATGGAATGGATTACACGACGCTCCAATGGTGCGAATGCGGTGGTTTCTGGTGAGTCTTCGATGTCATTTCAAATTT
>CAYNDK010000263.1:0-2057 GCA_964395965.1 uncultured Flavobacterium sp.
CCAGTGATGTCATGGATTTGAATTGGGTACAGCTCATGAATGCCTACACTTGTACAGAATGTGGTCGTTGTACATCATCTTGTCCAGCAAATCAAACCGGTAAGAAATTATCGCCAAGAAAGATTATGATGGATACGCGTGATCGTTTAGAAGAAGTTGGACGTAATTTAGATGCCAACAAAGGCATTTTTATCCCAGATAACAAATCCTTATTAAACGATTACATTACAGCTGAAGAGTTATGGGCTTGTACATCTTGCAATGCTTGTGTCGAAGAATGTCCCGTAAATATCAGTCCGCTGTCCATTATTATGGATATGCGTCGTTATTTAGTAATGGAACAAAGTGCTGCGCCACAGTCCTTAAACGCTATGATGACTAATATTGAAAATAATGGTGCACCATGGCAGTATAGTCAAATGGATCGTTTGAATTGGAAAAATGAGTAAATCGATGCATTGCATCAAATAATAATGATAATTTCCATTATGTGAGGGCTTGGGAATTGTCAAATGAAAGTGAAATTTTTAACGCAAAAAATTAAAAAATGAAAGCGGAAGACATTGAAAAGTCTTTGCAGTCCATCACAGAAAATGGACAGCATTTAAGCCCTATTTTACCGGAAGGTATAAAGAATTATTTAATTGATATCGACGGTACCATTTGCGACGATATCCCAAATGAAGAGCCGGAGCGTATGTTAACCGCAGAAGTGTATCCGGATGCTTTAATTACATTGAATAAATGGTATGATGAAGGGCATGTGATTTTTTTCTTCACTTCCCGTACCGAAGCGCATCGTGAGTACACGGAAACCTGGTTAAAAAAACACGGTTTCAAATACCACGGAATTTTGTTTGGCAAACCCCGTGGAGGTAATTATCATTGGATTGATAATCATTTAGTAAAAGCAACCCGTTACCGTGGAAAATTCACGGATTTAATTGAAAAAGAAGTCACCATCCAAGTTTTTGATGATGGCAAACATGAATAATACGCAACATTAATTAAATGTGCTATGGCTGAAAATTTAGTAGTGCCTACAATGGCAGAAATGTTGGCTCAAGGTCAACAACCTGAAGTTTTATTCTGGGTAGGATGTGCCGGAAGTTTTGACGACCGTGCCAAACGTATTACCAAAGCATTTGTTAAGATTCTTAATAATGCCAATGTTTCTTTTGCCGTTTTAGGTACCGAAGAATCATGTACAGGCGATCCGGCCAAACGTGCGGGAAATGAATTTTTATTCCAAATGCAAGCCATGATGAATATTCAGGTGCTAAATGCCTATGAAGCCAAAAAGATTGTCACGGCCTGTCCGCACTGTTTTAATACTTTGAAAAATGAGTATCCTGAATTAGGAGGGACCTATGAAGTGGTTCACCATACACAATTTTTGAAAGAGTTATTAGATAACGGACGTTTACGTATCGAAGGGGGTTCTTATAAAGGTAAACGCATCACTTTTCACGACCCTTGTTACTTAGGACGTGCAAATAATGTATATGAAGCCCCACGCGATTTAATTTTGAAATTGGATGCGGAATTAGTCGAGATGAAACGTTCTAAAGCCAATGGTCTATGTTGTGGTGCTGGTGGAGCACAAATGTTTAAAGAACCAGAAGCAGGTAATAAAGATATTAATATTGAACGTACTGAGGATGCTCTAGAAGTGCAACCACAAGTTATTGCTGCGGGTTGTCCGTTTTGCAATACCATGTTGACAGATGGTGTTAAGCATAATGAAAAAGAAGCCGATATCAAAGTTATGGATATCGCGGAGTTAATTGCTAATGCACAAGATTTATAAAAATGTTTGTACCCTTTGATACCCTTCCTGAAGATTCTCGAATTTGGATTTATCAGTCAAATCGTAAATTATCCGACCAAGAAGTAGCAGAAATAGAATCGGAACTGACTACATTTATCGAAAATTGGTCGGCACATGGAACTCCCTTGACCGCTTCTTTTTTACTCCAATACCAACGATTTATAATCTTGGCGGTTAATCAAGAAACACAAGCTGTAACGGGATGTTCAATTGATGCTTCAGTTGC
>CAYNDK010000264.1:0-2025 GCA_964395965.1 uncultured Flavobacterium sp.
CCAAATACTGCTGAAAAAAAAGCAAATCATTGGTGTAGGCCAAAACCGTATGCGCAGAATATTTTTTCTCTAACGCTAAATAATCCTGAAAGGCTTTAATAGTATCCATAAAAAAACTGCTGTAACAAAGTTATAAAAACTTCAGTACAGCAGTTATATTTTGATAGGAACTATCGACTATCCTTCCATTGCATCACGTAATCCTTGGATATACTGAGCTTTCTGGATTTGTGCACGACGAACCACGGATGGCTTCGTAAACGCTTGACGCGCTCTCAACTGACGTACAGTTCCGGTTTTATCAAATTTTCTCTTGTAGCGCTTTAAAGCTCTATCAATGTTTTCTCCGTCTTTAATAGGTATAATTAACATAAGCAGGACACCTCCCTTCATTTAGTGGTGCAAAAGTAATCATTATTTTGAATTTCAAACTATAAATTTTAAAATAATTTTGGCGTGCCCCCGAATGAACGTTTTTGCTCCACTTCGCAACCGTGTTGGGGTCGGGTCGTCCGCTACAAGTCCGTTGCTACGCAGCCGGGCTTTCCACTTCCACCCCTCACGCAATCCCTGCTCCTATCTTATTCCTTTACCGCCGGTTGGTAATCTTTCTGATCAATAATCATCTTTGACAAAATCTCACGTAAAATCTCTGAAGTCCCACCACCAATCGGACCCAAACGACTGTCACGAAGTAAACGAGCTAAAGGATATTCTTCCATATACCCATATCCACCCAACATCTGCAAACAACTATAAATTGTTTCGTCAGCTACTTTGGTGGACTTCAATTTGGCCATCGTAGCTTCTTTTACCACATATTCACCTTGATTCAAACGCGCTGTAGCGGCATAGTTGAAAATTTTACAATGTTCCACATCTGTCGCGTGATTTACTAAGGTATGACGTAAGGCTTGGAATTTATCAATGGTGGTTCCAAAAGCTTCGCGTTTGGACATATAATCTATAGTGTAATCTAAAGCATACTCGGCGCGAGCATGGGCATTAACAGCCATTACCAAACGCTCTAAAGCAAAATGCTGCATGATGTAGGGAAATCCTTTGCCTTCCTCACCCATTAAATTTTCAGCCGGAATTTCTACATTATCAAAAGCAATCTCGGCTGTATCTGAAGCGCGCCACCCCAATTTATCCAATTTAGTCGCAGAAACGCCAGGCAAATTCGTATCCATTAAAAAGATACTGATTCCTTTATTTCCTTGCTCTGGACTTGTTTTGGCGGCCACTACATAATAGTCGGCATACACTCCATTCGTGATAAACGTTTTCGATCCATTGATGATATATTTGTCGCCTTTTTTTACAGCGGTCGTTTTCATTCCCGCCACATCACTACCTCCAAAAGGCTCGGTAATACACAAAGCTCCAATTTTATCCCCCGTAATACTCGGAGCTAAATAATCTTGTTTAATACGCTCACTTCCTTCCGCATTCAAATGTGTCATCGCCAAATAAGCATGCGCCCACATCGCCGCCGCAAATCCAGAAGAGTGAATTTTCTGCAATTCTTCTAAAAAAACTACGGTGTAAAACAAATCCAAATTCATCCCCCCATACGCTTCAGGATAACGCAGTCCGAAAAAGCCCATTTCTCCAAATTTTTTCCAAATAAAACGTTCTATTGTGCCCGTCTTCTCCCATTTTTCAATGTGAGGCACTACTTCCTTCTGCAAAAAATCTTTAAAACTTGCGCGAAACAATTCGTGTTCTTCTGTAAAATATACTGAACTCATTTTTTAATCGTTTTTTTAGTGTCTTTTTTTAGAATTCCAAATATAGCGCAATAATTTTTAATTTTTCCAAATTTATTCCCTTGACATTTGTTAATTCCTCAAAAGTTAGATCCCCATTCATGCTGCGATAGGCTACAATATTTCGCGACACGGGATAACGGAAATACGGGAATTGACCTAACTCTTTGATTGTCGCCTCATTAATTTTAATCTTAACAATTTTTGGAGCTTGTACTATTGCAAAATGGGCTTGTAATTCTGTAATAACTTC
>CAYNDK010000265.1:0-1979 GCA_964395965.1 uncultured Flavobacterium sp.
CACCCAATCACAACGATAATAAGCTGCTAACTCGCGCTTAGCAATAGCTGAGAGAAGAAGGGTGCGATCCAAAGGAAGTTGTTTTTTTACGGATTCTTGTCTAGCCCAACGCAGAAAATGTACGTCCTGCGTATCGAGTATCGTAAGCGCTTGTGGACAACATTCCCGAACTCGCCAACCGAATTGCTCTTCAGTAATAAAACGGTCAAAAAGTACTAACTGTGGATCAATTGCTGTTACCCAAACATCAAAGTTAGGATCATTCACCGCAATGGAATGAAAGGCATAACCTAAACGAGATAAATCTTCAGAAAATTCTAAATTATGAGCTGCCGACGCCACAGTTATCGAATATCCTTGTTCGTGAAACATATCCAATAATTGTAACGAACGAGTACCTGCAGCAGAGGATTTAGGTTCTGGCCATACGAGTCCGATAAAAAGTAGCTTTTTCTGTTCCATTACTACAAAGAAAACATTTAATTTTGTGGCATCAAAACGCAATCGTTATGCTTGGATTACAATTGGCAACCGACCCTCGTTGGGTGAATATCGTAGAAACAAATATCGAGGAGATTTTAACAGATCATGCTTGGTGCGAACAAAAAGCCGCTTCTAATGCAATTTATATTATCGTCAACAATTCCGAAAAAGTGGATTTGGTCACTGAAATGTTACGTATTGCCCGTGAAGAATTGGAGCATTTTGAAATGGTACACGAAGTCATTAAAAAAAGAGGGCTTACTTTGGGTCGGGAACGGAAAGACGATTATGTAGGCGACTTAGTTAAATTCATGAAAAAAGACGGAAGCCGAAACGATGCTTTAATAGAGCGTTTATTATTTGCTGCCATGATTGAAGCTAGAAGTTGTGAGCGTTTTAAAGTATTATCCAACAACATTAAAGACCCCGAATTGGCACAATTCTATCGAGAACTGATGATCAGTGAAGCGGGACATTATACTACCTTTTTAAATTTCGCTAGAAAATATTCCGAAAATGTTGATGTAGAAAAACGTTGGAAAGAATGGATTGCCTATGAAACTTCAATTATTTCAAGATATGGCAATAAAGAAACGGTGCATGGCTAGTTGAAAGTGAACAAAAAAAACACATTCAAATTTGAGTCCAATCCTATTTTATTCTTGACTATTTTCTTCTAGTTCACCTTTCACTTTGATGGACTTCAAACGGTTTTCAACTAGAAAATAGACGATTAGTATTCCGGGGGCAAGGAGTACTAATGTCCAAGCAATATCTAAATTATTTGCTTCTAAATACCAATTAAAAGCAAACGTAACTCCGTACAGCACCATCATACAGATGGAAGCAAAAGCCTGAGCAACTTGCCAGTGCGCCTTACTTTTCATTGCGCTACCCCATTGATATCCGTACCAATGATTAGGTTCAGAAGTGGGAAACAACTTTAGAACTATTGAAAAAACAAACAAAAACAACAATAGGTACGACATATTTTTTTTTAATATTAAATTCTTAGAAAAGCATTCGACATGAGCATTCGTGATGCTCATTAATGTAAGCAATGGTTTCTTGACAAAGTTGGTACAAAATTGGCAACTGAATATCTTCCATTTTTTTGATATAAATACAGGCTTTACTTTTGGTGAATTTACCCAGTTGCGGCAACAGTTCCTGACTCTTCTCTGTATTGGAATACAAATATAAAGTTATCGCATTTTTTCGAGGTGAAAAAGAAAGCACAGGCGCATCGCCTTGATGACCGCTGGCATATTGATAATGGTAATTGCCGAATCCAATGATACTTGGTCCCCACATCCGTGGTTCCTCACCTGTCCATTCTTGGAGTATTTTCACCAATTGAAAACTATCTTGGCGTTTTTGTTCATTATCAACAAATGATAGGATAAATGTAGGAACATCTTTTCCCGTATATGTTGTTTTATTTTGAGCCATAGTAACGCCTTAATGTAATACCCAAGAGTAAATCAATATCCAAA
>CAYNDK010000266.1:0-1978 GCA_964395965.1 uncultured Flavobacterium sp.
TTATTGAAACACCTTGCATAATATCAAAAACATTTTGATCGGACGAACCATCAGGAGAGACTTCCTTTTTCTTGGCATTACCATGTAAATCCAAAATGTAGATCTTGTCAAAACTCTCTAATAAATGTTTTCGCATTTGACGGTGTATAATTCCATCGATAAAACTATTGTTTGAAATATAAGCTAAAATTCCCTCACCATTTTTATCTATGAAATGCTGACCGTAACGTATAAACTTAATGTAATCATCAGAAAGAGGTTGAATATTTCTTTCATTCAAATCCTTTTTGTAATCAGCAACTAGATTTTCAATCCAAGGGCTTTTATTTGTGCTGCTAACACTATAAGGTGGATTTCCTATTACACACATCACAGGTGTATCCCGTTTCACTTCATTGGCTTGGTTGCTTTCATCCGATAACCACGAACTAAAAAGCGTACCCGTATCTTGGTGGGCTTCTTCTAAGGAATTGGTCAAAAAGATTTTGAAGCGTTGATCGTCGGTGGGTTTGTAGCCCGTTTCGGTGAGCAGCATATCCATTTTTAAATGGGCCATGGCATAACTCGCCATCAACAATTCAAACCCATTCAAACGGGGTATCAAGTCATTGGTCACGTATTTACTCCAAATGCCTTGCTGCCCTTCAAATTTTTTGTAAATATGTTTTACGACTTCTGCCAAAAAAGTTCCCGTTCCTGTAGCGGGGTCTAAAATTTGGACTTTGTGAACTTCTTTTTCAATCTTCTTCCCAAAGTAATCGACTTTTACTTTTGTCTTACTGGTGTCGGCTAAACCTTGAGGAAGGTTAAATTCTGTCTTTAAAATATCATCGACCGCACGAACGATAAAATTTACCACGGGCTCAGGGGTGTACCATACGCCTCGTGCTTTTCGTAAAGCAGGATTGTATTCACCCAAAAAGGTTTCGTAAAAATGCACTACGGGATCTTCTTGCTTGGTGCTTTTACCGAAGTTTTTCATAATTTGAGCCACATCCGATGCCAAGAAAATATGTACCAATTCATCAACTATCCATACCAAACGACTATCCAAATCAAAACCTGCAATGTCTTGAAATAACTTTCGCAAAAAGGGATTCGATTTCGGGATGAGTTCTGCCGCTTCCATTCGTGAAAACGTGGGTAAGGTGGGGTCGTGATAACGCGCCGCAAACATTCCATAAGCAATGGTTTGAGCATAGATATCTGAAAAAGCTTTGTTGTCAATATCGTGTATCAGCATTTGTTGAAACGACAACATTTGTGATTTTAAGGGTGATCGTTTTTCTATTTCATCATCTTGATCCAAACTTTGTTCGATGATATTGGCCATCAATCGTGCCTTACCCGCCATCATCTTGGCCAACTTGGTCGGACTTTTAATGGATTGCGAAATGGTCTGCGCGAAGTTTTCAATTAAGGTGGTAAAATGGTCAAATTGTTCAACATGGGGTACAATCTTACCCGAGTCCACCGACCCAATACGAATTTTTGTAACCAATTCGCCCTCTTTATAAAAGCGAAACTCCAAGTAATCGGTAATGATTAAATTACTTAGACCATTACGGTAGCGGTCAAATTGCTCTTTAAGCGTCTTACTATCCATATCGACACCAATGTCTTTGGCTTCGATATACCCAACAGGTACATCCTTACGGGTTAACACATAATCGGGAGCACCGCATTCAACACGGGCAGGCTCATTTGTAACCAGAATATCGGGTAACAGGGTTGATAATAAAACTTGTAAGTCACCTCTGTAGGAGTGCTCTCTAGCATTTCCGGTAATGAATAAGGTGTTTAAATTCTGAAGGTATTGGGTAATTGTCATAGTGGCATTTATCTAATTTCAAACTTACTGAAAATCAAACGACCAAAAAAGCCTAAGTTATCCACAATTAATTGTGTATATTTTCCTACTTTTAATTTTTCCACTGCACACTTTCTGCACAAAACCCTAAACATAATGTTTAGGAAT
>CAYNDK010000267.1:0-1942 GCA_964395965.1 uncultured Flavobacterium sp.
GCCAAGGAAAACTCTTAAAACAAATCAGTGCCGCTGGAGATGGTTGGGATGGAACCTACAATGGATATCTAATGCCTTCTTCTGATTACTGGTTCAAAGTTGAATATTTAGAGGGTTCTGTAATTAAAGAATATAAAGCCCATTTCTCATTAAAACGATAATACAATGAAATTGAGACAATTGATCCTTGTTGTAGGACTATTATTTGCTAAACCAATTTTCTCACAAGAGATTCTTCCTGTTTATTCAGATTACCTATCTGATAATTATTTCTTATTACATCCATCTATGGCTGGAGCTTCAAATTGTGCGAAATTACGTTTGACAGGCCGTCAACAATGGTTTGGTCAAGAAGACGCACCAGCATTACAAACATTGAGTTTTAATGGAAGTTTGTCGGATAAGGATGGTATGGGTATTATTCTCATCAATGATAGAAACGGATACCATTCACAAAAAGGGATGCGTTTAGCCTATGCTCACCACATTATGTTTTCTCGTGATGATATCGACTTGAATCAATTATCTTTCGGTATTAACGCTGGTTTTGCACAAAGTTTGTTGGATGAAACAGATTTCTTAAACAATAATCCTTCCTATGATCCAATCATCGATGGAACAATTGTACAAAAAGCATCCTACTTCAACGTAGATATAGGTGCTTCTTATAATTACATGGATTTTTATGCGCATTTAACTGTAAAAAATGCAGTTGCGAATTCACGTCGTTTGTACACAGATCGTGAGCCTACAAACTTACGTCGTTTAATTTATAACATGGGTTATACTTTTGGTGATCCAGAAACGATTCAATGGGAGCCTTCATTTATGTTGCAACATGTTTTTCAAACAAAAGAAACAACACTTGATTTAAATGTTAAGGCCTATAAAAACTTAGAATTTGGTAAAATTTGGGGTGGACTTTCTTACCGTACAAGTTTAGACGGTGCAGATTATATAGAAGGGCTTTCTGTAAAAAGTCAAAAAATGCAATATATAACACCAATATTGGGTGTGAATTATAAAAATTTCATGCTTTCATATACTTATTCACATTTGTTAGGTAATGTGAAATTTGATAATGGTGGTTTTCACCAAATCACGCTTGGATTGAACTTATTCTGCAAGCCTGAAAAATACCACTGTAATTGTCCAGCTGTTAACTAAAACTATAAATCCCGATTCGTCGGGATTCTTTTTTTATGAAAATAATAAAACCCGTTCGCGGAATATCACCCGTGATTCCAGAAGACTGTTATGTTGCTGAAAACGCAACGATTGTTGGCGAAGTCACACTGGGGAGTCAATGTAGTGTATGGTTTAATGCAGTTGTCCGTGGCGATGTGCATTCCATAACGATAGGAAACAAAGTCAATATCCAAGATGGTGCAGTGATTCATGCTACCTATCAAAAACATCCAACAGTAATTGGGAATAATGTGTCAATTGGACACAATGCGATAGTGCATGGCTGTACACTTCATGATAACGTTTTAATCGGTATGGGTGCCATTGTGATGGATGGTTGTGTGGTGGAAAGCAATGCTATCGTAGCAGCTGGTTCTGTTGTAACTCAAAATACTAAAGTGGAATCGGGAACAATTTATGCAGGAGTTCCAGCCAAAAAAGTAAAAGATCTCAATGCTTCTGATTTTGCAGGTGAAATTGAGCGTATTTCAAATAATTATGTAATGTATTCGGGTTGGTTCAAAGAAGATTAGAAAGATTGGGGCGTGCCCCCTTCACAATTTGTGCTATCCATAGTTAGGGGCCGGGCTGTTCGTGGTACTCGCCAGCCGATGGCATGGCTTGGTACCTTACTACCATCCCTCACGCAGGCGGTAACATACAACGATTTCTTAAAACTGGTTTAGAAAATCAAATAAAGGAACGAATCAAAACCGCAATAAGGTTCGTCCACTTTCCAATACTTTTGGATTGA
>CAYNDK010000268.1:0-1917 GCA_964395965.1 uncultured Flavobacterium sp.
CGCCCAACAAATAACAGCCGTCCAATAAGGTTTTAAGTTGTTGCAATTCCGATTGTACAGACGCAATGATTTCCGCTTGTTCCACTGCCGGTATTAGTTCGTCAATAGCTGTTTTGTGTTTGCCTTCAATTTCTTGAAACAGTAAGCGGTAACCCGTGTCTTTTGCAGCTGCTTTTTCTGAAGCTTGCAACAGTAAGTCGGTTACACCACTAAAAGCAGAAACAACCACAGCTAAACGGTTGTGTTTGGCTTTTTCTAAAATAATTGAAAGACATTTTTGTATGTTGGCGGCGTTGGCAACTGAGGTTCCGCCGAATTTAAGTGTTTTCATGATAGGGTTTTAGGTTTCAAGTTTTAGGGAAACTGATAACAATGATTTTGTTTTGAATACAAGTGTTGGCATGCTTTTATAAAGCATCCGCGAAAGGACGATATGTGTACAATGAACCCCTTATGGGGTCGTGTTGGTGGTTGTGCCATAGAAAACAACAGCCGAAGTTGTGGCTGAAAAAGTGTAAAACGTTGTTTTCAATGCTAATTTCATAAAGACAAAGTTAAAACATTGCATTTAATATCAAAGTTTACTCGATACTTTTGCGAATATGATAGTTTTACATCGATATCGAAAACTGATTTTTCAAGATTTGATTTTTAAAACTGCAGAATTTAAGGATATGCTAAAAAAATGTCGGGTATTTTGTTGCATATTCTCTTGGGTTTGTTGAATTTTGGGCACAAATCAAGCAATTATGGACACTATTCATTATATCAGTTCAGAAGTATTAACGCTAGAACAACTTCATGAAATCGTTTATCAAGGAAAAACTTTAGCGTTATCCGAGGATGCCAAAGTGAATATTATCAAGTGTCGGGAGTATTTGGATGCCAAGATGGCGGCACAAAGCGAACCCATTTACGGAATCAATACCGGTTTTGGTTCGTTGTGCAATGTGAAAATTTCGAACGAAAACCTATCCCAATTACAGGTGAATTTGATGATGTCGCATGCATGTGGAACCGGCCCCGAAGTACCACATGAGATTGTCAAATTGATGCTTTTATTGAAAGTACAATCGTTGAGTTATGGACACTCTGGTGTTCAATTGGCCACGGTGGAACGCTTGATTGACTTTTATAATAACGATATTCTTCCCATTGTTTATGAACAAGGTTCGTTGGGCGCCAGTGGTGATTTAGCACCCTTAGCCCATTTGTGTTTGCCCTTGATTGGTGAAGGTGAAGTGTATGTAGATGGTTTCCGCCAACCTGCGGCTAAAGTGTTGCAAAACAAAGGTTGGGAACCCATTGTTCTTCAATCTAAAGAAGGATTGGCGTTGTTGAACGGTACCCAGTTTATGAGTGCTTACGGTTGTTATGTACTTCTAAAAGCTTTAAAATATACTTATATGGCGGATGTTGTAGCTGCCATTTCCTTGGAAGCTTTTGACGGTCGTATCGAACCTTTTGATGATTTGATTCATTACGTTCGACCGCACAAAGGGCAGGTGACCACGGCAGAACGCATGCGCGATTTGTTGGAAGGTAGTGAAATCATTGGGCAACCCAAACAACACGTACAAGATCCGTATTCGTTTCGTTGTATTCCACAAGTGCATGGGGCGAGTAAAGATGCCTTGGATTATGTGAAAAAAGTATTTAAAACCGAAATCAATTCGGTGACCGATAACCCGAATATCTTCCGCGATAGCGATAAAATTATTTCTGGAGGTAATTTCCATGGTCAACCCTTGGCTTTGGCCTTGGATTTTATGGGAATAGCCTTGGCTGAAATTGGAAATATCTCGGAACGCCGTACCTACCAATTGATCTCCGGTTTACACGGATTGCCTGCTTTCTTGGTGAATGATCCCGGACTCAATTCGGGGTTCATGATTCCGCAATACACGGCGGCGAGTA
>CAYNDK010000269.1:0-1861 GCA_964395965.1 uncultured Flavobacterium sp.
AATTTGGACGGCACGGTTAAATATGCCAAATGTAATCATTCGCATCAGCGCGTACACATCCATAACCATGCTCATTTCAGCTGTGAAAACTGTCACGAAATTACTTGTCTTGAAAATGTGAAACCGAGCTACATTATGCCACACAATTATAAAGTGAACGAAATAAACTTTACATTATCAGGATTGTGCCCAAAATGTTTGAATTCTAACATTTAAATTTTAGACTCGCCTAAAAATATTGTTCCGCGAATATCATTTTTCTATATATTTGTGAAAACAATACATTTACAATGAGTAAATCTTTAGAAGAAGTCCACGAATCGGTTTCTACAGAACATAAAAAAACAGGTTTCAGAAAAATATTAGCCTTTTTAGGCCCGGCTTATTTAGTAAGCGTTGGTTATATGGATCCAGGAAACTGGGCTACAGACATTGCCGGCGGAAGCCAATTTGGTTATACTTTGGTCTGGGTTTTATTGATGAGTAACTTAATGGCTTTGCTTTTGCAAAGTTTAAGTGCCAGACTCGGAATCGTGACACAACGAGATCTAGCACAGGCTTCGCGAGAGACTTATTCTAAATATATCAACTACATTTTATATTTTCTGGCAGAAATTGCAATTGCCGCCTGTGATTTGGCCGAAGTGCTCGGAATGGCGATCGGAATTAATCTTCTTTTTGGAATTCCGCTTTTTGAAGGTGTTTTGATTACCGTTTTAGATACTTTCATTTTATTGTTCTTAATCAACAAGGGAATCCGTAAAATGGAGGCTTTTATTATTGCTTTGGTAGCGATTATTGGTTTTTCTTTCATTTTTGAAATGATTTTTGCCGAACCTGAAGTTTCTAAAATTATCGCTGGATTGGTTCCTTCTATTCCAAATTCGGCTGCCTTATATATTGCAATCGGAATTATTGGAGCAACGGTAATGCCTCACAACCTTTACTTACACTCTTCTTTGGTGCAAACCAGAAAATTCGATAGAAGTCCAGCGGGAATCAAACAAGCTTTAAAATACAATTTGATTGATTCAACTATTGCTTTGAATTTGGCATTCTTCGTCAATGCTGCCATTTTAATTTTGGCTGCCGCCACTTTCCATAAAAATGGAATGTTTGAAGTTGCCGAAATTCAGGATGCGCATCAATTCCTGGAACCTTTGTTAGGCACAAAATGGGCACCAATCTTATTTGCCGTTGCCTTAATCGCTGCAGGACAAAGTTCAACCGTAACGGGAACACTTGCAGGACAGATTGTGATGGAAGGTTATTTACACTTAAGAATTCAGCCTTGGGTTCGTAGAATTATAACCCGTTTAATTGCTATAGTTCCTGCTTTGATCGTGATTTGGATTTATGGCGAAAACATAACTGGAAAACTTTTAATTTTAAGTCAGGTTATTTTAAGCCTACAATTAGGATTTGCGATTATTCCGCTGATTCATTTTGTGAGTGATAAATCGAAAATGAATGGTTTTCATATTTCCAGAACCACACAGGTTGTTTCTTGGATTATTGCTTTAATTATTGTCTCATTGAATGCTAAGTTGGTTTATGACGAAATTACTTCATGGCTGGCAAGTTCGAATCATCCAATAATTTTATGGGTTACGGTAATACCGCTTGCGATTGCTTTTGCTGGATTACTGCTTTATATCGTTTTTAAACCTTTTATCGCAAAAGCCAAATCTAAAAAAGTTATTAATCACTCGCCGCATAACCTAAAACTTCACTTTACGCCAAAAGAAAGTCAGAGCATTAAAAATATAGCCATTTCTGTAGATTTTTCTCATGCAGATGAAGCCGCATTAAACAAAGCCTTTGAATTTGCACAATCTCATGGATTATTTCAAGAAGAAAA
>CAYNDK010000270.1:0-1850 GCA_964395965.1 uncultured Flavobacterium sp.
TTTTGAACATCCCGAATTAAACGATTTTCTTCCTTTGAAAAAATACCAATAGGCTGTAGATAAATAATAAAATGGTCCGCATCTATTTTGACCACCTTTCGCTTCAAAAAATCGACAAACGTTTGTTTCTTTTCCTTATGCTGTGACCGCCAATCCATCCATTCAGGCGGTGGTAACGGCTCGTCAACTTCTTGTAACGCCTTGAAATGGGGCACTTTCAATTGGGGTTGCTGTGAACAACTCCAACACAATAGCACGATAAAAATGTAAATAGACCGCATCCCTTTTTTAATCTTAACTCCACATTCCCTGAAATTATTGCAGTAATTAGGCGCAACCTACGACAAAACGACGTTTACTATCTCAATTCCAAATTGATTTTCAGCCAATTTGACAGCCAAAATCCATTGGAACGCTTATTGACGGGTACAAATTGACGTTTTCAAAACGTTTATTCCACAACACAAAGGAGAACCATAAAATGAATTTAAAAAACTTAACCATCAAGTCCCAAGAAGCCTTGCAACAAGCCCAACAAATTGCACAAGCCTTCGGACACCAACAACTCGAAAACGAACACCTTTTCAAAGGTATTTTGGAGGTCGATGAAAACGTTACGCCTTTTCTCTTGAAAAAGCTCAACGTTAATGTCGAGTTGTTCCAACGCATCCTCGACAGCACACTACAAAGCTTTCCCAAAGTATCGGGAGGTGAAATCATGCTGTCGCGTGACGCCAATACGGCTCTGACCGAAGCGGGTATCATCGCCAAAAAAATGAACGATGAATACATTTCTATCGAACACCTCGTTTTGGCCATTTTCAAAACCAAAAGTAAAGTCGCACAAATCCTAAAAGACCAAGGCGTTACCGAAAAAGGACTCGAAGCGGCCATCGCTGAATTGCGTAAAGGCGAACGCGTGACTTCTGCTTCGGCCGAAGAAACCTACAATGCCTTAAACAAATACGCCAAAAACCTCAACGAACTAGCCCGAACCGGTAAACTCGACCCTGTCATCGGTCGTGACGAAGAGATTCGACGTGTTTTGCAAATCCTCACCCGCCGCACCAAAAACAACCCGATGTTGATTGGCGAACCCGGGGTAGGAAAAACAGCCATCGCCGAAGGACTCGCCCACCGTATTGTCGATGGTGACGTACCTGAAAACTTGAAAGATAAAATCGTTTATTCCCTCGATATGGGTGCCCTAATTGCGGGAGCGAAATACAAAGGGGAATTTGAAGAACGCTTGAAATCTGTAGTGAAAGAAGTGACTTCAGCCGAGGGCGATATCGTTCTTTTCATTGACGAAATCCACACCCTTGTAGGTGCAGGCGGTGGCGAAGGCGCTATGGATGCGGCCAATATTTTAAAACCGGCTTTAGCACGTGGTGAATTAAGAGCCATTGGTGCCACCACTTTGGACGAATACCAAAAGTATTTTGAGAAAGATAAAGCACTCGAACGCCGTTTTCAAAAAGTCAATGTGGACGAACCCGATACAGAGAGTGCCATCTCGATTTTGCGCGGTATCAAAGAAAAATACGAAACGCATCACAAGGTTCGTATCAAAGACGATGCGATTATTGCAGCGGTGGAATTATCACAGCGCTACATTACCAATCGTTTTTTACCCGATAAAGCCATCGACTTAATGGACGAAGCGGCTTCCAAACTTCGCATGGAAATCAATTCCAAACCTGAAGAATTGGATGTATTGGATCGTAAAATCATGCAGTTGGAAATCGAAATTGAAGCCATCAAACGCGAACAAGACGAAACCAAATTAAAGTCGTTGGGCTTGGATTTGGCCAACTTAAAAGAAGAGCGCAATGAGATTTTCGCCAAAT
>CAYNDK010000271.1:0-1830 GCA_964395965.1 uncultured Flavobacterium sp.
AAATCAGCATTATCGATATTCAAATCAAACTTGGGTATGAATTCTTTGGCAATCACTCCGGTTTTAAAATTAAAATTACCCGATTGCGCAAAATTGTAGTAAAACCCAAACTGGTACGAAAAGTCATTGGTGAATTTCATACTGGGGTAGGTCGAACCGTCACGATTCCAAGCATCACTTTTTTTAAGGATGGAAGGTTGAAACACAAAACTAAGTTTGGAGTACTGTTTGTGAAAAAGGTTCTCGGCTTCTTGGGCGTAACCTAAATTGGCTAGAAATACAAAGCAAACAATCCAGAAACAGTTAGGAGCAAGGCGAATAAATTTTAACATCATCATATGGTTTTAGTACGACCCTAATCGCAAAAGATCCAGTTGTATTAGGGCTGTATGGTGGTTACGAATTGACTACAAGAATACAAATTTTTTTTCTGGTTGAAAGAAGATGAATGGCGAATCCTTTCACTGACAAAGACAATAGAATTGTCCTGTCAGAAGTCGAAATGTTTTTTATTTCTCCCCGCTACCGCGCGAATATTTCGCATAGTAATAAATAATAATTTTTAGGTAGTTGACGTGCTACGAAGTCAGGAGACTTTGTAGAGCGGTGAGCGCACGGATTGCACCCGAGGCTTTAGCCGAACAGACGAAGTAAATCCGCGCGATCGGGTGCGGGGTAATCACAAATTACCATATGAAAATGGTAAATAGATAAATAAATTGTTTTCCTCTAGTTTATATGTCGGTTCTTGAATTACGATTAATGCATCTAATTCTTTAGATTCTTGTTTCTCATCATTAATAAAAAAGGCTGGAACTAAAAATCCATCAGTATACATCATGTAATTGTGTTTAGGCCAACTTTTCAATTTCTTTGGACGATAAATTATCCAAATAATATCATGTTGTTTTAAAGGGAAACTGTCATAACCAAAATTTTTTCCAATATCAGAATCAAAAAATTGAGTATTAAAATTTATTTGAAAATGAGTTGTGATTGGCACTTTTTGCATCGGTATTGCAAAAAAAAGAATTACAAAAGGGACAAATTCAGATGCATTGATAACATAATCACTTTCACGGTTACCATATGGAGAGTACTGTGATTTGTCAGTTGGGGTTTTTAGAATGCAAGTAAAAAGGTGTCTAGGACTAATCTCATTTTTTTTTGAATCTAAAAGTTGACTGCCTTGTATTTGTAGTGGACCTGAACCAATTTTATCTTGTGTAAATTTTACAAGACCAGAACCGTGCAAACTTAATTTTTTTGAATTAGAAGGTGTGTCTATTGTTGAAACTTTCAATTCATTTGGATTACTTTCTACTTCTATCCATTTTGTATCAATAAAATCTGGCCAATGACAATATATTGAACCATCTTTATCATCTTTTTGACTAAATGTGAAAAGCTTAAAATACTCTTCATTGTGACCTAAAAAAATTCTTCTCTTTTCAACTCTCTTTAGACTCATTTTTTTATTAACTATTTTGTGAAATTATATTTATATAACTGTTTTCATGTTTTGTAAATTAGGAATTTTGAGAAACTTAAACTTCTTTTTTGTTAACCACGCAAAAGTCCCGAAGTTTCGTGAGCGCGGGAGAGGGTTAATTTTTTAACCAATCTGTAAACTTGACTTTATTTCCCATAAATTCAACATAAAGTTCTTGTTTTTGGTTTACTATTTTACTTATTGTTATTGCTGGGTATGTTTTTAAATATTCATTTCCAGTCCAATTTCCACTATCAGTGTTTGTAACAGGCATTATTGCAATATCCTGAAAATATTTATGTGCATCTCCAAAACCTAATTCCCAATTACACCATTTT
>CAYNDK010000272.1:0-1719 GCA_964395965.1 uncultured Flavobacterium sp.
ATTATATCAAACCAGACAACTGGTGTATTATTGAAGAAGGATTTGATGCCGAACGAGTAAAATCTTCTGAAAGTTTGTTTAGTATCGGTAACGGTGCCATGGGGCAACGTGCCAATTTTGAAGAACACTATTCTGGAAATACCTTCCAAGGAAGTTATATTGCAGGAGTTTATTATCCCGACAAAACCAAAGTGGGTTGGTGGAAAAACGGCTATCCCGAATATTTTGCAAAAGTCTTAAATGCACCCAATTGGATCGGTATCTCTATCGAAATCAACGGGGAGGATTTAGACCTTGCGAAATGCACTCAGGTAACGCATTTCCGTCGTGAACTCAACATGAAGGAAGGGATTTATTCTCGAACATTCCAAGCCATTCTTCAAAACGGAACGGAAATCGAAGTTAACGTCCGTCGCTTCCTTTCCCTTGATCTTGACGAAGCCGGATTCATCAACTACCAAATCAAGCCTTTAAACAAAGACGCAGCTATCGTTTTCAAACCATATTTGGATGCAGGCGTTCATAATGAAGATGCTAACTGGGAAGAAAAGTTCTGGGAACCTTTACAGGCTCAACATACCGACAACCGCGGATTTGTAACTGCCCGTACATTCAAAACGCATTTTACAGCGACGACCTTCATGCACAATACAATTCTTTTAGGAGGTTCACCACAAACAGTAACTCCTCAAGCTACAAGCAGTGATGATCATGTCGCTTTTTCGTATGCCATTTCTTGTCCGCAAGGTCAAACCGCTGCCATCCAAAAAATTGGAGGGTATACCGTTTCCATGAATCATGAAAACACCCAACAAGCGGCTGAACAAGTAATTGACCAAGCATTGTCTCTAGGATTTGAAGCCTATGAAACCAAGCAAAAAGAAGCTTGGGCACGCATTTGGGAAATGAGTGATATCACCATCGATGGTGACGTAAAAGCACAACAAGGGATTCGCTTCAACATTTTCCAATTGAATCAAACCTATTTGGGTAAAGATTCGCGTTTGAACATCGGACCTAAAGGTTTTACCGGTGAAAAATACGGAGGTTCGACCTATTGGGATACCGAAGCGTACTGTATTCCATTTTATATGGCAACCAAAGATCAACAAGTCGCGCGTAATTTATTAGCGTACCGATACAACCAACTCGACCGTGCTATAGAAAATGCAGGTAAACTGGGTTTTAAAAACGGAGCGGCCCTCTACCCTATGGTAACCATGAATGGGGAAGAATGCCACAACGAGTGGGAAATTACGTTTGAAGAAATTCACCGTAACGGCGCCATTGCTTTCGCCATTTTCAACTATTACCGTTTTACTGGCGATTACAGTTACATTCCTGAAAAAGGATTGGAAGTGCTTTTAGGCATAGCCCGCTTCTGGCACCAACGTTCGACCTTCTCTACTTACCGCAACCAATACGTGATTTTGGGAGTTACGGGTCCGAATGAATATGAAAACAACGTCAACAATAACTGGTACACCAACTATATTGCCAAATGGTGTATCGACTATGCCTTGGAACAAACCGACCGTGTAAAAGCGGAATACCCTGCAGACTACAGCCGAATCATGGCCAAAGTCCAATTGGGTGACGAGGAACGCGCTGCTATGCAAAAAGTAGCCGACAACATGTACTTCCCCTATTCCGAAGAACATGGTGTATACTTGCAACAAGATGGTTTCTTAGACAAAGAACTCATCACCGTAGCCGACC
>CAYNDK010000273.1:0-1679 GCA_964395965.1 uncultured Flavobacterium sp.
TTTTGCCTACGCTTTCTCTTTCAGATCCTTTGATTGAAATTGACTTCATTATTTATATTAATTAATTATTTACATTAAAAATTTTCCGCTTATGGAATTGTTGTGTTGAACCATATGCATTACTTCTGCAAATAAAGGCGCACAACTTACCACTTTTATTTTCGCCGATTCTTTTTTAAGCGGAATAGAATCGGTTACGATTAATTCGCGTAATTGCGAATTCTCAATTTTTTCATACGCCTCTCCTGATAAAATAGCGTGGGTACAAATCGCACGAACACTAAGCGCACCTCGCTCAATCATCAAATCAGCTGCTTTTGCCAATGTCCCTCCAGTGTCGATCATGTCGTCTACCAATATTACATTGCGCCCTTTTACATCACCGATTAATTCCATTGTTTCAATCACATTGGCAGCTTTCCGTTGTTTGTAACAAACAACAACATCCGATGTTAGAAACTTTGAATACGCATAAGCTCTTTTAGAACCTCCCATGTCTG
Organism: uncultured Flavobacterium sp.; assembly: GCA_964395965.1. Taxonomy (GTDB): domain Bacteria; phylum Bacteroidota; class Bacteroidia; order Flavobacteriales; family Flavobacteriaceae; genus Flavobacterium. The sequence goes on from CAYNDK010000273.1 coordinate 501, forward strand.
GTGATGCAATGGTGAGATTTTCAAGATTTAAACTCTGTACATACGGTAAGAAAATCGTCGATGCAAACAAGTGATCCACAGGTTTTTCAAAGAAGCCTTGAATTTGATCCGCATGTAAATCCATGGTCATGATTCGCGTAGCTCCAGCCGTTTCCAATAGTTTGGCAATTAATTTTGCACCTATTGGAACTCTTGGTTTGTCTTTACGGTCTTGTCGAGCATAACCAAAATAGGGGATTACGGGGGTGATATGTCGAGCCGATGCACGTTTTGCCGCATCAATCATCAACAATAACTCCATTAAATTATCTGCTGACGGGAAGGTCGAACAAACAATAAATACACGCAATCCACGAATGGATTCTTCGAAAGACGGTTGAAACTCTCCGTCACTAAATTTAGAGAACGTAACTTTACCTAGCGGAACGCCATAATGTTTAGCGATTTGCTCCGCAAGGTGTACACTTTGGGAACAAGCAAATATTTTTGCTTCAGGTTCTTGATGTGACATTTTTTAATTTGTTGTTTAGTAGTTAGTTAGTGTGTGTTGTGTAATTCGAGGTGCAAATTTAGGAATAAAAATCGACTAGGAAAGGATATTTTTGAGTAATTTTTTATTGTTTATCTCAAATTTTGTTTACATTTGCACCCACAAAACACTAAAATCCATGCCCGGATGGCGGAATTGGTAGACGCGCACGACTCAAACTCGTGTTCTTAGGAGTGTGGGTTCGATTCCCACTCCGGGTACAAAACCTCTCACTACGAGAGGTTTTTTTTATTCTATATGCCATGAAATATTATGTTTATGTATTGCAGTCTTTATCCCGACACTATTTGTATGTGGGACTTACCTCCAATTTAAATCAACGTTTTGATACCCATCAATCGGGACGAAATAAAACTACTACTCCCTATCGTCCATTTCAATTATATTATGTCGAGCAATTTTCTTCACGTCTTGAAGCACGTCAACGGGAAAAGTATTTAAAGTCGGGTAGTGGAAAAGAATTTTTAAAGCGTTTGAGTCAGTAATATTAGGAAGTTCTTAGGAGTGTGGTAGTTCGACCTGCCTGCCGGCAAAGGCAGGCCTGCCTTCCGGCAAAGGCAGGTTCCCACTCCGGCCTGCCCTCCTTTGGAGGGGTACAAAACCTCTCACTACGAGAGGTTTTTTTTATT
>CAYNDK010000274.1:0-1676 GCA_964395965.1 uncultured Flavobacterium sp.
GTCATCTGGGGGATGATGTTAAAATGCACTATTTCGAAGGCGGTAATTGCATTGGTCGCTTTCCATTAGCTACTAATGAAATTTACATTAACAAATCAACAAACGAAAAAATCACTTCAACGGAGTGGCACAATCTAGTTGTGCGTAACAAAGCCGCTGAAATTTGCGAACGCTTTTTAACAAAAGGCGATAAAATTTATGTAGAAGGACGAATTAAATCACGTCAATGGACTACCGAAGAGGGCGTAACCAAGTATACTACTGAAATTCAGGTTACCGAGTTTACCTTTTTGAATGTTAAAAAGGACTTGGAAAGTCGCTCGGTTCCGAATCACGAACCTAGAAATTCAAGTTATGAGACTCCAAATTCTCATGTTGAAAATGACTTACCCTACTAAAAAGAAGTTGAATTAACCATTTAGAATTTGGACCCAGAACCCGGCGCACATACCCTTACAGTATTCGACTCCGAGATGCTTTTAGGCAGTATCGGAATTGTGATTCTCCTTTTTTGTTGTGCCATGGTTGCCGCTACTGAAGTTGCTTTTTTTTCGCTTACGCAAAAAGATTTACAACAACTTTCAGAAAAACAACCGGGTAAGTTTCAAATTATTTCTGAATTACTCGCAAAGCCTAAAAAGTTGTTAGCTACTATTTTGATAGCTAACAACTTTTTGCATATTGCTATTGTCATCCTTTTCTCTGTATCGCTTGACCGTTTATTTTCCACGATTGCAATTCCAGTTGTTAAATTCATTGTGGAAGTTATTTTAGTTACCTTTTTGATTTTACTTTTTGGCGAAGTTTTACCTAAAGTGTATGCCAGTCGTAACAACATCAAATTTGCTTCTTTCATCACCTATCCATTGGTATTTCTGAACAAATTCATGTCCCCAATTAGTATGCCTTTACGGTGGTTAACAACTTTTATTCAAGAAAAATTAGGGAAAGAAAAAACGAATTTCTCTGTTGATCAACTTTCACAAGCCCTCGAACTCACCTCATCTGAAGACACTACCCAGGAGGAACAAAAACTATTAGAAGGTATCGTTTCCTTCGGAAATACTGAAGCGAAACAGATTATGAGTCCGCGAATTGATTTATTTGCCATAGCAATAGACGAATCCTTTGGGGAAATTATGCCAAAAATTATTGACAAAGGCTATTCAAGAATCCCTGTCTTCAAAGACAATATAGATCATGTTGTTGGCGTTCTTTTTATCAAAGATTTAATTCCCTATATCAACAAAAAGGAATTTGAATGGCAGAAATTATTGCGTGAGCCTTTTTTTGTGCCAGAAAACAAAAAACTAGATGACTTGTTGAAAGATTTTCAAGGTATGAAAAATCACCTTGCCATTGTTGTAGATGAATATGGTGGCACTTCTGGACTTGTCACATTAGAAGATGTTATTGAAGAAATTGTAGGAGATATTAGCGATGAATTTGATGATGAAAACATTAATTTTTCCCAAATTGACGATCGGAATTTCCTTTTTGAAGGTAAAATTAATCTTAAAGACTTATATCGAATTATCGAAGTAGACGAATCTCTTTTTGAAGAACATAAAGGAGAAGCGGAAACACTTGCAGGATTATTACTAGAGTTGTTAGGAAATTTTCCGAAAAAAGGACAAAAAATACATTTTGCCAATTGCCTTTTTACTATAGAGGTT
>CAYNDK010000275.1:0-1652 GCA_964395965.1 uncultured Flavobacterium sp.
CCCAAAACCCGCGTCGTTTTTACCCGAGGATGCGCGTTCATTTTTTCGGCGAAAGCCAAATGATGCGTATGAATGCGTTGAATATTCGCTTGCATTGCATCCGATTCCAACAATCCAATACTGGCCAACGCCGCTGCACAACCCGTCGGATTCGCCGTAAACGTATGCCCGTGAAATAAGGCTTTGTTGACATCCGTGTCCAAAAAACCGTCAAAGATTTCTTGGGTAAACGATGTAATCGCCATCGGAATCGTGCCGCCTGTCAAGGCTTTGGACAAGCACATCATATCGGGTTGTTCCGTTAAATAGTCGCAAGCAAAGTTCTTTCCCGTTTTTCCAAAACCCGTCATCACTTCATCGGCAATCGTAAACACGCCGTATTTGCGACATAACAGTATCATTTTATCCAAAACTTCAGCACTATACATCACCATTCCCGCAGCACCTTGGCACAAGGGTTCGAAGATGAAAGCGGCAAATTCGCCCGTTTGTAATTGCTCTTCCAACACTTGTAATGCATGCGCTTCTTGCCCATCGACAGGGACCGGAATGCGGTACACATCGACCAGCGATCCCTGAAACGCTTCCGTAAAAAAGGTAATACCACTCGAAGCCATCGCTCCAAAAGTATCGCCGTGAAAAGCATCGTCAAAGGCAAGGATACGGCGGCGAACTTCCTTTTTGTTATAAAAAAACTGCATAGCCGCTTTGAGGGCGACTTCAACTGCGGTCGATCCGTTGTCGGAAAAGAATAATTTCTTTTGATTGGAAGGCAACAATGCAAGTAATTTTTCCGCCAATTCCACCGCAGGTTTATTCGTAAACCCCCCAAACAATACATGTTCGAGCGTGGTCAATTGCTTGTAAATCGCTTCCGCCATCACGGGATTGGAATGCCCATACGGATTCACCCACCACGATGCAATTGCATCCAAGTATTCTTTGCCATTTTCATCCCACAACACCGCACCTTGCCCTTTGACAATGGCAGGTAACAAACCTATCGTTTGGTGTTGCGTATACGGATGCCAGTTGTACAGCTGGTCTTTTTCAGATAAATTCATATTTTTTTTAGTGTAAAGAAGAACAAGACAATTCTTTCTTCTTGCTTCTTTTCTCTTTTTCTTATCCCAATTTCAACAAGGTTTCACGCAATTGCTCGGCATAATCGCGCACTACATTTTCGTCAAAATAGGGTTCATTATTGATGCGCCCTAAAAAAGGAACGCCTGTTTTTTGTAAAATAATGGATTCCGTCGGTTCATGTTCGTCCCCCGAAAAAATAATCCCTGCAATGTTTATTTTCCGCGTTTGCAAAGCTTCAATGGTCAACAAAGTATGATTGATACTGCCCAAATAATGCCGCGAAACTACAATCACTTTATAATCGGGGCGAATCAAATCGATGACACAATCCGTAGCATTTAACGGCACAAATACACCGCCTGCCCCTTCAATCACCAAATGATTTTCGGTTGTCGGCTCTTGAATTTGCGCTACATCAATAGTAATCTCATCGAGAGCTGCGGCTAGGTGCGGACTCGCCGGCGTATGTAACGCATAGGCATTGGGGTGAAATTGGGTTTTGGCATTGGATACACGACGACGGACTTTATGCGTATCGCTATCTTCCAAATCTCCCGCCTGAACGG
>CAYNDK010000276.1:0-1640 GCA_964395965.1 uncultured Flavobacterium sp.
AAAAACGCTCTTTAATTTTTCCAGAAAAAACTACACCAACAAGTGCCAATCCGATGATTAGTCCAACTTTTACTCGGACAGTTAGTTGTTGTCGGAATAAAAAATACAGGCGTGAAATCGCTAATATTCCGAAAACAATGAGAATATTTTTAGAGGATAAAAGTACAATACAAACTGAGAGTAATCCTAGGGCTACATAATGCCATCTCGCCCATTGTTTCATTTCTAAAATAATAAAAAAGACAAGCGCCAAGTAGAATGAAACATGGATGGCATTCAGGTCGTTTGTAACGAGTTCGTGATAAAAAAACACATTGGAATCTCGGGTAATGTAAAAGCGAATGATGGCTCTAAGCAACCAATAAAGCGCATAAAAGGAATACCCTAAAGCCAATCCGTTTTTTATTTTTTGTCCCGAATATTCGGTGTCTATTGGATTCCAAAAAAACACCAATGGAAAAAACAAAAGGGGTATTTGTTTACTTAATGCTGACAGTGTTAACTGTGTATCAATCGTCCAGAAATAAGAAAAAGCAATCCCAACATATAAGAGTACTGGAAACCATAGTGCTTTGGCATTATGAAACGTACTTCTGCGTAAAAAGAAAAGTGCATAGCCAACTAAAAGCAATGAGGCTATACTACTAAAGATATAAGGTAATGGAATAGTTAGAAAAACAAATAAAACAAAATACGGAAAAGGGTTGTTTTGAAAATCACCGCTTTCCTTTTGCCATACATTCTTCAAATAACTGTAGATATTCACCATTTATTTTCCCCCAATTGAACTGATGTACAATGGCTTCATAATTGTTTTTTACAAAGTGCAAGTTATCACTTTTTTTGGCAGTTTTAAGAATATGTGCGACTTCTTTGGGAGTAGCGAAGAAAAAAGCATTTTCTTTGAGAACCCCTTTGTTGAAATCATTATTATGCGCTGCAATAAAGGTCTGTGATGCCATTGCTTCTAATAAAGAAGGATTGGTTCCTCCAACAGAATGACCATGGAAATAAAGATTACAATGGTAGCGTAAATTATTAAGATGCTCCAAATTGTAAATCCCACCCATAAATCGAATGTGAGGATAATTAGCGTATCGATTCTTTAAATAGGCACCGTAGTTGGTTTCATGTTTCCCAATAACTAAAATTGGTGTGGTATCGCCACTTTCTACAACTCCGTCCAACACTAATTGGAAATTATTCTCGGGTTCAAAGCGAGCCATTATCATGTTATACTTTCCCTCCTCTACACCATATTCTTTTAAAAATGTGGTATTCGGATTATTGAAAGGATAAGCGCCATAAGCAATGTAAGTAGATTCTTTACCGTAGCGTTGCTTTAAAAACTTTTGAATTCCTAATGAGTCCGAAACTAAATAATCACTGCTAACAGCCGCCAATCGTTCAGCAAATTTTAAAAACTGTTGAACTGCACGGTTATACTTTGAGCGTTTCCACTCAATCCCATCCATATTTGTGATGATGATGGGTCTTTTTGGCAATAAGAAAAACCAAATTGAATTACTTGTATACCCTAATTGTAAAATGATATCAAAATCACGCTTCCGAGCATCCATGATACAATTGTAATCATAAATAAATTGCCCAAAAGTCCCCATTTTGTACTCCGGATCATA
>CAYNDK010000277.1:0-1633 GCA_964395965.1 uncultured Flavobacterium sp.
GATTGTGATGAAAAAATATAAAATTTCAATTGTTAAAGGTTTTCTCATTGTTGTGTTGGCATTGCTCATAACGTTCCGCCGCTAGCCAACTGTGGCGGTCAAAGCGAAACAAATATTTCTTACTAAGATAAACTTTTTTTACTTCTCACCGTTCGCTTCGCTCGGGTCGTGTAAACCAAACACCAAACTTGCACTTACCAGCCAAATCAGCTAGAGGCTGTTAGCATAAGTTTTTTTATTGCTTGTAAGCATTCATTACTAGTTTACACAATTCTGAATATTCCTTTCCACCGTAATTTTCTGGACTATTTCGTGTTACAAAATGATACTTTCCATCAATCAATACTTCTAAAATCCACTCTTCTCCATCAAGTATCATATTTGGGTCGTGAGTTTCAATATTCCAAAAATTTACACTATCTATTTTCGCCAATATGTTCTCCCAAGTTTCTGATTTTATAATTTTCTGTTTGTGCTTAATTCTCCGACCAGCGTCATAACCACCAAGTCCTTTTGTTTTACTGTAAGTCATAGTAATTTGTCCATTACTATTCTCTATTTTGAATGAAAAAGGATTTGACCAAGTTCCTAAATGTGTAAACCTGATTATTTTTTTTTCGTCATTCTGTAATTTGTAAAGTATTGGTTCTTTCATACTTTTTAAATGTTTTGAATACCATTGGTTTACAAATTCATTTAAAGTGTCATTTGGTAAAGGAAAATCACACGGAAATTCCTTTTTTTTTATACAGTCATTCTGCCGTTTTGTAAATTCTTCACTTAATAATGGAAAATAATATTCATCTGTTGAGTTTGGCTTATATCGTAAATCAGCATTGAATACAGAACAACTAGTCATTGTCAAAATTAGCCCTATGTTGATTATTAGTTGTCTTTTCATAAAATTGGTGCTAACAAATTGCTAAGTTAACTCGAGCTTTCGATTCATACTTTTTTACAATTCAATTTGAATGTTGACTTTTCCACCTAAGCCTTTTTCAACAATTTCATACAACGTTTTAAGTGTTAGGTTACTTCCATTATTTTCAATTCTCGAAATGTATTCTCTCTTTTTATCAATCAATTCCCCTAGTTCGGTTTGTGTTAATTGCTTTTCCTCTCGTGCTTTTTTCAAAAGTAACCCAATTTTAAAACCTTGAAAATCTCTTTCAAGTTCGTCACGACGTTCTGTTCCGGTTTCACCGTATACATTGTTTTTTATTTCTTTCCAGCTCTTCGTTCCCATGGTTATTTGTATTTTTCTGAATACTATTTTGACAGTAGAGTCCATTAGGATTCTAGTCAGTTGATAAATAAATATACTAAAAATCGCTTAACTAATATAATTCCAAATATTCTTCTTCCGACTCAATTCAAAGAAAATCTGTTTCAACGTTTGGTGCTGGGGTTGTTCCATCGCCGGATCGCTTTTTAACAAACGGATGGCATAACTTCGCGCCAGTTGCAAGATGTCTTTGTCTTTGACCAAATCGGCAATTTGCAGATTCAATACCCCACTTTGTTGTGTTCCCATAATGTCACCCGGACCCCGTAATTTCAAATCTACTTCCGCGATTTCAAATCCGTCGTTGGTCGCACACATGGTTTCCAAACGGGTTTTGCTCTCCTGACT
>CAYNDK010000278.1:0-1611 GCA_964395965.1 uncultured Flavobacterium sp.
AAAGATAAAGTATAAATGTAGGGATTGTTGGTCCATTTGGAATTATCTTTCTTTTCTGCCCAATGTGCCGTGTAAAAAAGTACTCCCAGGTAAATAATTAGGATGGCTATTAAAACTAGACTATTCATTGTAACGACGAACAATTAAAAGTGAGAGTAAAATAGCTAAAACCCATAGTGAAAAAAAGTAGATATAAATCAATGGAAAACCGCCTATTTCTTGGGCAGAATCAAATAGCAAAACCAAAGGCATATTGAATCCCATCCACAAAAGAAGAGCAATGATTATTAATTTTTGTTGGTGTCTTTTTTTCATAACCCAAAAACGCCCAAAGCCCTTAAAAAATTAAGAGCTTTGAATCGTTTGATTAATTTATTTTAATTGTAATCTTCATCATATTCATTGGTAATACAGTAATAGCCAAATAGACCTAAACCGGATACAACCAAAGGTAATAAAATAAAGAAGATAATGATACCAAAAACAAGGTCATCCTGTTTTCCAGAGGACAATTTACCTCCAAAAATGGAGATACAGAAATAGGAAACTGCTGCCGCCAACAAAATCCAAATAAATCCGAGAAATTTCTTTAATGCATTCATATTCCTATAGTTTATTCGTGTAGTGTATTAATTTTTTTATCGATATAAATTACTCCGATGACAAAACAAACGGCAGCAATAATAATTGGGTACCATAAACCTTCTAAGTAAAATTCGGCATCCCCTGCATCTTTAGAAGTTGTAACCAAATAGGTAGAGATTGCAGGAAGTAAACCTCCAAAAATACCATTACCCACGTGATACGGTAAAGACATTGAGGTGTAACGAATTTTCACAGGGAACATTTCTACAAGGAATGCTGCAATAGGTCCATAAACCATGGTAACAAAAATTACTTGGATAAATACTAGGAATACAAGCATCCAACGATCACTGCTATTAATTTTCTTAGTAACCTTGGTTTCTACTTTATCTTTCCCCTTATCATCCACCATAACTTTACCGGCTTCCATGTGGATGGTTTTGATTTCTTCCACAGTTGTTCCATCGGTATACGATTTGTTGGTAGTATAAATCGAATCGATTTTAGTACCTTCAATTTCTTTCATAGAAGGAACTGTTGTAGTTTTCTCGACAATTTCTGTTTTCTTGGTTAAGTCAGTTGTAGCATACATCGCACGATAAATCGGACGGTAAGAGATAATTGCAATCAACATCCCCAACATCATGATGTTTTTACGTCCAATTTTATCACTTAATTTACCAAAAACCACGAAGAAAGGCGTACCTAAAACAAGGGCAATTCCCAAAAGCGTATCGACTTGTGAAGCATCGATATTTTGTACTGTTTTCAAGAAGTTCATCGCGTAGAATTGACCGGTATACCATACAACACCTTGTCCCATTGTAGCACCAAACAATGCTAATAATACAAATTTAAGATTGTATTTATTTCCAAATGATTCTTTTAATGGATTGGAAGCGGTATTTCCTTCCGCTTTCGCTTTAGCAAACACAGGGGATTCATGCATTCCTTGACGGATGTAATAAGAGACAATTACCATAAGAATTGAAACCCAGAACGGAACTCTCCATCCCCAATCGTCAA
>CAYNDK010000279.1:0-1602 GCA_964395965.1 uncultured Flavobacterium sp.
CCGAATTTTTGGATAATATCCGAAAAGTACAAGCTGAAGTTTTGGAAAACTATTCCAAAATGGTAAAACCGGGCGGAAAATTAGTCTATGCTACTTGTTCTATCTTACCCTCTGAAAATCAGGAACAAATTAAGCATTTTTTAAGTACTGAAACTGGAAAATCCTTTACCTTTGTGAAGGATGTGAAAGTCCTCGCCCACGAATCAGGATTTGATGGGTTCTACATGGCCTTATTAGAACGAAAATAAACTTAACGAATGAATAAATTTTTTACTTTATTGGCAAGTTTTGCCATAGGGACTTTGTCGGCTCAAAATGGAGCACCTGCAAATCCTTATTACAATGGATTCAACTGGACATTGACCGGTATGAGTTTGAAAGATGCCTTAGCTACCAAAATTATCAATACCCATACAAATGAACTTACTTATACGCCTGGCGTTTGGAATGCGATCAAAGCTGTTGACTTGGATCCAACCAATTCCGCTAATGTATTATTAATTTATGGTTGGGAAAATGGTACGGATGCAGATGTTACCAATGACCGAACTCGAGATAAAAATTCGAATAGTGGAACCAATGGTGATTGGAATCGAGAACACATCTATGCCCAATCTTTAGGTAACCCCGATTTAGGCCAATCTGGCCCAGGTGCAGACGCACATATGTTGCGTGCATGTGATGTACAACGCAATGCATCACGTGGAAATCGACTTTATGCTGCAGGAGCTGGTGCTGCCTCCTATACCATTGGTGCAAACAATTGGTATCCTGGTGATGAATGGAAAGGTGATATTGCTCGAATTATCATGTATATGTATTTACATTATGGATCGCAATGTCTTCCTACAGGAGTAATTGTTGGATCTACTGTGGCTTCAGATAGCAATATGATCGATTTGTTACTACAATGGAATGCTGAAGATCCAGTATCTCAAAACGAAGACAACCGAAATACCTATATGAATAACACCAATAATACCTATGGTCAAGGAAATCGTAATCCATTTATTGACAATCCTTACCTTGCAACCCGTATTTGGGGAGGTCCAACGGCTCAAAATCGTTGGCCTAATGTGTTTTTGGCGAATGATCAATTTGACACTAGTGATGTAGGTATCTTCCCTAACCCATCCAATACACATTCGGTTTATGTTCAAACATCGACTTCAATCGACCGAATTGGTGTATACAATTTAAATGGACAAGAAGTGATGCATTTCGAACATCCTTCATTTGCGAATGAACAATTACAAATTGAAAATATACCCAGTGGTTTCTATTTCTTTAAATTAGAATCGGGTTTGGAATCGGTTACTCAAAAGGTAATCATCAACTAAAAAAAAGCCTCTGATAGTTCAGAGGCTTTTTTTTATTCTTCTTCTAACGAATGAGATTTGGAGTACGTGCGCCATTTCTCCACACATTCAACCAGATCATTCGGGATTTCTGAGTCAAATCGCATCATTTCTCCCGTTACAGGATGCACAAACCCTAATGTTTTGGCATGAAGTGCCTGACGCGGTAATACTTTAAAACAATTCTCCACAAATTGCTTGTATTTAGTGAAGGTTGTTCCTTTGAGTATGGCATTGCCTCCGT
>CAYNDK010000280.1:0-1594 GCA_964395965.1 uncultured Flavobacterium sp.
CAACGGGATTTCCGTTTTCATTTACCGAAATGATTTCGTAACGGTTGTTTTTATCAGTTTCGATTAAACCGTATTTATTTGGATCGGGTGCTTTTATACCGACATAGGTTTTGTAGGGAGAATAATTTACTGCCGCAACATCAGTACTTACATCCCCGCCTTGTTCGTAAACTTTAGTAATGAAAGCCGCGCGAAGCATACCTGGAGCTTGTCCTTGAATGGTCGGGTTAATCGGAATCGAAACTTGCCCATTTTCGTTGACTTTTCCTGAAAAAATATTGATTTCTTCGGTGGAAAATTTACGAGAAGGATCGTCAAAAATATAGTTCGAATACCCTTTAAAACTGGTAACTTGTTGCGAGAATTTGGCTTGTACTTCGGTTTTTAAATTTTTAGCCACTGCACCATGTAACCAAGTCACCTGAACGGTATTGGTGTTTTTCTCACCTGCAGAAAGCATTTTGCCATTAAAACTATTTTTAATTTTTAAACGATTAGGTTTAATGGTTTCAATTTTAATGCTTTTGTAAAAATGAGCACCACCCACACTAATGCGCGCTTCCCAATTCCCCGTAGGCGCATCGGCTTCTGTAGGAATCGTAAAGGCATAATGGTTCAACTCGTTTTTGGTTTGAACCGTTTGATACACCGTTTTTCCTTTGGGGTCATTAAAGCGCAATTTGATCGGATGGTTTTCTGGAAGTTTATTGTTGTTGTCATTTAAAATAAAAGACAAAAACACCTTATCTCCGGGACGCCAAACGCCGCGTTCCCCGTAAATGTAGCCTTTCAAGCCTTTTTGCAAACTTTCCCCAGACACATCAAAATTACTTACCGACAATGAAAGTTCGTCATCCAACTTTACATACGTACTTTGATCACCTTTGGAAACTACCGCGAAGTAGGCCATTTTCGTCAATTCAAAAGTTGCCATACCGTCGCCATCTGTGGTGGTTTCAGCTAATTTTTGTTGTTGGTAGTTAAATAATTCTACTTTCGCCCCCGATTCAGGGTCGGTTGTCACAATATTACTCACTGCAACCGTCACCGATTTATTATTGCCGCGTTTTACGATTACTCCCAAATCTGTTGCAAGAATATTTGTCCCGCGTTTGGTGTTGTAATAGTAATAGTTAGAACACGGGTCTTGACTGGATTGCCAATCGTAATCCTCCTCATAATAGTAGTAATAGCCACCACCGCCACTGTAATTCACATCGTCTTCATTTTCTTCTTCCTCATCTTCATTGGAAGATTCCTCAGAACTACCGTCACATTTGTACAAAGCATATTTTTTACGGAACGAAAACTCAACACGATAAATCGCCCCAGGTTCGGGTTCGATTATCTTGGAAATATCCAAGGCATAGGTATTCCATTTGTTGTAATTATAGAGATTGTTTTGCTTGAGTTGCAAGGTGGTTTTCGCGATGGGCTGACTCACACGGCGCAAGTTTTGGGTGCCATTGAGTTCGTTGTCTTGCAAAAACTGAAGAATATTGTTCTTGTAAATTTTATAGATTTTCACGTCTACAGCATTCAAACTGGCCGCTTCAAAATTTACTTTTAAATTGTTCGAACTAGGAAGAATACT
>CAYNDK010000281.1:0-1585 GCA_964395965.1 uncultured Flavobacterium sp.
ACCGTTTTCGTAGCATTCGCTTTGATCTCTTTTTGTTTTTTCTTTTGATCATACTTAAATTTAGCATAATCAATGACCTTACAAACAGGAGGAACGGCATTCGGAGAGATTTCTACCAAATCTAAACTTTGGGATTCAGCAATCGCTAAGGCTTTAGAAAACTCATAAACACCTTGCTCAATATTTTCTCCTACTAATCGCACTTCTGCAACGCCGCGAATTAAATTATTGATTCTATAAGGCTCCTCTTCTCGTTTGTTTCCTCGGTAATTGTTATTGGGGCGTAAAGCCATAAAGTAAAATTTCGTTTAATAATTATTGTTAATTCTAGTATTCAATTCGAAAGCTATATCAATTTTAACGCATTTGCAAACAAAAGAGTTTCAAGCAATTGATAATCGCTAATAAATCTATTTATCCTGTGTCAATTGTAGTATTTCTTCTTGTGCAATAGCCATAAAAGCATCCAAGGTCATAGAACCTAAATCGCCTTGTCCCTTTTTACGAATACTCACCAATCCTTCCGCTTGTTCTTTGTCTCCCACAATAATCATGAAGGGAACTTTAGAAACTTCGGCATCGCGAATCTTACGACCAATCTTCTCGTCGCGGTGATCTACATATCCTCTTAAATCACGCTCTTGTAAACGTAAATAAATTTCATTGGCATAATCTTCGTATTTCTCTGAAATAGGCAATACTGCCAATTGATCAGGAGACAACCATAATGGGAAGTTGCCTGCCGTATTTTCAATCAAAATTGCCACAAAACGCTCCAAAGAACCAAATGGCGCACGGTGAATCATCACAGGACGATGTTTTTGGTTATCTGAACCTGTATATTCTAATTCAAATCGCTGAGGTAATTGATAATCTACTTGAATCGTTCCCAGCTGCCATTTTCTGCCCAAAGCATCACGCACCATGAAGTCCAATTTAGGACCATAAAATGCTGCTTCGCCATATTCCACGACATATGGAAGTCCTTTTTCTTGCGCTGACTTAATAATAGCAGCTTCTGCTTTTTCCCAATCCTCATCACGTCCAATATATTTCTCCCGGTCTGTCTTATCTCGTAAGGAAACTTGTGCCGAAAATTCATTAAAACCCAATGCCTTGAATACATAAAGTACCAAATCAATCACTTTCATGAATTCATCTTCCACTTGATCACGACGACAAAAAATATGCGCATCATCTTGAGTAAAGCCTCTTACTCGGGTAAGTCCATGTAATTCACCCGATTGCTCATAGCGATATACCGTACCAAATTCCGCTAAGCGCAATGGTAAATCCTTGTAAGATCGAGGTTTCGTTTTATAAATCTCACAGTGATGAGGGCAATTCATGGGTTTCAACAAGAATTCTTCTCCTTCATCAGGTGTATGAATAGGCTGAAACGAGTCTTTGCCGTATTTGGCATAGTGACCTGAAGTCACATACAATTCTTTACTCCCTATGTGAGGTGTAACTACTGGAGAATATCCGGCACGAACTTGTGCTCTACGTAAGAAATTCTCTAATCTTTCACGAAGAATGGTCCCTTTAGGTAACCACAATGGTAATCCAAGGCCCACTTTCTCAG
>CAYNDK010000282.1:0-1565 GCA_964395965.1 uncultured Flavobacterium sp.
CACAATTGGAAACCTTATTTGAAAAGTTTTACCGTTTACCGCAGACCCAAACAGGAGGAACAGGATTGGGATTGTCGATTGTCAAAGGCTATATTGAAGCATTACAAGGTTCGGTAAAAGCCAAGAACCGCAGTGACCGTTCGGGATTGCAGCTATTGATGCAAATCCCAGTAAAAACCAATTATTTGAATCAATTGAAAAATGAATAACGCCCGTATAGTAATCATTGATGACGAACCCCAGATTCGGCGCTTGTTGGAAATCACTTTAGAGAATAGTGGTTACAAAGTGATCTTGGCAGAAAATGGCAAGCAAGGGATTCTCTTGGCTGCGAATCATACGCCCGATTTGATATTATTGGATTTGGGTTTGCCGGATATGAATGGCCATGAGGTCTTGAAGGAGCTCCGACTTTGGTACAACAAACCCATTTTTATCCTTTCGGCGTTGGATCAAGAAGCAGATATTGTGAAGGCCTTGGATAATGGTGCTAATGATTACTTGACCAAACCTTTTCGCACTGCCGAGTTGCAAGCTCGCATTCGGTCGGCTTTACGCAGTCAGCAAACCAATAATGGAACGACTGTATTTACCTCTGGCGATTTAGAAGTTGATCTCACTGCTCACACCGTTAAAAAGTCGGGCGAAGGGATAAAACTCACCGCCACTGAGTTTTCTTTATTGGTTTTATTGCTAAAAAACGAAGGTCGGGTACTCACCCACCAATACATCTTGAAAGAAATCTGGGGCGTAGGTGCCCAAACGGAAACCCAGTATTTACGCGTTTTTATTGGAACCCTTCGCAAAAAAATTGAAACCAACCCCAACCAACCCGAACATATTTTGACGGAAAGTGGTGTGGGCTACCGGTTTATTTAATAGTTATGAGTTATGAGTTATGAGTAATAAGTTAATTCATAATTCATAATTCATAATTCATAATTCATAATTCTCTTTTCTTTTCTTTATAAAATCTTTACACCCATCCCCTCTTTCTTTAGATTTTACCGATAGATAGCGAGCGAACTTTGCCTCATCAAAGTTTACTATTATGAATTCAAAGCATTCGCTTACGCAAAAAGTTACCCTGGCCTCGGTTTTAGTGGCGCTCGGAATAATTTATGGAGACATCGGAACGAGTCCGCTCTACGCCCTTCGCGCTGTTATGGGCAATCGAAAAATCGAAGAAATACTCGTTTATGGTGGTGTTTCGGCCATCTTTTGGACCCTCACACTTCAAACCTCTATCAAGTACATTTGGCTCACCTTAAAAGCCGACAATAATGGAGAAGGCGGGATATTCTCTCTTTACGCCTTGGTTCGTCGCTATGGCAAAAAACTCGTGATTCCTGCTATTTTAGGCGCAACAACGTTACTGGCGGACGGAATTATCACGCCTCCCATCTCTGTTGCATCAGCTGTAGAAGGATTGGGTATGGTGAAAGGCATGGAAAATACAATTGTCGCTGGTAATTCCTTGACCATTGGAATTGTTATCGTAATTCTCTCATTGCTCTTTTTCTTCCAACGGTTTGGCACACACATTATCGGACGTTCGTTTGGAC